>NZ_MPQG01000001.1:0-436311 GCF_002020255.1 Solemya velum gill symbiont | reverse complement strand
AATAGAGACATGTACCTTACCGTAAAGAGTAACGCCTGCGTTTGCTGCTGGAGCCGCAACTGCAACAGCAATGGCTGCTGCGATGATTGATTTTTTCATAAAAACAATTCCTTTGTTCGATAAAGATGTGGGTATATCTCTATACCTGTTTGTTGAGCGGAGCATCTTGCTCAGGTCGCAGTATAGGTAACCAAATCTGCCACGGCAAGAAAAACATGTGAAAAATACCACATTTATAAACAATGTTGAAAAAAGACTACACTATCTACCTAAGTGCAGGTTTATATTGAGTTTATTTGTGGGCAGCTGCAGCTGGTTATTGAGGGGTGCTGTAGAAGGGGGAGCGCAGGATGGGGGGTGGTCGGATTGTCATTAATGGAAGAAACGCAAAAAAGCCCCGTAGGGCTTTTTGCTTTTTTGTGGCTGGGGAAGAGGGATTTGAACCCCCGTTGACGGAGTCAGAGTCCGTAGTCCTGCCGCTAGACGATTCCCCAAATGAGGTTGTTCAAATAAAAAGGCCGAAGCCAGAGACTTCGGCCTTTTGCAGAAGGCTGCGAATTAACGCTTTGAGAACTGCGGACGCTTGCGCGCCTTGTGCAGACCGACCTTTTTACGTTCAACCATACGGGCGTCACGAGTCAGGAAGCCTGCTTTGCGCATTGTGCTGCGAAGCTCTTCGTTGTATTCAACCAGTGCACGTGCAATGCCGTGGCGAATAGCGCCGGCCTGGCCACTGTTGCCACCACCGCTGACGGTGATCTTGATGTCGAGTTTGTCGGCCATCTCGGTCATTTCGAGCGGCTGGCGCACGATCATGCGGGCTGTTTCGCGGCCGAAGAAGTTCTCCAGCGTGCGATTGTTAACAGTGATAGTGCCGTTACCGGGCGTGATGAAAACGCGAGCCGCTGATGTTTTGCGACGACCTGTTCCATAATTATGGGCTTGTGCCATGCTGCTTACTCTTTAAATAATAAAAGTTAGATTTCCAGCGCCTGTGGCTGCTGGGCTTCATGGGTGTGTGCCGGACCGGCGAAGACACGCAGTTTCTTGAACATGGCGCGCCCCAGCTTATTGCTTGGAAGCATGCCACGCACGGCGCTCTCGAGGACGCGCTCAGGGGCTTTCTGAAGCTGTTTTTCGAGTGAAATCGACTTCAGGTTGCCTACATAGCCAGTGTGATGATGGTACATCTTCTGCTGCATCTTGTTACCGGTCACGTGTACTTTCTCGGCGTTGATGACGACGATATAGTCACCTGTGTCAACGTGAGGCGTGTACTCGGCCTTGTGCTTGCCGCGCAGACGGCGTGCGATTTCAGTCGCCAGGCGACCCAGTGTTTTGCCTTCGGCATCCACGACATACCAGTCACGGCGTACTTCGGCAGGTTTTGCGCTAACGGTAGTCATCCGCTTGATCCTTAACAAAAATTCGATTTAGTTAATTGGCCCGCACTAATCAATAGGAAGGCCCCGCGGGGAATTTCCCCACGAAAGGGCGCGAATCTTACCGGATAAATCAGCAGAAGACAACAGGAATTGCGAAAAGATCGGGGGCTGCGGTAGAAAGGTTATCGCTAGAGAGCTACAAGAGGCTTTATTGTATGATGCTACGGGGTTTATTTACAGGTGAATGAGTGGTAATGATGAAACAGGCGGCGACAGCAGAAGTCTCTTCCATGCTTGAAAAAGGGCATGCCTACGCGGCGAAAGGAAATTACCGGCAGGCACTGAAGCTCTTCAACAAGGTGCTTGCAAAAGCGCCTGACAGTTCTGCGGCCTGGTATAACAAGGCATTGGCTCAAAATTTTCTTAACCAGGTTCCGCAAGCTCTGGAGTCATTCGACAAAGCGCTTGCGTTGGCGCCGAATGATGTTGATGCCTGGTTTGCGAAAGGGGTGACACTGGCTGACAGCAATCGACACAAGGCAGCGCTGGAGTGTTATTTCAAGGCGCTGGAGATAGATCCCGGTTTTGACCAGGTCTGGATGAATATCGGCATGGCATATGCCGATCTTGGTAATAACGCGGAGGCGCTGAACTGGTACGACAAGGATTTACTTGTCAGGCCAACAGATACGGAGGTGCTTCTTTGCAAGGGTCGCGCGCTGGAAAAACTTCATCGCGGCAGAGAGGCTATAGAAAGCTATAAAAGGGCGCTGTCAATCACTCCTGATGATGCCGAAATCCTGTTGATGTGCGGTAATTTCGCCAGGAATGGGCAGCGCCTTGATGAGGCGCTCGAGTATTTGCAAAAAGCGATGCAAAATAACCCGGACCTGGAGATGTTGTCTGGCATCTATCTGTCAACAAAGATGCAATTGAGTGACTGGAGCGGATTTGATGAACTGAGGCGCTTGGTTGTGCAGAAGTTAAAGAGGAAAGAGTCCGCCATATCACTGTTCAAATTGATGGAACTGATGGATGATCCAGCTTTGCAATTGTCAGCGGCGAAAGTTGAAGCGCAGGCAGATAGGGTGGCAGGGGCGGCGCCGGACAGGGCCACTCTCACACAGCAGGGCGAAAAAATCCGTATCGGCTACTTTTCAGCCGACTTCCGCGAGCATCCAATGGCATACCTGCTGGAGGAGTTGATCTCACTCCATGATCGCGAGCGTTTTGAACTTGTCGCGTTCTCTTTTGGTCCCGGGGGAGATGATGATGCGATGCGCCTCAGGCTGCAGAGGTTGTTTGACCGTTTTGTCGATGTCAATGATAAAAGTGATGAAGATGTTACCGCCATGTCAAGAGAGGCGGGGATTGATGTTGCGATAAACCTTGGCGGATACACAAAGCATGCAAGGAACGGGATATTCGCGCTGCGGGCTGCACCTCTGCAGGTCAGCTTCCTCGGATATCCCGGAACAATGGCTGTGGATTACATGGATTATATTATCGCTGACAGGTTTGTCGTGACGCAGGAGTCGAGGCGTTATGTTTCCGAATCCGTGGTGACTATGCCGGGTACCTATTTCCCCACAAGCCGGCAATATCAGGTGTCTGCCTATCCTGTCAGTCGCAGTCAGCAGGGCTTGCCTGAGTCGGGCTTTGTGTTTTGCTGTTTTAATCGCAATGAAAAGATTCTTCCGGAAAGATTTCAGATCTGGATGCGGATTCTCGAGGCTGTTCCCGGCAGTGTTTTGTGGCTCTACACCGGATCGAACAGGGAGACGGCTGAAGATAATCTTTGTAGCGAGGCAGAAAAGGCAGGAATTAGCAGAGACCGTCTCGTGTATGCAAGCCGTGTAGATCATGATGTGCACCTCGCACGCCATCGTCTCGCTGACCTGTTTCTGGATACGCTTCCCTATAATGCCCACACAACGGCCACGGATGCCCTGTGGCTGGGGCTTCCGGTGCTGACGCAGATCGGCAAGGCATTTCATGCCAGGGTCGCAGCCAGTCTGTTACATGCTGTCGGCTTGCCGGAGTTGATTACTGAAACAGCCGAAGAGTACGAGGCACTGGCGATCGAATTGGCGACAAACAGAGTCAAGTTACAGGCAATCAGGGATAAATTGGTGGCAAACAGGGATGCAACCGCCCTGTTTAATACCAAGGATTACACCAGGAGTCTGGAAAAAGCCTACCGTGAGATGACCGGGCGTTACCGGCGTGGTGAAAAAGCTGCCGATATCGTTGCGTAGTTGTGACGTGGTTCAAATAGAGTCGATTATCCGGTTTGGGCGATGTGGTGCTAAAATGACCAGTCTCCTGTTAATTTATACGAATCATCACATTAATAGTGGTGAGCGACGTGCTGTAGAAATATGAAATCAATTGGTCAATTCATCAATTTTCTCCTCGCTATGGTGATGACCGGCGGCATGCTGGTTTCTCTCGGCATCGCTTCGGCATGGTTCTATCTCGACTCTCAGCTGCCTGATGCCGAGCAACTGCGTGATGTTCGCTTGCAGATTCCGCTACGTATCTATTCAGCCGAAGGAGATATGATCTCGGAATATGGCGAGAAACGTCGTGAACCCCTGACGCGCGAAGAGATTCCGGATGCGATGGTGAAGGCGATTCTGGCTGTTGAGGATTCCAACTTTTATACCCACCCGGGGGTTGACTACAAGGGCCTGCTGCGTGCTGCTGTCAGTCTCATCAAGACTGGGCGCAAGAAACAGGGCGGCAGTACCATCACCATGCAGCTGGCGCGTAATTTTTTCCTTTCACCCGAGAAGAGCTATAAGCGAAAATTCCTGGAGATCCTGCTTGCACTGCGTGTTGAGCGGGAGCTTGAGAAGGATGAAATCCTGACGCTTTACCTTAACAAGGTGTATCTCGGCCACAGATCTTACGGCATCACTTCGGCAGCGCATACTTACTATAATAAAGAACTCGACGAGTTGAGCCTGGCCGAGATTGCCATGATCGCAGGCCTGCCCAAGGCGCCATCATCGAATAATCCGCTGACGAATCCCGAGCGTGCGTTGAAACGCCGCAATCATGTTCTCAAGCGTATGCATACACTTGAGCATATCAGTGATGCCGTCTACGAGGCAGAAACAGCGAAACCAATCACAGCTTCTCGCTATACGCCTGAAATCGAACTCGGGGCGGCCTATATAGGCGAGATGGTCCGTGCCGAAATGGTCGAGCGTTTCGGTGATGCGGCCTATACCGGCGGTTATCACGTCCACACAACGGTTAAGACCCGGCTGCAGCGAGCCGCAAACAAGGCGTTGCGAACAGCGCTCGATGCCTATGACATGCGTCATGGCTATCGTGGTCCCGAGACACAGATCGTTGGTTGGCAGGATGCCAATGAGCGCGCCCGGCAGCTTGGCCGGTTACTGGCAGTCGGAAACTTGCTGCCGGTGATTGTCGTGGATATCCCCTCGGAGCGTGAGATTGTTGTCGAGCACGCAGATGGAAGCCGACGCACAATAGGCTGGCAAGGGCTCAAATGGGCTTCGCCCTATGTGTCGGTCAACCGTCTCGGCAAGGAGCCGAAGAGAGCGGTGGATATAGTCTCTTTGGGCGATCTTGTACGAATTGCTTATGTAGAGAATGAAAAAGACAAGCAGGGCGAGTTGCGCAGTTACTGGCGACTTGCGCAGATCCCCAAGGCGCAGGGTGCACTCGTATCGCTCGATCCGCACACGGGAGCAGTGATAGCACTTGCAGGCGGCTATGATTTTTTTCACAGCAAATTCAATCGTGTTACCCAGGCTTCGCGCCAGCCCGGCTCGGGTTTTAAGGGATTTATCTATTCTGCCGCCCTCGCTGCAGGCTTTCAGCCATCAAGTATCATCAATGATGCGCCAGTGGTTATCGAGGATGTGACGCTTGATTCGGGTGTGTGGAAACCATCAAATGCAAATCGCAAATTTACCGGTCCTACGCCACTACGCCAGGGACTCGCTTTTTCCAAGAACCTGATTTCGATTCGCCTGCTGCGCAGTATCAGTATCGATTTTGCTCTCGACCATGTCACTCGCTTCGGTTTTGACAAGGATAAACTGCCAGACGGTCTTGCCCTGGCGCTCGGCAGTGCCGAGGTGACACCGTTGATGATGGCTCGTGCATACAGTGTCTTTGCCAATGGTGGTTTCCTGGTTAATCCGTTCCAGATTGTGCGTATCGAACAGGAAGGTGTCGGCACGATTTACCGGGCAAAACCACTCAGGGCCTGCGAGGTGTGCCCTGCAGATGAACAGGCACCGAGGACTGTGAGCGCGGAAAACCGCTATCTGATCTATTCGATGATGAAGGATGTCATCAACATGGGTACGGGCAAGGATGCGAAAGTACTTGGACGCAAGGATCTTGCAGGTAAAACTGGCACGACAAACGACTACAAGGATGCCTGGTTCAACGGATACAACGAATCACTGGTTGCGGTTGCCTGGGTCGGCCTGGATAACTCGCTGACACTCGGCCGTCGTGAATTTAGTGGGCGTGCAGCCTTACCCGCCTGGATAGATTATATGCGCGTGGCGCTGGATGGGGTTCCGGAGACCGAGCCGCAGCAGCCTGAAGGCATCGTCCATAATGGCGCTGATTTCGAGGACGTCACGGTCGAGGCGATTTTCAATCCGGAAGTACTTGATGTGCTGGATGAGAAGCCGCAAGCTGAGGATGACCTTTTTTGATGTGGACCCCGGGTCAAGCCCGGGATGACGAGCTTGTGTCGGGATGGCTGGTTTGTGCCGGGATCAGGGGGTAAGTATGAAACAGAAGATTGCCGAAGAGGCAGCCCGGCTGTTAACCGAGGCGGGTACAGTCGATTATGGCTGGGCGCGGCGCAAGGCAACGCAACGTCTCGGTGTCAGCAGGGAGCGCGAACTGCCCGATATGATGATGATCGAGACCGCTTTCAGAAATTATCAGAAGCTTTTCCGTCCGCAGGATATCTCCTGCGTGGCAGTCCAACACGAAGCAGCAGCCGAGATGATGTCATGGCTTGAGCCATTCTCACCACACCTCGCTGGTCCACTTGCACGCGGTATTTCGGCGCCAAGAGCCGATATTCTCATTTACGTCTACGCAGATTCACCCAAGGAGCTGGTATTTACCCTGATGGAGAAGCAGCTGGTGTGGGAGAGTGATGACCTGTTGCTCGACAACCAGCAGCCGGTGCAGCTCTTTTTTGTCCCGCATGCGGGACAGCAATTTCGCTTGTTGCTGTTACCACTTTCGAGCCTGCGACAGCCACCTGTGGACGAAGTAACGGGCAGGCGTGATGCTGGGTTGAATCTGAAGCAGTTGCAGAACTTGGTGGGCAATCGCCCCGGGGATGGGGTTCCTGCAACAACACCTCTGTAGGGTCACGTAACTGAGTGGAGACCCGGAATCTGATTATTGTGCAGGATTCAGATCCCCGCTTTCGCGGGGATGGCGGCCATCCAGTCGTCTCGGGGGGCTCTTACTTCCGATACTGCATGGCAACGTGACTGCGTTCCGCCTCACCATCATAGAGCTGGCGAGGACGGCCAATACGGTTGCTTGGGTCGTCCATCATTTCCATCCAGTGTGATACCCATCCGGAAGTACGTGCGATGGCGAACAGCGGTGTGAACATGTTTTTCGGGAATCCCAGGGCGCGGTAGATAATGCCCGAGTAGAAGTCGACGTTCGGGTAGAGCTTGCGCTCGACGAAGTAGTCATCTTCCAGTGCGATTCTCTCTAGTTCGCGAGCGAGGTCAAACAGCGGCGTGTCTTCACCGACATAACGCTCTAGCACTTCATCTGCAACCTCACGGATGATCTTGGCACGCGGATCATAGTTCTTGTAGACACGGTGACCAAAGCCCATCAGGCGGAAGGGGTCATCTTTGTCCTTGGCGCGTTCAATATATGCCGGGATATTTTTTACGTCGCCGATCTCATGCAGCATATCTAGAACTGCCTCGTTTGCACCACCATGCGCCGGGCCCCATAGTGAAGCAATACCGGCAGAGATACAGGTGAATGGGTTCGCGCCTGATGATGCCGCAAGGCGTACTGTCGAGGTACTGGCGTTCTGTTCGTGGTCGGCATGCAGGATAAAGAGCACGTTAAGCGCACGTTCGGCGACCGGGTCAAGCTTGAAATCACAGCATGGGGTCGAGAACATCATGCGCAGGAAGTTGCCGCAGTACTCGTACTCGTTTCGCGGGTAGACGAAAGGCTCGCCATTGTTACGTTTATAGGCAGCTGCTGCGATGGTCGGAACCTTGGCGATCATGCGTTGGGCAGAAAACTCACGATGCTCCGGGTTATTGATATCAAGAGAGTCGTGGTAAAAAGCTGATAGCGAGCCCATTACGCCGACCATCATTGCCATCGGGTGCGAATCGTAGCGGAAACCCTTGAAGAAGTTTGTCAGGGATTCATTGATCATCGCATAGCGGTGCATGTCGGTGACAAACTTGTCATGTTGTTCGCTGTTTGGCAGGTCGCCATACATCAACAGGTAGGCAACCTCGGTGTAGGCGCATTTGGCAGCGAGTTGCTCTATGGGATAGCCGCGGTAGCGCAGAATGCCCTCGTCACCGTCAATATAAGTGATGGAACTGTTACAGCTGGCAGTGGATACAAAGCCCTGGTCGTAGGTAAACAGGCCTGTTTTACCGTAGAGCTTCGAGATATCGATCGTTCCCGGTCCCTCTGTGCCGTGAAGCACGGGGAATTCATGTGATTCTCCGGTGCGGTTCACTGTTAGTGTGACTGTTTCATCACTCATTGGTGATCTCCTTGGTATGGTAGTTATAGGTGCATATGATGCAATGCACAAAATATTTTATCAAGGCATTGTAACGGAAATTAACACCCTATGTGGAGCCTAAGTCATTGATTTATGGTTGTGGCGGGGTCTAAATTGAAGTAATTCCATCATTGTCCCGCTCTTGGGGGGAGGAATTGGGTGCTTCACCCGGACGACTAAATTCCTGCCATCCGGGTGGTTTTAATGCCCGATCAGGCGGCAGGGGCCTTGGCAACACCCGAATCGATTGCTGCCTGCTTGACGGCGTTGGAAACGCGCTCGCGTAGGCGTGAATCAAGCGGCTTGGGGATAATGTAGCCCGGGCTAAATTCGAGAGAATCCAGTTCGTATGCCTCCAGAACATCCTGTGGCACTGCTTCATGGGTCAGCTCTTTCAGTGCATGGACTGCGGCAATCTGCATCTCGCTGTTGATACAGGTGGCACGTGCGTCGAGTGCACCACGGAAGATGAAGGGAAAGCCGAGAACATTATTTACCTGGTTCGGGTAATCACTGCGGCCTGTGGCCATGATCATATCATTACGTACCTTGTTAGCCACTTCCGGGCGAATCTCTGGTACCGGATTGGATAGTGCAAAAACAATCGGCTTGTCAGCCATGCTGGCAAGCATCTCTTCAGTAATCAGGTCAGGTCCGGAGACCCCGATGACGATATCTGCGCCATTCATGGCGTCAGCAAGTGAGCGCCTGTCTGTATCCACGGCAACACCCTGCTTGTAGATGTTCAGGTCATCGCGCCCTGTGTGGATGACACCCTTGCGATCGATTGCGTAGATGTTGCCAGGCTGAGCGCCGAGTGAGATAAGCAGGCGAATGGTGGCAATACCGGCAGCACCGGCGCCGATGATCACGATACTGGCATCGGCAAGCTGTTTCTCTTGTAGTTGCAGCGCGTTCAATAGTCCTGCCGCGATGATGATGGCAGTTCCGTGCTGGTCATCGTGGAACACGGGGATATCCAGGGCTTCCTTGAGCGCATCCTCAATCTCGAAACAGTGTGGCGCGGCAATATCCTCGAGGTTGATGCCGCCAAAAGTGGGGGCAATCTGTTTGACTGTTTCAATGAAAGCCTGCGGGCTGGGTGCGTCTACTTCAATATCGAATACATCGATGTCGGCAAAGTGTTTGAAAAGTACACCCTTGCCTTCCATGACGGGTTTGCCGGCAAGTGAACCGACGTTGCCAAGACCAAGTACTGCGGTGCCGTCGGTGATGACACCAACCAGGTTGCCCTTGGCCGTGTAGCGATAGGCGTCTTCGATATTATCGGCGATGCGCCTGACCGGTTCCGCAACACCCGGAGTGTAGGCAAGCGACAAGTCGTGCTGAGTTTTGGTTGGTTTGGTGACTTCTGTGGCAATTTTTCCTGGTTTTGGTTGCTCGTGGTAGAGGAGCGCGGCGTCGTTGATCTCTTTGTCGGCGTTGTCTGTCTTGCTCATCAGCTGATCCTTATTGGCTTGGCGGGTGTTGTTGTCATGACGTTTTAAAATAGTAGGATTACTGCAAAGCAGCATTCGAGCTGCTGATTATGCACCATTTTTGGCTGAGCACAAAAAAAGGCACCGCGAGGGTGCCTTTTCGTCCGCTTGTACTGCGCTTTTATCGAGCGTAACGCTTGCGGAATTTGTCCACACGACCGCCGGTACTGGCTGCTTTCTGCTGGCCAGTGAAAAACGGGTGGCAAGCAGAGCAGACTTCAACGGCCAGGTCTTTGCTCAGCGTTGATTTGGTCTCGAAGCTGTTGCCACAGCTACAGGTCACTGTGATCTCATTGTATTCTGGATGGATATCTGCTTTCATTGCCTTACACTCAAATCGTCCACAAAATCGGGAATCGCGAGATTCTACAGAAGCAATTACTCCTGCGCAAGGCTTTTTACGCCGGTTTAGAGGAACTCCAGCAGAAATCCGACGACATCACTGGATGAGCTCTCCACGAGAAAGCTGATCTCTACCTCTTCACCCGCACCTATGACGCCTTGATCACTGTTTTGCAGGTAGGCTTCCGGTTTGATTCTCTGTCGCACCCGGCTGATGCCATATTTATCCGTCAGGGTTAGCTCGATTGTGGGATAGGGCTGGGGCCAGATTGCCCGGTTGGCAACAGTCAGGTGCAGATCAAACAGGTTGTCACTGTTTTCAACACGTGTGAACAGGCGGTTGGTCAGTTCAAGTTCATCTGGTGAGCGAATCATGGGAGGCGTCATGCCAAGCATTTCGCTGGCCGAGGCCATGGTTTTGTAGACCGCAGGGTTGTCACGGAAGGACCAGGCCAGTTGCACACACAGAACGAGTACCAGTACGCCGGCAGCAATATGCCAACCGGGTCTGCTGCGAGTCTCTTCTTGCGTCTCTTCTATTCTGACTTCGGGCACATCTACCGGAACTTCTCTTGGTGAATGAGTCGCGGCAGGGTGCCTTTCAGCTTTTCGTGGTCTTCGATCAGGTCTGAGTCCGCGAATTGCCGTGCTGTAACCACGGCCTTTGCTGGATTCAGTCGCGCTCGGCTTCTCTTTTCTCACTCTTGGTGTGAGATTGTCCAGATCAGGCTCTTGTTCAGCTGTGGGACTGTCGGTTGCGCAAGCTGCTTTATCTTTTCTTTGCTGGCCGTCGTCAGGCTTTTGCTTTCGTGCAGGCGTGGGAGCCTGCTCAGTCCTGGGCTTTGACCTGGTCTTTGGCTTGGATTTAGGTTTAGGCCTGGGTTTGGGTCTTGGCGCTGGTTTTGGCGCAGGCTCCGGCTCTGGAACTGGTTCAGGTTCGGGCTTTGGAACTGGTTCAGGCTCTGGCTCAGGTTCAGGTTCAGGTTCAGGTTCAGGTTCAGGTTCAGGTTCAGGTTCAGGTTCAGGTTCAGGTTCAGGTTCAGGTTCAGGCTCAGGCTCAGGCTCAGGCTCAGGCTCAGGCCTTGTTTGGCTTTCTTCTATAGTGTGCCTCATTTCCGGGGCCGTCTCGCGCACCTCTTCAGGGGATGACTCACTGGCCCCGGCAGCTGGTCCGGGTATGGTGAAGATACCCTTACACAAGGCGCAATGGGCATCCTGGCCGACTTTCGCAGCAAGGGCAGCCGTCATGCGATAGGTTGCGCCACAATGCGGACACTGAATTGTACCTTTCAAAACCATGATTCAGGCCGGCCTAGCGCTGCTTAGACATAGGCCAGCCACTCTTCGTGCTCGGCACTGCGTCCGTGGACAGCATCAAAATAGAGTGTCTGGAGTTTTTCCGTGACCGGACCGCGCGATCCACAGCCGATTGTGCGTCCGTCAAGCTCACGGATTGGCGTGACTTCGGCTGCCGTTCCGGTAAAGAAGGCTTCATCGGCGATATAGACTTCGTCGCGCGTGATGCGATTTTCAATCACTGGCGTGCCCAGCTCATCTGCAAGTTGCATGATGGTACGGCGCGTGATTCCGTCGAGAGCAGATGCAAGATCGGGTGTGTAAATTTTACCATCTCGAACGATAAAGATATTTTCACCGCTGCCCTCCATAACAAAACCGTTGCTATCCAGCAGCAAGGCTTCATCATAACCGGTGTCGAGAGCCTCTTTCAGTGCCAGCATTGAATTCATATAGTTTCCGTTGGCCTTGGCACGACACATGGTGATGTTGACATGGTGGCGAGTAAAAGAGGAGGTGCGAATACGGATGCCCTTGGTCATACCTTCTTCACCAAGATAGGAGCCCCAGCTCCAGGCAGCGATCATGACATGAGTGCGCAGGTTGTCCGCGCGCAAACCCATTCCTTCAGAGCCGTAGAAGACCATCGGGCGGATATAGGCAGACTCAAGGCTGTTCTCACGCACCGAGGCAAGCTGTGCCTGATTGAGTGTGTCACTATCGAAGGGGATTTCCATACCGAGAATATGTGCCGATTCGTACAGGCGCTTGGTATGCTCTTCAAGACGAAAGATCGCCGTGCCTTTTTCTGCATGATATGCGCGCACACCCTCGAATACACCCATACCATAATGCAGTGTGTGGGTGAGTACGTGAACCTTGGCATCTCGCCATGGAACCATCTCTCCATCAAGCCAGATCAGGCCGTCACGGTCTGACATAGTGGGCTGGGTCATCGGGGGTCCTCTTTTTTACGTGGGAAGAATTCAATTCAATTTTTGATTATACTGAGTGTCAGCACGACTTGTCATTGTGTAGTTGAAAAAATAGTACGCAGTATAGTATTTCAGGGTGCTGTAGAGCAGAAAACCATCTAATACAGTAGTGTGAAGCGCCGGAAGATAAATTTCCTGTCTTGGTGAAAGATCAATTTGAAGGGTATCTGCTAACGGGCAAATCGAATTCAAAAACAAAAAGATGGCCTGCCGCATGAAATTAGTCTACAATATAAGTATTAGCTAATAAAACGATAGAGCTCGTAGCACGGGTTCACTGGTTTCTCCTTTTTCTGCTGAGAAAAAAATGGTTGAAGAGAATAAAAAAAGCTTTCCGATAAGCGATGACGAGAACGTACGCGAACAGCAGTTTCGCCGTGCCGTCAGTTCGTTTGAGGGAATCATTCTCAGCCAGATTGAGATGAAGAACAAGCTGGCTGTCCGGCTTAACTACAGTATCGTTGCGGGCATTCTCATTCTCGGCATGATCGCTATCTCGATCCTGATCCTGCTACTGACACTCTCTTCCCAAGTCAACCGGATGAATGCGGTCGTGACCGATATGAACCATAACTTTACCCAGGTTGCTGACCAGATGACGGCCATGAAAAGTTATGTCGGTTCGATGGAAACACGCGTGGCACAACTTAACGAAATACGTGATTACACCTCAATCATGGATTCGGAAATGGAGTTTGTCTCTTCTGACATGGACGATATGCTGAACAGGATCAGTGGTATCGGTGAGAACGTACATGGTGTTCGCACCAAGGTCGATAGTATCTCCAACACGGTTGATCGAATGGATTTTGAGGTTGTGCGCATGCGCTACGATATGAAGGATATGGCAAGACCTTCTCGCACTTTGAACAAAATGTTCCCTTTTCTGGATTAGGAGTCTGAACCATGACAGAAGAGAATATTAACCAGGGAACATCAGATTCTGAACGTTGTGATTCCAGGGAGACCTGGATCAAGGTAATCGGAAAGCTGGGTCGTGAAACACAGCTCCACCTTGACGAGCGCTATCGCTCATTCCAGATTACTGACTACATTATTCATGCCGTCTCAATCATGCTGGCGATTCTTGCGATCTTCAACGTCTACTATGTCACGGTGCTGTATCGTGATCTCAACGGCATTGTCGAGAACATGGATTCGATGCATGCCAACCTGCAGGTGATTCGTGGCGACATGGTTGAAATTACCGGCACTGTCAGTGATCTCAATAGCCATATCAGCAACATGGACGAGATTACCGGACATATGGGGAGCATGACGACCCGGTTGACCAACGTACGTCATAACATGGATGGCATATCCGAACATATGGGTGCGATTGCAGAAGAGATGGGGCTGCTGGATATCGGCATGTCCAATATCGACTACCGCACCAGTAATATGTCATATAGCGTATCCGGCATGCGTTACGAGACACGTCAGATGTCGCGCCCGATGGGTATTATGCCCTGAAGTCGCTGATTTCTATTCAACGGGCGGTGCTTTCCCTTCCGCAGTAAAAATCAAAAAAAATGGTTTTTTGGCTTGAAAAGGCTTGCGTTATAGGATCAAATAGCAATCACATTTCTGGCCAAAAGGCCGAGTTACAATGGTTTCTGGTCAAATCCTGGCATAAATAACAAGTACATGATCTGACCTGATACCGTATGCATGCGCGTTGATTCTACGCTGTATGTTATCCCGGAATTCGCAATACGGAGACCTTCATTGAGCGAAACAATTATAGAAGTGACGGACGATTCTTTTGAGGCCGATGTTCTCAACTCGAGTGAGCCGGTACTTGTAGATTACTGGGCCGAGTGGTGTGGCCCATGCAAAATGATTACACCAGTACTTGAAGAGATTGCAGGTGAGTATGCCGGCAAACTCAAGGTTGCCAAGCTGAACATCGATGACAATCCCGATACGCCGCCAAAATTCGGCATTCGTGGCATTCCGACACTGATGATATTCAAAGGTGGTGATGTTGAGGCTACCAAGGTTGGTGCCTTGTCGAAGTCACAGCTGACCGCATTTATCGATAGCAACCTGTAATATGACTCCTTGCCGTCCTTGTGACGGCAAGGTAAACCAATAACAATTTCAGAAAACAACCCTCACCCAATGGATGCCTTCCAGCATCCAGAATTCTGACCTCCAGATGAAGAACGACCTAATGAATCTGACCGAACTGAAAAAAATGCCCATCCCGGAACTGGTAAAACTCGCACAGTCGATGGATATCCAGGAAACCGGACGCTCACGCAAACAGGATCTGATATTTTCCATCCTCAAGGCGCACGCCAAAAAGGGGGAGGATATCTACGGAGATGGTGTTCTCGAGATACTCTCCGATGGTTTTGGCTTTCTGCGCTCAGCAGATAGTTCTTTCCTTGCAGGGCCGGATGATATCTATGTTTCGCCAAGCCAGATTCGTCGTTTCAGTCTGCGTACAGGCGACAGTATTTCAGGAAAAATTCGTCCGCCAAAGGAGACGGAGCGTTATTTCGCGCTGCTGAAAATTGATAAGATCAATTTCGACAAGCCGGAAAATGCTAAGAACAAGATTCTTTTCGAAAACTTCACGCCGCTGTTTGCGAACAAGAAGTTCAAGCTCGAGGTAGGCAACGGCAGTACCGAGGATATTACCGCACGTACGATTGAACTGGTTGCGCCCATTGGCAAGGGTCAGCGTGGTCTCATCGTATCGCCTCCCAAGGCCGGTAAAACCATGCTGATGCAGAACATCGCACAGAGCATTGCCAACAATCATCCCGAGGTGCATCTCATCGTGCTGCTGATTGATGAGCGCCCCGAGGAAGTGACAGAGATGGCGCGCTCGGTACGAGGTGAAGTTGTTTCATCAACCTTTGATGAGCCTGCCGCACGTCACGTGCAGGTTGCCGAGATGGTGATTGAAAAAGCCAAGCGTCTCGTCGAGCACAACAAGGATGTTGTTATCCTGCTTGACTCGATTACCCGCCTGGCCCGAGCATACAACACGGTAGTGCCATCGTCAGGTAAGGTGCTTACCGGTGGTGTTGACGCCAATGCACTGCAGCGCCCCAAGCGTTTTTTTGGTGCGGCACGTAACGTTGAAGAGGGTGGCTCGCTGACAATTATCGCCACGGCACTGGTCGATACCGGCTCGCGTATGGATGATGTAATCTACGAGGAGTTCAAGGGCACGGGAAACATGGAAGTGCATCTTGATCGCCGCATTGCTGAGAAGCGCATCTTCCCGTCTATCAATATCAACCGTTCGGGTACGCGTCGCGAAGATCTGCTGATGCCGGCAGCCGAACTGCAGAAGATGTGGATTCTGCGCAAGATACTCCACCCGATGGACGAGGTCGCCGCGATGGAGTTCCTGTTTGACAAGCTCAAGCAAACCAAGACCAATGATGAATTCTTTGAGTCAATGAAGAAGAAATAGCCGTCATGCCAGGCATGATGCGCCAGCCAGTAACAGCCATGATTCTCGCCGCTGGACGCGGCGAGCGCATGCGCCCCCTCACAGACCATACACCCAAACCCCTGCTGCCCATTGCAGGGAAGCCACTGATTACCCATCATATTGAACGTATCGCCAGCGCCGGTTTGCGTCAGCTGGTGATTAATCATGCGTGGTTGGGTGAGCAGATTGAAACCGCGCTTGGCGACGGCTCTGCCTACGGTGTTGAGATCAGTTATTCGGCAGAGGGTGAGGCGCTTGAAACTGGTGGTGGTATATTCAGGGCACTGCCTCTGCTTTCTGATCCTTTTCTTGTGGTCAACGGCGATATCTGGATGACGCCTGATTATGCATCGCTTCAGATCGAAGACGATGATCTTGCACACTTGTTGATGGTGGATAATCCACAACACAACCCACAAGGTGATTTCGCCCTGGAGCAGGGGCGATTACAGCAGCAGGGTGAAACAAGGCTGACGTTCAGCGGTGTCGGCATCTATCGCAAGGCACTGTTTGAAGGATACGGTGACGGCAAGTTTCCACTCGCACCATTATTACGGGAAGCGATGGATGCGGGGCGTGTCGGCGGTTCGCACTACCAGGGCACATGGATTGATGTTGGTACTTCCGAGAGGTTGCAAGAGCTCGATCTTATGTTGAGTTCTTGAGGGTAGTATTTCTTCCGGCATCAATGTGATTGTAGGAGCCCCGTCTCGGGGCGATTGAATGCAGTTTTGTCATCGAGATCACGAGACACCACTCCTACATTTCGTGATATGAGTATCCGGTCAGACCGGATGAGAGTTCCTCCAACCAGGCGGAGCGGGTATTTGCATCTAGATTGGCATTTTCGAGCAATTTCTCATATCTGTTCAGCATCTTCTGCGGATCAAAGTGAACATATTCCAGCAGTTCATCAATGGCATCGCCTTTTTCAATTTCAGTTATTTCAAAACCATCCACAGTGACTTCGACGTTAATGGCATGTGTGTCACCAAACAAGTTATGCATGTCGCCGAGGATCTCCTGGTAGGCACCGACCAGGAAAATTCCGAGGAGGTAATGACTCTCATCAGTTGTATGCAAGGGCAGGGTTGATTCAATTCCGTCAGCATCAACATAGCTGCTGATACAGCCATCAGAGTCACATGTCAGATCATGCAGTATCGCGTTGCGCTGTGGTTCTTCATTGAGCCTTGTCAGCGGCATGATGGGGAAAATCTGGTCAATTGCCCAGACGTCAGGTGTTGATTGAAACAGTGAGAAATTGATGAACAGCTTGTCCGCAAGTTGCAAGTTGAGGCGATCAAGCAGGTCCCTGTCACGTCGCCTGTCGGCCCTGAGACGAGGGCGGATCAGTTGGCAAAGTTTGATGTAGAGCTGTTCTGCATGGCTCCACTGTTGCAGGTTGATTTCCCCGTTCTCGAATAGTGTTAATGATTCATCCAGAAGGTATCGTGCCTCTTCGTGAATTTCATTTGGTGACAGTGAATCGATTTGCTGTTGCAGACCTGACAGCTTGGTGATTGCACTGCATACTTCCATAACGGGGAGAGTTTTGGAGTCAGATGCAATCGGATCGCTGTCGATGATGTTGGTAATCAGCACTGCATGATGAGCTGTCAGGGCCCTGCCTGATTCAGTGAAGATGTCAGGTTCTGGCACATCGTTGTTGCGACAGCTGTTCTGTATGCTCTCGATAATGGTGCGGGCATAGTTCTCCAGGGTGTAGTTGATGGAGCAGTAGTGACGTGAAGCTGTGCCCTCGTAGTCGATGCCGAGACCGCCACCGACATCGACGATTTTGATGTCTGCTCCAAGGTTGCGGAGCTCAGCATAGTAACGACTTGCCTCGTTCACGCCTTTGGCAATATCTCGCAGATTGGGGATTTGTGAGCCGATATGAGAGTGCAGCAGTTGCAGCCAGTGTAAGTGACCGTTGCTCTTGAGTTGTTCAACAAGGGTGATCAGTTGGGTTGCAGTTAGGCCGAATTTTGCCTTCTCGCCACCTGAATTTTGCCAGTTACCGGATGCGGATGCAGCGAGTCGAACACGTACACCGAGCAGGGGTTCGACACCCAGAGATGCGCTCTCTTCTTCAATCAGCTGCAGCTCGCTGGCTTTCTCAATGACGATGTAGAGTTGTAGTCCGAGTGCGCGCCCGATTAGTGCAAGACGGATATATTCACGATCCTTGTAGCCGTTGCAGACAATCACGCTGCCTTTTTCGGATAGTGCCATGACGGCCATCAGTTCAGGTTTTGAACCTGCCTCGAGACCAACGCAGCCTTTCCCGCCGGTGACGATCTGTTCGATCACGGTTCTCTGCTGGTTGACCTTTATCGGGTAGATACACTGGTAGTTGCCCTTGTAATCAGCTTCGTGGGCAACGGCGCTGAATGTTTCGCACAGGCTGCGTGCGCGGTGGCGCAGGATACCCGGAAAGCGTACCAGTAGTGGAAGATCCAGTTGCTTGTCACGGGCAGATGCAGCGATTTCAACGAGTGCTTGCCGATGACCATCGAGATGCGTCTCGAGTTGTCCGGTAGCGGAAATGGAAAAATAGCCGTTACCCCAGCGGGTAACGCCATAGTGCTGATTTTTTTCCGATTCATTTTGCATGGTTTGTGATCTTGCTTGCGCCCCAGGGTTTTGAGAGATAATGTTCGCTGATTATTCACTCCAAGGGAACCTGAAATGTTGGACAGAAACTGGTTTTCAGAGGCGATGGACGGAACTGGTTCGGCCATCTCGCTAAAAATCACCGGCAAGCTTCATGAAGAGACCTCGAATTATCAGAAGATCGAGGTTTATGAAACGACTGAGTGGGGTAACCTGATGGTGATCGATGATTGCACCATGGTGTCGACGCGGGATAATTTTCTCTACCATGAAATGATGTCGCACCCGGCACTCTTCACGCATCCTGCACCGAAAAATGTAGCCATCATTGGAGGGGGAGACTGCGGTACGCTGCGCGAGGTGCTCAAGCATACGGAAGTCGAGCATGCTACCCAGATCGATATCGACGAACGCGTAACGCGTGTTTCCGAAATCTACTTTCCCGAGTTGTGTGAATCGAATAACGATCCGCGTGCCGAGTTGCTGTTTATTGATGGAATCAAGTGGATGCAGGAAGCGCAGCCGGGTTCGCTTGATGTCATCATTGTCGACAGCACCGATCCTGTTGGTCCCGGTAAAGTTCTTTTTAGTGCGGCTTTTTACAAGGCCTGTTTTGAAGCGCTCGGGGAGGATGGTGTTATGGTTCAGCAGAGTGAGTCTCCGTTGTTACACGAGGAGCTGATCAGGTGCATGAGTGCCGATATGCACAAGGCCGGTTTTTTCGCGACACGCCTGCTAAGTTTTCCGCAACCGATCTATCCATCCGGCTGGTGGTCCGCAACGATGGCAGGCAAGGGCGGGCTCGACACTTTTCGTGCCGATGCTGCCAGAGAGCGCTCTTTCGAGACGCGTTACTACAACGAGGGCATTCACCTGGGGGCGCTTGCGACACCGCAGTTCCTGCATGATCTTTGAATTTTTTATTCGAAAAAAAGCCGGGGCAGAGCCCCGGCTTGTTAAGTTGAAGAGTCGGAAATGATCAGTTCTTGACGAATTCCGGATAGGCTTCGAGACCGCACTCTGCGAGATCGACTCCTTCATACTCCTCTTCTTCACTGACACGTACACCCATGATGACCTTGATGATCAGCCATGTGACAAGGCTGACACCGAAGACCCATGCGAAGATGGTGCCTGCGCCAACCAGCTGGCCGAAATAAGTGGTTCCGTCATTGGTCATTGGTACCGCGAGCAGGCCCCAGAGTCCGACAACGCCGTGCACCGAGATGGCACCGACAGGATCATCAATCTTCATTTTATCAAGCGAGATGATCGAGAAGACCACGATAAGGCCACCGACAGCACCGATCAGGGTTGCTTCAAGTGGGCTCGGAGTCGATGGCTCTGCTGTGATTGCAACCAGTCCTGCAAGTGCGCCGTTGAGCAGCATGGTCAGATCGGCCTTGCCAAACAACATGCGTGCTGTAACCAGTGCTGTGACCGCGCCGCCTGCTGCTGCGGTATTGGTATTCAGGAATACCATGGCGACAGAGTTGGCGCTGGCGATATCACCGAGCTTGAGTACTGAACCGCCGTTGAAGCCGAACCACCCCATCCACAGGATGAAGGTACCAAGCGTTGCCAGTGGCAGGTTGGCACCCGGGATCGCATTGATCTTGCCGTCAGCCGTGTACTTGCCTTTACGTGGTCCGAGAACCAGTACTGCGGCAAGGGCAGCTGCTGCACCGGCCATGTGGACGATGCCAGAGCCGGCAAAGTCAGAGAAGCCGAAATCATCACCAAGGCTGTAGAGGCCGAAGACTGATCCGCCGCCCCAGGTCCAGTTGCCTTCCATCGGGTAGATGAAACCAGTCATGACGACTGCAAACAGCAGGAATGCCCAAAGCTTCATGCGTTCGGCAACAGCACCTGAGACAATCGACATGGCAGTTGCCACGAAGACCACCTGGAAGAAGAAATCGGATGCGCCCGAGTAGACCGAGTCGCCGCCGAAACCGTTCTCTGCAGAGGCAGCAAGTGCGTCGTCAACAAGTGAGTCGCCACCGGCAATGCCGCTCAGGAAGAGGTCGCCACCATACATGATCATGTAGCCACAAATCAGGTACATGATGCAGGAGATGGCAAAGAGGGCGACGTTCTTGGTCAGAATTTCGGCCGTGTTTTTTGATCGTACCAGGCCCGCTTCCAGCATTGAGAAGCCTGCAGCCATCCACATGACGAGGGCGCCGCTGACCAGGAAGTAGAAGGTATCGATCGCGTACTGAAGTTCAAATATCTGGTTTTCCATTGTCAATTTCCTCCGTTCGCTTAAATCGCTTCCGTACCGGTTTCACCGGTACGGATACGCACGACCTGCTCGACGCTGGAGACAAAAATCTTGCCGTCTCCGATCTTGCCTGTTTGTGCAGCGCTTGAGATTGCCTCGATAACCTGGTCGAGCACATCGGCCGGAACCACTGCCTCGATCTTGGTTTTCGGCAGAAAGTCCACAACATACTCAGCACCACGGTAGAGTTCTGTGTGTCCTTTCTGACGCCCGAAGCCCTTGACCTCGGTGACCGTGATGCCGGACAGGCCCAGGTCGCCGAGTGCTTCACGTACATCATCGAGCTTAAAAGGCTTGATGATCGCTGTTACCATTTTCATAACTGTTTCTCCTATTCAGATTGTTTCGGCGAGCCGATCAGAAGCTTTTGGATCAGGAAACGACAACTTTCAGGTCATCATCGTCAAACGGGTTCTCTTCAGCTTTCGAGATAGTGAAAGTGAAATCGCCGAAATCACCAGTACTCTTGGTGATGTCAACCTGGCCGTGGGAGTAATCAAGATTGTCTTCGAAGTCGTAATGGCCGACAGTGGCACTGATGTTCCAGCTTTCTGCAGGTTCAAAACCGGCACTTGCCCAGTAGTAGAGATCGCTGTGATCATCCCAGTCTGCGGCGACTGTGTAGGCGATACCGCCTGAAACAGGGCCGTAGCTCAGGTTGAGGTAGAGTTCAGTGAAATTGGAATCGTCGTAGTCATCTGACGGGTAGATGTAGGAGATGAGGCCGACATCATAACCAAGGCCACCTTCGAGTTCGTTTGCATAACCACCATAGATATCAAGCTCAACTCCGGTTGTGCCCCAATCGATGTTGGATGCCCAAGTGCCCAGGTAGAAGCCGCTCTCGTGTGCATAGTCAATGCCACCAGAAACTGCTGGTGCGTCATCTGTCTGGGAAGTGCCGCGCCACAGGTAGTTCGAGGTTACGCCGATATTGGCTGTAATCTCTGCCTGGGCAGTTGGTATTGCCGTCATGGCAAGTGCGCATGCGATTGCTGCGTAGCTCTTTTTCATAGGTATTCCCCTTCAATGATGTTTAATAAAAAAATCTTTAACATTGCTGTCACATGTTGTTAATGCAAGGGGCGTGCCAACATGGTTTTTTTGCTGAAACTTTGAGAAATGCGGTCAAATTTTCCCTGAATGCACAATTGTGAGGCGCTCACCTGGTGCTTGCGCTCGATTCTTGTGCGTTACAAGAGATGTTTGTTCGGATTTCGAAATGGTGAGAAGATTGATACTGCAGTTATGTAAAAAGTGTATTAACAGGCTTGCGTTTCCACTGTTTGCGTGAAATGATTGCCTATATAATTGATTATAAAAAATCGATAATCTACAAGCGTCTGCTGCTAGTATATGAACAGATGCATTACATCGTTTAGGGGAGAGGTTCATTGACCTTGCAGATGTTAAAACTCTTGAGTCAAAAGGCCAGCCGGGTTAAATCTGAACTGATATGAAAGCGCTTTTCGGAATGGGCCCAAAAAGCCTGCTGGGTATTGATATTGGTACCTCGGCAGTCAAGTTGCTGGAACTGGAAGCCGATTCCGGTGACAGTGATTTCTCGCGTATCAAGTCTTTGTCAGTTGTTCCTTTGCCAGAAGGTGCTGTTGAGGGCAAGCAGATTGTCGACCCTGATGACGTGGTTGCGGCATTGGCAGAGGTGGTTAAATTAAGTGGCTCGTCAGTTCGTTCGGTTGCAGCCGCTGTTTCCGGTGTTACCGCGATAACACGAATACTGAAGTTGCCAGCAAATCTTTCCGACAGGGAGATGGAGACTGAGGTTGAGTTTGAGGCAGATAAGAAAATTCCCCAGCCGCTTGACGAGATACGCTATGACTACGACATTCTCGGCCTCTCTGAAGCTGACCCCGATACAGTTGATGTTCTGTTGGTCGCCTCGCGTGAAGACGTTGTTGGTGAACTGACATCCATATTGGAATTGGCCGGCCTGAAACCTGCCGTGATAGACGTTGAATCCTATGCAATCAATCATTGCTACAACCTTGCGCGTAGCGATAGTGAGCCAGAATGCGTTGCCGTGGCTGATATTGGCGCCTCAAGTATCGATTTCCATGTCATGAAAGGTGAAACTGTCTCTTATACACGTGAATACAATTTTGGCGGGCGCGCCTTGACAAGAGCCTTGCAAGGACAATACGGACTCTCTTTTCAGGAAGCTGAAAAGATGAAAGTAGATGAAGACTGGCCCAGTGGCGCACGAGAAAGTGTGGTGCAGGATTTTCTTTCCAGCCTTACACAAGAGGTTCGCGGTGCATTGCAGATTTACCAGGCTGCAGGCAAGGGCGAGAAAATAATGCGCCTTTACCTGGCTGGCGGCTGTGCAGCCATGCCTGGTGTTGAAGAGGTGATTGGAGATGTCCTCGATTTCCCGGTGTCGGTACTCAATCCGTTAACAGATTTGAAACACCCCAGGCGCATTACAGAGGGTAGACTGAAAATGATGGGGCCAGCGATGATTATTGCTTGCGGGCTGGCAACGCGGAGGCCTGATTGATATGGCTAAAATCAATCTACTTCCATGGCGCGAAGCAAGACTTTCGAGACGTAAAACGGAGTTTGTCATCTCCATGCTTGCCGGAATCGCACTGACTTTAGCACTCATGTTGGGCTGGCATTTTCTCAATGAGAGAATCAAGCAGATTCAGGAAGAGAGGATAGATCGCCTGAATGCTGAAATTGCTGCTGTAGATAAAATACTTGCGGAAATAAAGGATATTGACAGGACGCGCAAGCGCCTCCAGATCAAGATTGATGTCATCCAGAAGCTGCAGCGTAGTCGGCCTGAATCAGTTCACCTGATGGATGAGATGGTGACTATGATGCCAGAGGGTGTCTTGTTGGATAAAATCAGTCAGGGCGGGGATAAGATCGAGATTGAAGGTACGGCACAGTCCAATACCCGTGTTTCTGCGTTGATGAGAAATATTTCGGAATCGAACTGGATTACTCAACCGCGCCTGCACGTGATAGAGAACGTCCAGGCAGCAGAAGGTGGAGACAACAAGTTCAGATTGGTATTTTCCCTGAAGCGTGAGGAGGGTGCCAAATGAACCTGTCAGATATAAATGATCTTGATTTCTCGAGAATTGGTGAGTGGCCGGTTGTCGCCAAGTCGTTTGTTGTCCTGGTACTTTGCGCCGCGATCGCCGGCGGTTGGTACTACTACGATATTATGGAGCAGCAAGCTGAGCACGAGAGGTTGCGTAAGGTAGAGATGGAATTGCGTGCGCAGTTTGAATCCAAGCAAGCCAAGGCGATTAACCTTGAGGTGCACAGGCAACAACTGGAGGATATGCGCAGGGCGTTTGGCGTTATGTTGATGCAGTTGCCTGAAAAGAGTGAAGTGGCCAATCTGCTGATTGACGTATCCCAGGCAGGGCTGTTGGCAGGTCTGGAATTCGAGTTGTTTCAGCCTGCAAAGGAAGTGGCCAGAGAGTTCTATACTGAATTGCCTGTCAAGCTCAGGGTCATTGGTGATTATCATGAGTTTGGTGAGTTCGTCAGTACACTGGCATCGATGCCGCGTATTCTCACCGTGCATGATGTCAAAATTTACCGTATTAACGATTCTCTGAGAATGGATGCGGTTGCCAAAACCTATTACTACACCGAGGACGAAGCTTTTTCTCCGAAGGAGGGTGGCAAGTGACCAGTCGTTTTCTGCTACTGACCCTTCCGATTCTGCTGGTGCTAGGTGGCTGCAGTGGCCACGATGATCTTGATGCTTATTTACATGAAGTGAAAAGTCGTCCAGCAGAGCCAATAGAGCCGATTCCAACATTCGAACCACCGGAAATCTATCTCTATGCGTCCGGAGAACTGAATGCGCGAACACCTTTTGTCGTGAATGAGCTGATCATTGACATGGCAAGGGATGACAATGGTATCTTCCCTGATCAATCGAGGCCTCGCGAGGAACTGGAGCAGTTTTCGCTGGATACGCTTAGAATGGTCGGTACCCTTGAGCTTGGTGGTGTAAACTACGGTTTGGTCAAAAACAGGGAAGGCACAGTTTTCAGGGTGCGTGAAGGAAACTACATGGGGCAAAACCATGGGCGTATTACCGGGGTTCATGTGGATCATATCGAGTTGATAGAGATTATCGGTGATCGAATGGGTGGTTATGTAGAGCGCAATTCATCGATTGCACTGGGTGAAAGGTAGCGGAGTGACGGGGCGATTTATGTGGTTTTCAATTAGAGAGGCAGGTATTGTGACAGGCATGAAAAAGATAACTGCTATGTTGACTGGCATGACTACGCTCCTGCTGTTGCTTACTGGTAACCAGGTTTTTGCGGATCAGTCATTGAAAAATGTCACCAGTACAGAGTTGGAGCCGGGTGTTGTGCAGATCGTTGTCGAGGGCAGTGAGCCCTTTGCAGCAACACCAGCAAGTTTTGCAGTCAATGCACCGCCGCAAATAGTAGTCGACCTCAAAGGTTCGAGTGAACTCGATAAAAAACTCTTCACGGTTGGTAAATCATCAGTTAAAAATGTTGTTGTCGTTGAGTCGAATGGCCGTGCAAGACTGGTTGCCAGGCTTCTCAGTCAGCAGCCCTACGAGATAGATACAGACAGCAATAAGCTGATTATCACCATCGGAAAGGCTGCCTCTCGCCCGGTAGTGAAAGTTGACCAGGAAGTATTGCAGACAGCGGTTGAGCAGACACTGGCGAGTGAGGAGCCACCGCAAAGTGCAGTCGAGATTCCGGTTATCGCGGAAGAGCCTGTAAGCGCAGCCCCGACAGCATCTACCGTCGATAGCGGCAAACTGTCACTTAATTTTCAGGATATTGAAGTACGATCGGTGCTCCAGCTACTGGCCGATTTTACCGGTCTCAACATGGTTGTCAGCGATTCGGTTGTTGGTAATGTCACCCTCAGGCTGAAGGATGTTCACTGGCGCAAGGCGCTGGATATTATCCTCAGAACCAAGAACCTCACCATGCGTGAGGACGGCAATATCATCATGGTGGCGCCGACGATCGAAGTCACCGCGCAGGAACAACTTCTGGCGCGCTCTGAAACCGAGTTGCAGGAACTCAAACCGCTAAAATCTGACTTGATACGCGTTAAGTACGCTCAGGCAGATGAATTGGCTGATCTCCTTAAGGAAAGCGGTGCTTCTTCTGAAAACTCACTCTTATCAAGCCGTGGCAGTGTCACAGTTGATAGCCGCACTAACACCTTGTTGCTGCGTGACACCGAGGAGTCACTACAGAATATCCGTGAATTGATCGATCAGTTAGATCGGCCAATCAAGCAGGTAATGATCGAGGCGCGTATTGTTCTCGCGAACGATGATTTTGCCAAGGAGCTTGGAGTGCGTCTCGGCTTTGATACTGAAGAGGCAGTAAACGGAAATACAGTGACACTCGCAGGCGGTACATCCGACGGGCATTTGCCCGCTACTGGTACAGCGGGTGGGTTTATCTCGTTCAGTATAGCGAATGGACTTGATATTCTTGATCTCGAGCTGGCCGCCATGCAGACGGAAGAGAAGGGCGAAGTTGTCTCCAGCCCACGTGTTGTGACTTCCGACCAGAACACGGCCATTATCAAGCAGGGTGTCGAGATACCTTACCTGGAAGATACCTCCAGTGGTGCGACCAACGTTACTTTTAAAGATGCGGTTCTCAAACTTGAGGTGACCCCGCATATTACGCCGGATAACAAGGTCATCATGGACCTGATTATCAACAAGGACACGCCCAACTTCGCCGAGGCACTTGGCCTCAATCAGAACGTACCGATCGATACCCAGTCAATCGAGACCAAGGTGCTGGTCGGTGATGGAGATACGATCGTCCTCGGTGGTATTTTCGAAACGCAGGATACCAAGTCTGTCGACAAGGTACCTGTTCTGGGCGATATCCCGGGGCTTGGTGCACTCTTTCGCAAGAACACGAATACGGTGGATCGTAGCGAGCTAATGATTTTTGTTACGCCCAAGATTCTTCGGCGATAAACGGAATATTTCGCGATTATGCCGTTTATTGGACGATTCTGGGGCGGTTTTCAACGAAATCGACAATATATATCATATGCGGGCTTGCAACAGCAGGGTCATTGCAGTTATCTTTGCGCCCCATGAAAGTTCCTAGCAAAATATTTATCGTCGGTCCCATGGGGGCCGGAAAGAGCACTATTGGCAAGCAGCTTGCTGCGATTCTCAAGCTCGAATTTCTCGATACCGATGCTGATATTCAGCGTAGAACGGGAGTTGATATCCCGACCATCTTTGAATATGAAGGTGAAGAAGGGTTTCGCAAGCGCGAAGCAGCTGTGATCGAGGAGCTCACAGAAAAAGACCAGCTGGTGCTCGCAACCGGTGGCGGTGCTGTGACGGTTGATGCCAATCGCCGCAACCTTGCCGCACGTGGTTTCGTTGTCTACCTGGAATGTTCTATTGATCAGCAGTTCGAACGCACTGCTAAAGACAAGGGGCGTCCACTGCTCGACACGGATGATCCACGCGCCAAGCTGGAGGCCCTTATGGAAGAGCGTGATCCGCTCTATCGTGAGACTGCAGACATGGTGATTTCGACCGAACAACGTGGTGCATCTACTGTAGCCAAGGAGATCATCAGGCGCATCGAGGAACTCTAAGGAGCCGCTGATCAAGTCATGAACCTCGATCTTATCGCCAAAATACGCCACTTCTTTGTTGCAAATCTTCGCAATAGCGATGCTATTACGTGCGATATGCGCCGTGAATTGACGCATTTTGATCAACAATCTCTTCTGCCCAGACTCAATCAGAGGCTCCTGGCATGAGAACCTTGACGGTTGATCTCGGCGAGCGCAGCTACCCGATCATGATTGGCCCCGGTTTGCTGCAGCAGGCTGATTCCTATACTCCGTGGATTCGTTCAAAGCAGGTGATGGTGGTCACCAACGAAACAGTCGCGCCACTTTACCTCAACAAGGTGCTTTCAGCCCTTGGTGACTTTCAGACTGCAGAGGTCGTTCTGCCAGATGGCGAACGCTACAAAAACCTCGACTTTCTCACCCAGATTTTTGATGCCTTACTACAGAACCGTTTCGATCGCAGCTGCACTCTGCTGGCTCTTGGTGGGGGTGTGATTGGCGACATGACCGGGTTCGCTGCAGCCAGTTATCAGCGCGGTGTCGATTTTGTACAGGCCCCAACCACGCTGCTGTCCCAGGTCGATTCATCCGTAGGTGGAAAAACAGGTGTTAACCACCCACTTGGAAAAAACATGATCGGCGCATTCCATCAGCCGCGCTGCGTGGTGGCGGATACGGGATCACTCAAAACGCTGCCTGACCGGGAACTCTCTGCCGGGCTTGCAGAAGTAATCAAGTATGGACTCATCAACGATCTTGAGTTCCTGCAGTGGCTGGAGCAGAACATGACGTCATTGCTTAACCGTGATGCCGATGCACTTGCCCATGCCATTGAGCGCTCTTGTCAGAACAAGGCGGCAATTGTCGCAGCTGATGAGCGTGAAGCAGGACAACGTGCTTTGCTCAACCTCGGGCACACTTTTGGTCACGCGATCGAGGCGGGCATGGGTTATGGTGAGTGGCTTCATGGTGAGGCCGTTGCTGCTGGTATGTGTATGGCCGCAGAGATGTCCCGGCGCATGGGGTGGATCAGCCGTGAGGACGTGGAGCGCATCAGGCACTTGATTGATGCTGCAGGCCTGCCTGTCGACCCGCCTGAATCTCTTTCCGGGGAGCGTTTCCTCGAATTGATGGCGGTTGATAAAAAAGTCCAGGGTGGCAAAATGCGTCTCGTTTTGATGCAATCACTTGGTCAGTCGGTACTTGTCGACCAGTTCGAGCGGGATGCTCTTGAGTCGACTGTTTTCCGCGATTAGGTGCCGGAACAGGTGAGCTGTATTTGCTGCTAGTGCACAACCGCCTTTCCCTGATATAATCACACCCCTTTCCCCGCTCGCCCAGTTACAATCAGGAGAAATCATGGCTGTACGGGTGTCGGCGTGCAATACGCCAGCGGCTTTAATACGAATTTGAATAATGAGGTGGTTTGTAATGAACCAGGGCTGTTTGCCGCCTAGACAAGGTCTGTATGATCCTGCAAATGAGCACGACGCTTGTGGCGTCGGTTTTGTTGCTCATATCAAGGGTAAGAAAAGTCACGAGATAGTCAGCCAGGGGCTGACAATCCTGGAGCGTCTGACGCATCGAGGTGCTGTTGGTGCTGACCACAAGGCGGGTGATGGCGCTGGCCTGCTGATGCAGATTCCGGATGCATTCATGCGCGATGAGTCCGGTATCGAGCTCCCGGTCGAGGGAGAATACGGTATCGGCATGCTCTTTCTTCCCCAGGAAGAGAACGCGCGCAAGCCACTTGAGGCGCTTGTAGAAGAGATTGTCACTGCAGAGGGGCAGACCCTTCTGGGCTGGCGTACAGTGCCAGTTGACAACAGTTCTCTTGGAGTCAGTGTCAAGCCGACCGAGCCGGTTGTGCGCCAGGTCTTCATCGGACGTGGTGAAGGGACAGCTGACCAGAACGCACTGGAGCGCAAGCTGTTCGTCATTCACAAGCTTATTGAGGGGCAGATCAGGGAGCGCGAACTTGCCGGTAACGAGCAGTTCTATGTCAATTCGATGTCCACCAGGACAATCGTCTACAAAGGAATGCTGCTGGCAAACCAGGTTGGTGAGTACTACCTCGACCTGAAAGATGAGCGAGTCATCTCTGCTCTGGCACTTGTGCACCAGCGTTTCTCAACCAACACATTCCCTACCTGGGATCTTGCACATCCGTTCCGCATGATTGCACACAATGGTGAGATCAATACCATGCGCGGCAACGTTAACTGGATGGCAGCACGCCGCCATTCGATGGCGTCCGACATTCTCGGTGATGATCTCGACAAGGTATGGCCACTGATTCCTGAAGGGCAGTCGGACTCAGCCTGTTTCGACAATGCTCTGGAGCTGCTGGTTGCCGGTGGTTACTCGCTGATTCACGCCATGATGATGCTGATTCCGGAAGCATGGTCAGGCAACAAGCTGATGGACGATGACCGTCGTGCATTCTATGAATATCATGCTGCCCTGATGGAGCCATGGGATGGACCGGCGGCTGTCGCTTTCACTGATGGACGCCAGATTGGTGCTACCCTCGACCGTAACGGTTTGCGCCCCGCGCGCTACCTGATCACTGATGATGACCTGGTCGTTATGGGTTCCGAGATGGGCGTTCTCGCGATTCCGGAAGAGAAAATCATCAAGAAGTGGCGCCTGCAGCCCGGCAAGATGTTCCTCATCGATATGGAGCAGGGTCGCATCATCGATGATGCCGAACTGAAAGCTGAACTGGCCAAGGCACGCCCATACCAGGAGATGCTGGATTCGAGCCAGATTCATCTCAACGAGTTGACCGAGCCGGTTACCACGGCGATGTGTCCTGATGATGAGCTTTTACTTGATCTGCAACAGTCATTTGGCTACACCCAGGAGGACGTCAAGTTCCTGCTGACGCCAATGGTGGCAACAGGTCAGGAAGGAACCGGTTCCATGGGTGCGGACAACCCGCCCTCGGTACTGTCAGACAAGTCAAAGCACCTGTCGACCTATTTCAAACAGAATTTTGCCCAGGTCACCAACCCGCCAATCGATCCGATTCGTGAAGAGATTGTCATGTCGCTGGTGACCCTGATCGGACCGCGTCCGAACCTGCTCGGTCTCGCGAGTGACGGGGCCTACATGCGCCTCGAGGCAAACCAGCCTGTTCTCACCAACGAGGACCTTGAGCGCATTCGCAGTATCAAGGACAGCGCCGGTGGTGCTTTCAGAACCAGGACTCTCGATATCTCCTATCCGGCAGATGTCGGTGCAGATGGTATGCGTAAAGCGCTGAATGATCTGTGCGTGGCTGCTGAGAAAGCAGTACTGGGGCACTACAACATTCTGATTCTCTCTGACCGCAGGGTCGATACTGACAGTGTTGCGATTCCAGCCTTGCTGGCAACATCTGCTGTTCACCATCATCTGATCCGCAAAGGCCTGCGTACTGATACCGGTCTGGTCGTTGAAACAGGTGCAGCTCTCGAGGTGCACCATTTCGCAACGCTTGCAGGTTATGGCGCAGAGGCAATCAATCCATGGCTGGCGTTTGAGACCATCAAGTCAAGGTTTTCTCGGATTGATGGTGTCGACGACTATGCAACGGCAAAGGATCGTTACATCAAAGCAGTCGGCAAGGGACTCAAGAAAGTCATGTCGAAGATGGGTATATCGACATACCAGTCCTACTGTGGCGCACAGATTTTCGACGCTGTCGGGCTGTCGACACCTTTCCTGCAGGAGTATTTCACCGGCACAACGACCACCATCGAAGGTATCGGGCTCGATGAAGTCGCTGATGAGGCATTTCGTTGGCATCAGGATGCGTTCGGTGACAAGCAGATCTACGCAAAACATCTCGATGTTGGTGGCGACTACGCGTTCCGTCATCGCGGAGAGGCGCATAACTGGACGCCGGAAAGCATTGCAAAGCTGCAACATGCAGTGCGTGCCAACGATGCATCGACTTATGCAGAATTCACCAGCCTGATCAATGATCAGAATGAGCATCTTCTGACACTGCGTGGTTTGATGGATTTCAACTGGGCAGAGACAGCTGTACCACTCGACGAGGTTGAACCGGCAAAAGAGATCGTCAAACGTTTTGCTACCGGCGCCATGTCATTCGGCAGTATCTCTTACGAGGCGCATTCAACCCTCGCGGTCGCCATGAACGCGCTCGGTGGCAAGTCCAATACCGGTGAAGGCGGTGAAGAGCCGGCACGCTTCAATCCGCTTGAAGATGGCTCCATGAATCCAGAGCGCTCTGCGATCAAGCAGGTCGCCTCCGGCCGTTTTGGTGTGACTACCGAGTACCTGGTCAACTCTGACGATATTCAGATCAAGATGGCACAGGGCGCCAAGCCAGGCGAAGGCGGACAATTGCCAGGCCACAAGGTCAATGCACAGATTGCACGCGTACGCCATTCAACCCCGGGTGTCGGCCTGATTTCACCGCCACCGCACCACGATATCTACTCGATCGAGGATCTCGCTCAGCTGATTCACGATCTCAAGAACGTGCAGCCGAAGTCACGTATTTCAGTCAAGCTGGTTTCCGAGGTGGGTGTTGGTACGGTTGCAGCCGGCGTCTCCAAGGCGCACGCTGATCATGTCACCATCTCCGGTTACGATGGCGGCACGGGTGCATCACCACTGACTTCTATCAAGCATGCCGGCTCTCCATGGGAGATTGGCCTCGCTGAGACTCACCAGACACTAGTGATGAACAAGCTGCGTGGTCGTATTGCCGTACAGGTAGACGGCGGACTTCGAACCGGTCGTGATGTGGTTATTGGTGCACTTCTGGGCGCTGACGAATTCGGCTTTGCCACTGCGCCATTGATTGCAGAGGGTTGCATCATGATGCGCAAGTGTCATCTCAACACCTGTCCTGTCGGTGTTGCAACCCAGGACCCCGAGTTGCGCAAGCGTTTCACCGGTAAGCCGGAGCACGTTATCAACTACTTCTTCTTCGTTGCTGAAGAGATGCGCCAGATCATGGCGAAGCTCGGATTCAGGAGTGTTGAAGAGATGATTGGTCAGAGTGATCGTCTCGATATGCGAAATGCGATTAACCACTGGAAAGCAAAAGGACTCGATTACTCGCGCCTGCTGCACAAGCCAGAGGCTGATGCAGGCGTAGCGATTCGCCATAGCGAGAGCCAGGACCATGGCCTCGACAAGGCGCTTGATCATGAACTGATTGCACAGGCCCAGCCTGCGCTTGAAAACGGTGAGAAAGTCACGATTGACATCAACGTCTACAACAACAACCGTACATTCGGGACTATGCTCTCCGGACGCGTTGCCGAGAAATATGGTCACGCAGGCCTGCCTGATGACACCATTCACATCAATGCGAAAGGTACTGCTGGTCAGTCATTCGGTGCCTGGGTGGCCAAGGGAGTCACAGTTGAGCTGTCTGGTGAAGGTAACGACTATGTCGGTAAGGGGCTCTCTGGCGGACGTTTGATCATCTATCCTCCGCAGGAGTCGAAGATCGGCAAGGCGGAAGAGAATATTATCGTCGGGAACACCGTGCTTTACGGAGCCATCGGTGGCGAATGCTACTTCCGTGGCGTTGGCGGCGAGCGTTTCGCTGTACGTAACTCGGGTGCCACAGCTGTTATCGAGGGTGTTGGCGACCATGGTTGTGAATACATGACCGGCGGCATTGTCGTCTGTCTTGGTGAGACCGGACGCAACTTCGCGGCTGGCATGTCAGGTGGCATCGCCTACGTCTTTGATGCAAAGGGTGACTTCGAAAACCGCTGCAATATGGCACAGGTTGAGCTTGAGCCTATTCTTGCAGAGGATGAAGCGCTTGAGTCCAGTGAACACATGGGTGGTGACCTGGAAACCAAGGGGCGCGTCGATGTCAGTCATGATATGACACGTTTCGACGAAATTCGTCTGCGCCAGTTAATCGAGAATCATTTCGAATACACCAATTCTGAAGTTGCACACCGCATTCTCAGTCATTGGGAAGAAATGCTACCAAAATTCGTCAAGGTTATGCCTGTTGAATATCGCCGTGCATTGATGGAAATGCAGGCACAACAGGCTACCGACACTAAAGTTGCCTAGCCCGGAGGAAAGTAAGAGATGGGTAAACCAACAGGATTCATGGAATATGAGCGCAAGGACCGTACCTATGCACCGGTCAGTGATCGTATTACCAACTTCACTGAATTTGTTATTCCGCTTTCCGATGATGAGCTGAGCACCCAGGGTGCTCGCTGCATGGATTGTGGTATACCATTTTGCCACCAGGGCTGTCCGGTTAATAACCAGATCCCTGATTGGAATGACCTGGTCTTTCATGGAGATTGGCACGCAGCATCAGATACATTGCATTCGACCAATAACTTTCCAGAGTTCACGGGGCGTATCTGTCCGGCACCATGCCAGGAGTCTTGTACTCTGAACCTGACTGACGAGCCGGTCAGTATCAAAAGTATCGAATGCGCCATTGTTGACAAGGCGTGGGAAGAGGGCTGGATCAAGCCGCTAATCGCTGAACACAGAACCGGCAAACATATTGCCGTGGTAGGTTCCGGTCCGGCTGGTATGGCATGTGCCCAGCAGCTCGCACGCGTGGGTCACGATGTTACGCTGTTCGAGAAAGAGCCACGTATTGGAGGCCTTTTACGATTTGGTATTCCGGACTTTAAACTCGACAAGAGCATCATTGACCGTCGTATGAGCCAGATGCGCGCAGAGGGTGTTGTTTTCAAATCACGCACGCATGTCGGTGTTGATATCAAGGCGACGGAACTTCTCGACAGTTTCGATGCAGTTGCATTGACAGGTGGTTCAGAAAAACCGCGTGACCTGCCAATTCCGGGACGTGACCTTAACGGCGTCTATTTTGCTATGGACTTTCTCAAGGCGAACACCAAGCACGTGCAGGGTGTTCATGGCGAAGAGGGTGTGATCTCGGCCAAGGACAAGCATGTGGTTGTCATCGGTGGTGGTGATACAGGTTCTGACTGTATCGGTACATCCAACCGTCATGGTGCTGCATCTGTTACTCAACTTGAGATTCTGCCTCAGCCTCCAGAGAAAGAAGACAAGGGCACCGTGTGGCCAGATTGGCCAAACAAGATGCGTACCTCGAGTTCACAGGAAGAGGGTTGTGAGCGTATGTTCTCTGTTGCCTCGAAAGAGTTTTTCGATGATGGAGAGGGCAACCTCAAGGCAGTCAAGTGCATCAAGGTTGAGTGGAACAAGGATGAGAACGGCAATTGGCAAATGAGTGAAGTTGCCGGTTCCGAATTTGAACTGCAGGCTGATATTGCAACCCTGGCAATGGGTTTCGTCCATCCCGTACACGAAGGTATGCTTGAGCAACTTGGTGTTGAGCTCGATGGTCGTGGCAACGTACAGGGTGATACCGAGGGCGAGAAAGCCTATTACACCTCGATGGACAAGGTGTTTGCAGCAGGCGACATGCGCCGTGGTCAGTCACTGGTCGTGTGGGCGATTCGCGAAGGACGCCAGTGTGCGCGTTCAATCGATGAATACCTGATGGGGTCGACTGATCTGCCACGCTGATCTTTCTCATTAAGCACTTATAAAATGCCGGCCTTGAGCCGGCATTTTACTTTTGTCACCCCGGCTTTGAGCCGGGGTCCATTTTGAACAGTGCGCGCCACCGCGCGCTTTCAAAATAAAGCAGTCGCACAGCGACACAAATAATAGAAATAGTGATGAAGGTAGACGCCTGCCTAGTCTTCCGACTTATGCGCCCTGTGCAACAGCTCTTTGACGGCTTCTCGCGGTGACTGCCCTTCGTAGATGATGCGATAGACCTGGTCGGTAATCGGCATCTCTACACCAAGCTCCTTCGCCTTGAAGTAGACCTCGCGCGCTGTATTGATGCCCTCGATCTCTTGTTGAATCTCGGCTTTCGCCTCGTCGATAGTCAAACCGCGAGCAAGCGCAAGCCCAAGACGACGGTTACGTGACTGGTCATCTGTACAGGTGAGAGTCAGATCGCCAAGTCCGGCAAGCCCCATGAAAGTTTCATGATGAGCCCCGATAGCTGCGCCGAGTCGAGTAATTTCGGCAAGTCCACGGGTAATCAATGCAGCACGTGCATTTGCACCGAAGCCAAGCCCGTCGGACATGCCGGCACCAATTGCCATGACATTCTTGCTTGCTCCGCCAATTTGAACCCCAATGATGTCGTGGCTTGTATAGGCACGAAAGGTGTCTGAGCTGAAAGCCTCTGCAAGAAACTTGGCATAGCTTTCGGAATTCGAAGCGATAGTGATGGCTGTCGGAAAACCTGCAGCAACCTCTTTGGCGAAAGTCGGTCCGGAGAGCACGGCCACATCGATACCTGGCAGCAGTTCATGCGCAACTTCACTGAGCAGTTTTCTGCTTGAAGGATCAAGCCCCTTGGTCGCCCAGGAGAGGCGGCCAATATTCGGGTTGATGGTTTTTATCTGATCGACCACGGTACGAAAAGCGTGGCTGGGGACAACGACCAATACTTCATCCGTCGTTGCCAGGACCTCTTCAAGATCGCTGTTGGCTGTCAGGTTATCCGGAAAGGGGATGTCCGGGATGTAACGTTTGTTGCACCTGTCGCGGTTGAGTGCATCAACTTCAGGTGGCAGGCCCCACAGTGTGACCTGGTGGCCATTATGTGCCAGTAGAATGGCGAGTGCGGTACCCCAGGAGCCAGCCCCGAGTACCGCGAATCTCTTGTCCTCAGTGAGACTGCTCACTTTCCTGCTCTTTTTGCATCTGCTGTACGTGTTGCATATAGAGTTGCTCGAAGTTAACCGGTGTCAGCAACAGTTGCGGAAAGCTTCCACGATTGACGAGATCCGACATGGTTTCACGCGCATAGGGAAACAGGACGTTAGGGCACTGGATGCCCATGATTGGTCCCATCTGCTCTTCAGGAATATTCTTGACCTGGAAGATTCCGGCTTGGTGAACCTCGGCCAGGAACGCAGTCTCTTCACCATTTTTCACGGTGACAGTGACAATCAGTACGACTTCGTAATTGTTGTCATCAATCTGGTTAACCTCTGTGTTGAGGTCAAGGCTCATGTCCGGATTCCACTCCTTGAGGAACACCTGTGGAGAATTCGGGGTCTCGAAAGAGAGGTCCTTTGTATAGATGCGCTGGAGATTGAATTGTGCTTCGTTATTTTCGCTCATGGTTCCTGTTGCCTGAAAGATTGGTTATTTTGTAGAGACCGGAAGCTTCTCTGCTTCCCATGCGTGAAGTCCGCCACGCAGGTTATAAACTTTTTCGAAGCCGGCCTTGCGCAGATCGCCACATGCAGAACCGCTTTGGTTACCGCTTTTACAGCTCACTATAATCGGAGTTTGCTTGAACTTTTCCAGGCTATGGATCTGGTTCTTGAAACCGTTCAGTGGAATACTGCGGGCGTTAACGATGTGTCCCTTGTGGAAATCAGCCATTGGACGTACATCGATTACGACTGCATCCTCACGATTGATTAACTGGGTTGCGCCGACCGGGTCCACGCTGTTTTTCTGTGCTTGCATCAGGTTGAAGGCAAGCAGTGCAAGTACGACAAAAAGTGAGGCAACCAGCATCGCGTGGTTGCCAGCGAATTCAATCAGCTGTTCCATATCAAGTCCGTTTCTACGGGTAGAGTATTTGGGGTGCTAGTGTAACCCACTTGTACAGAAAACTTCACGCATCATGCCGATTAATTGTAGCAGGCGTGGATCAGATACCTTGTAGTAAACCCTGTTGGCATCTTTGCGTGCGGAGAGGATATCCTTGTCACGCAGGATTGCCAGGTGCTGTGAGATATTACTCTGAGAGGTGCCGACTTGTTCGACAATATCCTGAACGCTGACTTCTTCCTCACCCAGGGTGCAGAGAATTTTCAGTCGTAATGGATGTGACATCGCCTTGAGTGCACGGGATGCACGGTTGAAGTCTGAATCCTCCTCTAAAAGCTCCAGATCTGAGATCTCTTCTTGTTTCTGCATTGTTGTGTAGTCCTGTAATTACATCTTCTATGGCACATATACCCTGCTGAATGTAGCATATATTAGAAGATTAGTGTATTCGGAGTTTTGCGGCTAGTCTAGAGTCCACTCTACTGTTTCCATGGAATTAGTCTGTGGTTGTAGATGCAAGTTGCGTTAAAATGGTCAGAAATCAGGATTGGCCGACAGAATTACAGGAACTGACGAAGAGATATGACACGTCCAACACCGACGCTTTTATTGATACTCGATGGCTGGGGCCTCGGCGAAAACGAGCCGGATAATGCAATTATTATGGCCAATACGCCCAATTGGGATAAACTCTGGAAGGAGTGCCCCCACACGGAAATACGAACTTGCGGGCCGGCTGTTGGTCTGCCCAGTGGGCAAATGGGCAACTCTGAAGTTGGTCATCTCAATCTCGGTGCCGGTCGTGTGGTCTACCAGGAGTTTACCCGCGTTAGTCGTTCCATCCGTACTGGCTCCTTCTTCTCCAATCGCACCCTGACATCTGCAGTCGACAAGGCCGCAGAAAATGGCAAAGCTGTACACATTATCGGTTTGCTCTCTGAAGGTGGAGTGCACTCGCATGAATCGCATATTCATGCGGCGATCGGGCTCGCGGTGGAAAAGGGCGTCAAGAATGTTTATGTCCATGCCTTTCTGGATGGGCGTGACACGCCGCCAAAGAGTGCGAGTAATTCACTCAAAATGCTCGAAGACGTGTTTGCGGAGGTGCAGGGAGGCAGGTTGGCAAGCATCATCGGTCGCTACTATGCGATGGATCGTGATCACCGCTGGGAACGTGTACAGGAAGCCTATGATCTGCTCACCCAGGGCAAGTCAATGTACACCGCGGAGAGTGGCATGGAGGGACTCGAGGCCGCCTATGAACGTGGCGAGACAGATGAGTTTGTCAGGGCGACCGCGATCCAGCCGACAGGCAGTGCACCTGTCGTAATGGAAGATGGTGACGTGGTGCTGTCGATGAACTATCGTTCCGACCGCGCGCGCCAGTTCACTCGTGCTTTTATCGAACCCGATTTTGACGGTTTCGAACGTGAAGTCGTACCGCAACTTGCCGACTATGTCAGCCTCACTGAATACAACAGCGAATTCGATATCCCGGTCGCGTTTCCTCCGGAAAAATTACCCAATGGTTTTGGTGAATATATTGGCAAGCTTGGTCTTCACCAGCTGCGTCTGGCCGAGACGGAGAAGTATGCGCACGTGACCTTCTTTTTCAACGGTGGTGTTGAGGAACCCTACGAGGGCGAAAAGCGTATCCTCGTGCCGTCACCCAAGGTTGCGACCTATGACATGCAGCCGGAGATGAGCGCCCGCGAGGTGACTGACAACCTGGTTGAGGCGATTCATAGTGGCGAGCATGATGCGATCATATGCAATTTTGCCAACACCGATATGGTTGGACACACGGGTATCATCGATGCTGCGATCAAGGCAGTTGAAACGATTGATGAATGTCTCGGCAGGATCCGCGAGGCCTTGCATGAGGTTGGTGGTGCTGCCCTGGTGACGGCGGATCATGGCAATGTCGAAAAAATGGTCAACCGTGAATCCGGGCAGGCTTATACAGCTCATACGACCAACCCGGTCCCTCTCATCTATATCGGTGAGCGCGATGCAAAGCTGATGGAGTCGGGATCGCTGAGTGATATCGCTCCGACACTGCTGCGTATCATGGAGTTGTCACAGCCAAATGAAATGACCGGTCAGCCCTTGATTGAATTCGTCGAAAAGGGTGAAGAGGCTGCGGCCTGAACGTGTTGCCGCATGTCATGAAGCAGCTGTTGCTGTGCATGGCTTGTGTTCTTCTGGCTCTTCCTCTTCCTGCTGCCGCACAGGAACCATCAATCGAGCAACTCGAACTTGAGGCCCTCAAGGCGAAAATTGGCCATCTGACACAGCAGCTTCAGGATGAACAGCAACAGCGTGATACAGATGTAAGACTTCTGAAAGAGACAGACGAGAAGATCTCGCAGCAGTCAGCACAACTATCCAGAACAGGAGAAGAGATTACAGCCGTGAGGGCGCGTACCGAGAAGCTTGAGGAGCGTCTCGGACCACTGCGCGAACAGCTGACAAATCAGCAACAACACCTTGCTCAGCAGGTCAGTGCCTCCTGGCGCATGGGGCGTCAGCAGTTTCTCAAGTTGCTGCTCAAGCAGGATGACCCGGCGCGACTCTCGCGCATACTCACGTACTATGGTTATCTCAATCGCGCTCGTATCGGCATTATTGACGAGATTCGTCTCTCCTATGAGCAACTGCAAGAGGTCAACCTTGCACTGGCAACCCAAAGAGAGTCACTTGAATCGCATCTCTCTGAGCAGGCGCGTCTTGTTTCCCTGCTGCAGGAAGCAAGGGTGGAGCAGCAGCAGATTGTCGATCACTGGAACAACTCGATTGGCTCGAATCAGCAACAGCTTGAACAACTGGCAAAAGATGCCGAGGATCTGAACCAGTTACTTGCCAGTATCGATAAGGCGATCCCCGAGGAGTTCAGGAAATTGGGTAGTGCGGGATTCGCTACGCTCAAGGGGAAACTGGTGTGGCCTGTGAGTGGAAAAATAACCAGGAAATACGGTGAGAAGCTTTCTGGTGGCGTGGTGCTTGAAGGTTTGGTCATATCGCTGCCAGAGGGCAAGCCGGTAAGAAGCGTGCATGGTGGTACGGTGGTTTTCGCAGACTGGCTACGTGGTTACGGCATGATGGTGATTGTCGAGCATGATAGCGGCTTCATGACACTTTATGGTTATAATCAGGAATTATTAAAGCAGGTCGGTGACAAGGTCGAGGCCGGCGAGACAATTGGCCTGTCAGGTCGCAGCGGCGGTCAGAAAAAGGGCTCACTCTATTTTGCGGTTCGCCGCGGTGAGCGCGCTATGAATCCAACGCACTGGTGTCGTGCCGTATCAAAAGGGAAGGTTGGCTAGTGAAAAAAGAACTGCTGTTAACTCTGAGTGTATGCATTGCCCTTGGCATCGGCGGGTTTGCCGTGGCAGAAGAGAGCGCTGCGCAAGCGGAAGTCGAGAAGGAAGAAGTTGCACCACTCGAATCACTGCGACAGTTTGCAGAGGTTTTTACCCGCATCAAGCAGTCCTATGTTGAGGAAGTGGATGATGACAAGCTGATCCGTTTCGCCATTCGCGGTATGCTCGACGGGCTTGATCCACATTCCGATTTCGTGATCGAGGATGACTACGAGGAACTGCAGGAGAATACCAGCGGTGAGTTCGGTGGCCTTGGAATTGAAGTTGGCATGGAGGATGGATTCGTCAAGGTGATTTCACCGATTGACGATACCCCGGCTGCAGCAGCGGGTGTCAAGGCAGGTGATCTCATCATTCGTCTCGATGATCAGCCGGTCAAGGGGATGACGCTGAATGAAGCTGTCGATGTCATGCGCGGCAAACCCGGTACCAGCATTACCCTGACAATTTTACGTGGGGGTGCTGATGCGCCCGTGGTCGTTGAGATTGAACGTGACATTATCCGCGTGAAGAGCGTCAAGGGGCGCCTGCTTGAGAAGGCCTATGCCTATATCCGGATTTCAAATTTTCAGCAGCACACCTCGAAAGATATGGTCAAGCGTATTGATCGTCTGCGTGAGGAATCCGGGGGATCGCTCAATGGCCTGATTCTCGATCTGCGTAACAACCCTGGTGGTGTTCTGAATGGGGCGGTGGCTGTCAGCGATGCATTTATCACCAAGGGTGAGGTTGTCTATACAGAGGGGCGTACCAAAAGCTCCATGAGTCGCTTTGCTGCCAAACCGGATGATGTTCTCGATGGCGCGCCAATCGTGGTATTGGTCAATGAAGGTTCTGCCTCGGCTTCGGAGATTGTTGCAGGGGCATTGCAGGATCACCAGAGAGCAATCATCATCGGGCGCACGACCTTTGGAAAGGGCTCGGTTCAGACAGTTATTCCTGTTGATGAGAAATCTGCAGTCAAGATCACCACTGCGCGCTATTTCACGCCAAACGGGCGCTCTATCCAGGCCGAGGGTATCGTGCCGGATATTGAATTGCAGCCACTCACGGTGGAGTTGAAAGAGAAAAAACTGACCCTGGTCAGAGAGTCAGTCCTCAGTGGCCATCTGGTCAATCATGACGAGGAAGATACAGATCCGGCGCAAGCACCAGCTAACGGGGAGAGTGGCGAGGTGGAAGCGGAACCGGAAAAGAAGGAGAGTGATACCCCACTGGTCGTCGAGGACTTCATGCTTAACGAGGCCCTCAACATTCTCAAGGGGCTGCATATTCTTGGTCAGCATGGAGGTGAGTAATGCCTTCAGTTATCGTGCCGTTGGCCCAGGGATGTGAAGAGCTTGAGGCGGTCACGATTATCGATTTGTTACGCCGTGCAGGCGTCAGCGTGGTGACAGTTGGACTGGACGGAGAAGCAATAACTGCCAGCCGTGGTGTGCGCCTGTTGCCTGACAAGTCGATCGACGACGTCATCGATGATGAGTTCGATATGATTGTCCTGCCCGGTGGACTGCCAGGTGCTGATCACCTCAACGAAGATCCAAGAATTCATACACTGCTTGAGCGGATTAAGCATCAAAATGGCTTTACTGCAGCGATTTGTGCTGCCCCCAAGGTGCTGGCAACCGCCGGTCTGCTCGATGGTTGCACGGTAACGGCTTATCCCGGTGTGCTGGATGCCGTCGAACTACCGGACAGCAAAGTCAGTGGGGCCGCGGTGGAGATCGACGGTAAGGTGATTACCTCGCGAGGCCCTGGCACGGCAATGGATTTTGCACTCAACTTGATTGAGCAGCTGCTTGGAGAGGAGAAGCGCCAGGAAGTGGAAGCGGCACTGGTACGCTAAATCCTGATGATCGAAAATTGCTCATGCAGCAATTGGCGTTGTATCATTGATCCATTCATACATGACGTGCAGATGAGCTTATACGACATTTGCTACCACCCGTCGAAACTAATACAGAGAAGTTTTCATGCAGGAAAAAGAGATTACCATCGGTGTCGAAACAGCTTACCTTGAGGAGCAGTCGACACCTGCTGACGGACAGTATGCGTTCAGTTATACCATCACCATCCACAATACCGGCGGTCAGCCGGCAAAGTTGATCAATCGCCACTGGATCATCACAGACGCGAATGGAAAAATTGACGAAGTGCGTGGTGAGGGTGTGGTTGGAGAGCAACCCTACCTGAAACCGGGTGAGGCCTTCCGCTATACCAGTGGTGCAATTCTGGATACGCCTGTGGGTGCCATGGAGGGGGAGTACGAGATGCAGGATGACACCGGTGAGATGTTTGTCGCACAGATTCCACCATTCTCACTGGCGGTACCGAATCGTTTGAACTGACCCAGCATGATCGCGGCGAGGGCGCCGCTCCTACAGCTTTTTAGCTCGCCGCATATTCCAGCGATTTATCGAGCTCATGAACCGTGAAGGTCATGCTGTCCAGATCTCCCAGAATCCAGCTGGCAGGTGCGGTTCCCACACCACCGACAGTGCCGGCATCAATATACTGCGTGGTACCGCCCTTGATGTTATCCAGTTTTTCGATCGAGGTTTTGTGGCTGTGGCCGCAACAAACAATATCCCAGTCACCGGTAGTGGCCATAGCTCGTGCATAGTGCGGGTAATGAACCAGGAAAATGCGTTTTCCCGCCAGTTCAATACCAGCATCTTGTCCATAATAGTTGATCATTGATCCTGGTTTACTGGACATGCGTGACATTGATACCAGGTCACCGGTATTGTTACCGTGAATGACGTGAATCGGGACACCGAGTGCATTGAGTGGTTGCAGGCTGCTGGGTGCAACCACGTCTCCGCAGTGCAGAATCGCCTCGGCGCCAGCCTGCACGGCAGCCTTGGCCGCCGCAACCATCAGTAGAATATGATCATGGCTGTCAGTAATTATGCCGATTTTCATATGCCAGCAACTCCCAATTGGATGCCCATTTTCGGAAAGGGGTGCAATTTTCGCATAAAACGCCCCGCCAGGCATTGTATTGAATCAATAAAAAACCCCGATACATGACCGGGGTTTTACTTGTATGGTGATTTCTGGCTCAGAAAGCGGGCTTCTCAGGCGCATCATTATAGCGGGTGATACTGTCTGTGATCTCTTTCTTGGCCTCTTCAGGCCCTTCCCAGCCCAGAATCTTGACCCACTTGCCACTTTCAAGGTCCTTGTAGTGCTCAAAAAAGTGAGAGATACGGTCAAGAACATCCTGGGGCATATCACGGAATGACTCCACTTCGCGGTAGCGACGTGTCAGCTTGTCTTTTGGTACAGCCAGTACCTTGGCGTCCATACCTGCTTCATCTTCCATCTGCAGTACGCCGATTGGGCGAACCTGGATAACGGAGCCGGGGATCAGTGGGTAGGGAGTGACAACCAGTACGTCACACGGGTCACCGTCATCAGAGAGTGAGTGTGGGACATAACCGTAGTTACACGGGTAATGCATGGCTGTTGCCATGAAACGATCAACGAACATTGCGCCTGTATCTTTGTCGACTTCATACTTGACCGGGTCAGCATGTGACGGGATTTCGATAATGACATTGACTTCGTTTGGCGAACTGCTTCCCGCGGTGACTTTATCCAGATTCATGGTGATATACCCCCTTTTCTTCCTAGTTAGGTGACTGATTATATATGTTGCGCTGCAAAAATCGACAAAAATATACAGGAATTAGCGCTATAAGCAGTTAAAAAACAGAAAGGGAGGCAATTGCCTCCCTTTCCTGTTTGCACGTCGAGCTTTGATTACAGCTCGAAGTCTTCCAGCTTGCGCTCTACGCCAGCTAACTTCAGGGTGACATAGTCAGGCATACCGTTGTCGTCGTAAGGAGGGTAAGACTCGCCCTTGATCAGAGGATAGAGATACTCTTTGCAACCATCAGTGATACCGAAACCATCTTCAGAGATGTATTCCATTGGCATCATCTTCTCAACATTGGCGACCTCGGAGAGAGGTGCTTCGCCGATGCTCCACTTGTAGGGAGATGAAGACTCGCGCACGACGGTCGGCATGATTGAGTTTTTACCCTCAAGGGCTTTTTCTACACCAGCCTTGCCGAGAGCGTAAGCCTGCTCGACATCAGAGCCGGATGCGAGGTGACGTGCTGCACGCTGCAGGTAGTCAGCAACTGCCCAGTGAAACTTGTAACCAAGCGCATCCTTGATCATGTTGGCAACAACAGGTGCCGCACCGCCAAGCTGTGCATGGCCGAAAGAGTCACGCGTACCCTGTTCAGCAAGGAAAGTACCATCTGGCCAGTGTGCACCCTCGGAAACGACGATGGTGCAGTAACCGTGTTCCTTAACCTTGGCATCAACCGCGGCAAGGAATTTCTCCTGGTCGAATTCAACTTCAGGGAAAAGGGTAACAACAGGAATGCCGTAGTCCTCGACCAGTGCGCCTGCAGCTGCAATCCAGCCGGCGTGGCGTCCCATAACCTCGATAACAAAGATCTTGGTCGAGGTTTTTGCCATAGAGCGTACGTCGTAGGAGGCTTCCAGGGTGGAAACGGCAATATACTTGGCAACTGAACCAAAGCCCGGGCAGTTGTCGGTAATCGGCAGATCGTTATCGACCGTCTTCGGGATGTGAATTGCCTGTACCGGGAAACCCATTTTTTCAGAGAGTTGGGAGACCTTGAAGCAGGTGTCAGCCGAGTCGCCACCACCGTTGTAGAAGAAGTAGCCGATGTTGTGTGCCTTGAAAATTTCGATCAGACGTTCGTATTCACGCTTGTTGTCTTCGAGGCTCTTGAGCTTGAAGCGGCATGAACCGAAAGCGCCGGAAGGCGTGTGTTTCAGAGCGGCAATCGCTTCATCAGACTCCTGGCTGGTGTCGATCAGCTCCTCGGTCAGTGCGCCGATGATACCGTTGCGGCCAGCATAGACATTTGCAATCTTGTCAGGGTGCTGACGTGCAGTCTCAATAACGCCACAGGCAGATGCGTTGATCACTGAGGTGACACCGCCGGACTGGGCATAAAATGCGTTTTTTGCACTCATGTTTCTACTCCAAAGTTAATTTCAGATTATTGATTTAATGTGTTTGTGTCTGCCGCCGCTGTCATGAAGGCAAGAATGCTTGAGTGGTATCAGCGACGTTTCTTGATCTCTAACTGTTTCTCTGTAAAAACGGGTATATTGCATAAAAATGGCATGAAAAGCGCCATAATTTCGCTCAAACCGGATAAATTATAGTGTATTTTACCTCTGTTTGAAGCATGCTACTTGAAAAAATAGTGAAAATAGCTTATCTGTGTGTGTCACGGCTCGCAATCCAAATGTCTGGATGTGGCCATGCAAATAATTAATTAACAAAAACGTGCAGTTGCAGCAATTGAAAACTGCCATCGGATAACAGACTGGAAGCAGTATGCGAATGATACTTATGGGCCCCCCGGGTGCGGGCAAAGCTTCACTGGCAATGAAGATCGCCAAGGCTCTCAAAATCCCCCGTATTCACCTGCAGGACAGGCTGACCAGCATGGCCGGAGAAGAGACCGAACTCGGACGTCTTGTCGGTGAGCTGATCACCGCCTGTGCGCCGATCCCTGACGAGGTTATATCAACTGCGCTACATGAGGAGATCGAAACCTCCAGAGAGGGCTTTATCCTTGATGATTTCCCCCGTGACCCCGCACAGGCTGCCCAGCTCAACAACTTTCTCAAGGGTGTAGGGGCGCCACTCGAACTGATTATCGAGGTGCATGCTGATAATGATGATCTGATGGAGCGCCTGGTCGGCAAACAGGCGTGTGACAGCTGCGGAACTAAGTATAACCTTTATTCTTCACCGCCAATGGTCGAAGGTGTTTGCGACATGTGCGGTGGTCGTATCGCCCGTCGTCCACCAGACTACGAAGAGACAGTGGCCAATCGCTTACGCAATTGTGAAGTCAGCATTGCCGAGATGCTCAACTACTTCAAATCGCAAAAAATTGCTCACCAGTTGTTCGGACTGGCAGATAGAGAAGATGCCTATGCTCGCGCCATGGACATCATTAAATCTGTCGAACGAATTCCGTTGCAGGAGATTGAACCGGACGAGAGCGAAAAGAAAGAGACCAAGAAAAAACGCGGCAAGGCGAAAGCCGGAAAGAAAGCAGCGGTAACAAGCACAGCAGACCAGGAAGAGAGCAAGGCAGGAAAGAAGCAAGGCACGAAAAAGAAGGCGGCTAAAAAGGCTCCTGCAAAGAAAGCAGCCAAGAAAACTGCCAAGAAGGCTCCGGTAAAGAAAGTAGCAAAGAAAACTGCCAAGAAGGCCCCGGTTAAGAAGGCAGCAAAGAAGAAGACGGCCAAGAAGGCCCCTGTAAAAAAAGCAGCCAGGAAGACAGTGAAGAAGGCGCCGGTGAAAAAGGTCGCCAAGAAGAAGGCTGTCAAGAAAAAGGCACCCGTCAAGAAGGTGGCGAAGAAGGCAGCAAATAAGGTAGCTAAGAAAAAGGTAGTAAAAAAGGCACCGGCCAAGAAGGCGTCAAAAAAAGTAGCGAAGAAAAAGGTAGCAAAGAAAAAAGCGCAAAAAAAGCGCCGGTGATACGCTGGATTTGATCGGCCCAGCCACCATCCCTGGCGGTCAGGGGGGGCTTCTACTAGATGCGACTCTTCAGATCTTCGATATGTATCAATGCATCCTCGAAGAGGTCGGTGACATGCTGCCAGGAGTAATGTGCAACCACATGCCCCCGCACTTTTGCACGATCAAGCTTCAGGGATCGTTCTACGGCAGCCTGCAGGTCAGGATTGCAATACCCATTCACCCCGTTAACGATGAAATCCACCGGACCTGTGACAGGGTAAGCTGCGACAGGTGTGCCGCAGGCATTTGACTCGATCATAACGATGCCGAAAGTATCTGTTTTCGATGGAAAAACGAACACATCTGCATTCGCGTATGCTTCTGCGAGCTCTGCACCATGCTTGTATCCGACGAAACTGATCGATGGCAGATCGTACTCTTTTCTCAGCCTCACAAGGTCAGGGCCATCGCCGACAATGACTTTGTCGTAGTGATCGTCAGGAAGGTCAAGAAATGCCTCCAGGTTTTTCTCGATGCTGACCCTGCCAACGTAGGCCAGAACAGGTCGACGCTTTACACGAGTGCGCTTGTCGGGATGGAACAGGTCGAAATCTGCTCCACGAGACCAGACAAGGAGATTCGGGTGCAGCTTGCGCTCGTCGAGTTCGCGCTTGACAGACTCGGTCGTCACAAGCACAGCAGAGGATTTTTTATGTAGCCAGCGCATGAAAGCATACCCGACTGCCAGTGAAAACCAGCGAAATCTGCACTGTATGTATTCAGGGGTCTTGGTGTGATAGGAGGATGTGTAGGGAATTCCGCGGCGTCCGCAAAAGAGCCTCGCGGCAATACCAAGAGTGCCTTCTGTTGCAATGTGAATCGCATCAGGTGCGGCCTTGCATATCATCCCTCCGACTCTCCATGGATTCCATGGCAGCCTGATCTCGGCATATGTCGGTAGGGAGAATGTTCTGAATGGTGTAAGGCCAGGGTGGATAACGACAACTTCGTGTCCACGTTTGACGAGTTCCTTGCTTGTATTGTCCAGTGTGTGGACAACACCGTTAACGAGTGGAAACCAGGCGTCAGTGATGATCAGTATCTTCATTTTTTTCCGAATCGTGATCGATGATATGCCAGGTGATGATCTCCATTATTCCGCTCTCATACTCGACCAGGGCTGTGCAGCTCTCTACCCAGTCGCCATCGTTATAGTAAGTGATGCCGTCGATCTGCTTGATCTCAGCGTGATGGATGTGACCGCAGACGACACCGCTGAAATTACGTTTCCTGCATTCATGTGCGACAGATTCTTCAAACGAGTTGATGAATGACACTGCGCTTTTTACCCTCTTCTTCAGGTAAGAGGAGAGTGACCAGTAGCCAAGGCCAAACTGCTGGCGAAGGCGGTTATAGATGCTGTTCAGGGCAATCAGGATGTTGTAGGCGATGTCACCGAGGTGAGAGATCCAGGCATGGTAGCGGGTGACCCCGTCATAGAGGTCTCCATGGATGATCCACAGTTTTCTGCCATCGGCAGTTTCATGGACAAACTCGTCGGAAATCTCGATGTTTCCGAAATCCCTGTCCTCGAAAAAGTCGTGGTATTTGCGCAGAAACTCATCATGATTGCCGATGACGTATTTGACTACAGTGCCTTTCCTTGCTTTCGACAGGACCCTGCGAATAATGTTGACGTGTGACTGGGGGAAGTATGATGAGCCACGCCCGAGGTTCCAGCCGTCAATAATGTCACCCACAAGGTAGAGATTGTCGCACCTGGTTGCAGCAAGAAAGTTATCCAGCAGTTTCGCCTTGCAGCCACGGGTTCCGAGGTGAATATCCGAGATCCATACAGACCTGTATTTTTGTTTCATGATAGTCAGAAAAGAGCGGAAAAATGGTATCTCGGCTTGCCGTTTCAAGCCGCTTCGAGGGCCTCAACGATGCGCTCCCTTGTGATTTCGGCCAGCTCCTTGCGGCTTTGCCCGTCCGGTTGAATTGGCTCACAGAAGGTGATCTGTACTTTGTGTGACGGCTTGCGTTTCAACGTCTGTGCCAAGTGAACCGGAAAACTGTCGTCGTCAATATAAGCGGCACGGGTGTCAAGGTGCCCTTCGCAGGTATAGCGTATTGCAATCGGCTGTACAGGGATGCCAGCATCTGTTGCTACCGAGAAGAGGCGCGGAAAGAAGCGTTTGACTTCAGTTCCGTCAGTCGTCGTCCCTTCGGGAAATACCAGTACCGGGCGTTCCTTGCCGGAAATCGTCTGTGACATTTTAACAGCCAGTTCACTGGTCGCTCCGTTTCCACGCGAGATAAACAGCGTGCCTGCAGAGCCGGCAAGCCAGCCAATGAGAGGCCACTTGCGGACCTCTGATTTTGACAGGAAGGTGGTATTGGTCACGGCGCCTATAATTGGAATGTCTATCCAGGAGACATGGTTGGCAACCAGCAGCGCTTGTCCATCGGTCATGTCGCCGGTAATTTCCAGTTCTATACCGAGAATTTTACACAGACGCCTGTGCCACCACTGGATGACAGTCGGGAATTGACGGCCTGCACGACGCTGGGTCTCTTCCCTGTTGAGCAGCACGGTAAGCACCATACCCGTCAAGATGTGCTCCGACAGGCGTAGTCCACGCCAGATGGCAACGGGTGAAGTACCCATGTTACGCATTGCCTCCGCGAGACATGAAGTGACGCGAGTAGGAGGCATCTAGGTTGTTGATGTTGAGTAGCATAAAGACATCGGCAACTCCAAAGTCCTCATCCCAGCACGCCTCACCGCAGGCTTTTGCGCCAAGCCGGACATATGCTTTCAGCAGCGGCGGCATGCGGGCTGCAACGACCTCATCCGGCAGGGGCGTGATCGGTAGCCTGGTTTTTGGACGGACCCTGTACTTCTCGTCGATGAGCGCATGTGTGCGCAGGCGGTTCATGATGGCAGTTGCCATGATGCCATCATCCTCCTGCAGTTCGATGCTTGCACAGCCAAACAGAAAGTCGATATGGTTTTGCTGGACAAAGGAGGAGAGGCCCTGCCACAGGACAGCAATCGCTGCTCCCGAGCGATATCTTGCATCCACACAGGTGCGTCCGACTTCCACCTTGCTGCCATTCAGACACTTGATATTCTGCATGTCGAATTCTGTTTCCGAATAGAAGGAGCCGGCATCTGCTGCACCCTTATCAGTCAGCAGGCGTGTGCTGGCGATCAGGTCACCGCTGCGCGTATCACGCACAACCAGGTGGTGACAATGCGCATCGAATCGATCCTCGTCGATGGCTTCTGTCGTATCGAGATTTGCGCCCATCTCTTCTGCAAAGATGCGATACCGCAGTTCAAGTGACTCACGAATCATAGTCTCATCGGTTGCCAGTTCGACACTGAGACGGTTGGTTTTTACCGGTTTGAGAATGGCGCTCATGTGATTGGTCCGCGCGATGTGATGAATTGCAGCAATGCTAGAAAGCATTGATGACAAATTCGCGACAGAGCGATGAAATATTTGTTATCCGGATGTGACGTTTTGGTTACGACCGGGGATTCTCAATTGCAGTGACTCTTTCGATAAAGGGTAACCTGCGGTATCCTTCCCAGATTCCAAGTATCACCAGAGTTTGATCCGTCCTGATGAGTTTCAGTTACGATCCCGCAGAAATTGAGCGTCAATCCCAGTCATACTGGGAAAAAAATGGTTCGTTCACAGCAACCGAAGACCCCTCGCGGGAGAAATTTTACTGCCTGTCGATGTTCCCCTATCCCTCCGGCAAATTGCACATGGGCCACGTGCGCAACTACACCATCGGTGACGTGATTGCCCGCCAGCAGCGTATGCTGGGAAAAAACATCATGCAACCAATGGGTTGGGACGCTTTTGGCTTACCGGCAGAGAACGCGGCAATCAAGAACAAGACTGCACCGGCCAAGTGGACGCGCGAAAATATCGCCTACATGAAGGAGCAGCTCAAGCGCCTCGGTTTCGGTTATGACTGGGAGCGTGAACTGGCAACCTGTGATCCGGACTATTATCGCTGGGAGCAGTGGCTCTTTACGCGTTTGATGGAGAAGGATCTCGCCTACAAGAAAACAGCGACGGTCAACTGGGATCCTGTAGACCAGACAGTGCTCGCTAATGAGCAGGTTATCGACGGCAAAGGCTGGCGTTCGGGTGCTGTTGTCGAAAAACGCGAAATCGAACAGTGGTTTCTGCGGATTTCAGATTATGCCCAGGAGTTGCTTGATGACGTAGAGAAACTGGATGGCTGGCCAGACCAGGTTCGTACCATGCAACGAAACTGGATCGGACGCTCTGAAGGTGTCGAGATGTCATTCGGGATCGAGGATTCCGATGAGGCGATGACGATTTTCACAACCAGGCCGGATACCCTCATGGGTGTCACTTACGTGGCGGTGGCGGCAGAGCACCCGCTTGCACTTGCAGTTGCTGAATCACGTCCGGATGTAGAAGCATTCGTCGCCGAATGTAAATCCGGTGGTGTCAGCGAAGCTGAGTTGGAAACCATGGAGAAGAAAGGTGTCCCTCTTGGTATTAATGCGCTGCATCCGGTCACCGGCGAGGCAGTACCTGTCTATGCTGCCAACTTTGTCCTCATGAGTTATGGCTCCGGTGCCGTGATGGCGGTTCCCGGCCATGACCAGCGGGACTGGGAGTTTGCCGGGCAGTATGGAATTCCCCGCAAGCAGGTGATTTTCTCAACCGATGGTTCTGCATGTGGAATTGAGGAAGCAGCCTATGTAGAGAAGGGTGTACTGAAGAACTCGGGTGAGTTTGACGGGCTCGATTCAGATGCTGCTTTCGATGCGATTGCGAGTTGGCTCGAGGCGCATGGCAAGGGCAGTCGCAAGGTCAATTTCAGGCTGCGTGACTGGGGCGTTTCGCGCCAGCGTTACTGGGGTTGTCCGATTCCTGTCATTCATGCAGCCGACGGTTCCAACCGTCCGGCTGACGAATTTCCCGTGGAGTTGCCCGAGGATGTCATCGTTGATGGCTCGGGCTCGCCACTGAAGCGCATGCCGGAGTTCTATCAACTTTCAGATGGCGAGGAGCGCGAAACAGATACATTCGATACCTTCTTTGAATCAAGCTGGTACTACGCACGTTACTGCTCACCGGGCTGCGACACGGCAATGCTTGATGAACGGGCAAAATACTGGCTTCCCGTTGATCAATATGTTGGCGGTATTGAACATGCCGTTCTGCACCTTCTGTACGCCCGTTTTTTCAACAAGCTGATGCGTGACGAGGGGCTGATTGAGAATGACGAGCCCTTCACCAACCTGCTGACGCAGGGCATGGTAATCGCGGAGACCTGGTATCGTGACAATGCCGACGGCTCGAAAGAGTGGTACAACCCGGCCGATATTGAAATCGAACGCGACGACAAGGGCAAGGTGGTATCTGCCGCGCTGAAATCTGATGGTGAGCCGGTTTTGTTCGGCGGTATCGAGAAAATGTCCAAATCGAAGAACAATGGTGTCGATCCACAAGATCTGATTGACCGTTACGGTGCAGATACCGTGCGTCTCTACACTATGTTCACCGCCCCGCCGGACCAGTCGCTGGAGTGGTCAGACGAGGGTGTTGAGGGTGCACACCGTTTCGTGCGTCGCCTGTGGACACTAGCAACAGGCCATGCTGATGCTATCAAGGAAGCAGATGCGAAGTTTGACGATGCCGACGAAAAGAGTGTCGCCGCGCGCAGGGAAATTCACACTGCGTTGAAGAAAGCGCTGTACGATTATGAACGCAAGCAGTTCAATACGGTTGTTTCCGCCTGCATGACCATGGTCAATGTCCTCAACAAGGTCGACAACAGCGCCTTGCTGAGCGAAGGAGTCAGTATCATACTGAGACTGCTCGCGCCGATTGCCCCACATGTCACCCATCACCTGTGGAGTGAGCTGGGTTTTGGTGAGGATATTCTCTCTGCCGGATTCCCCGAGGTTGATGAATCCGCTCTGCAGCAGGAGAATATAGAATATGTTGTTCAGGTTAACGGCAAGGTGCGTGCAAAAGTACAGGTGCCAGCTGATGCCGACAAAGAGGCAGTCGAGAAAGAAGCACTGGATAATCAGAACGTACAGAAATTTATCGGTGATGCGACAGTACGCAAGGTGATTGTTATCCCTGGCAAGTTGGTCAACATCGTCGCACCACAATAACCAAGGCCAAGCACCTTGAAGGATATCGATGTGAATATTCGTCCAATACTGCTATTGCTGATCGCGGCCCTGCTGACTGGGTGCGCCGGATTTCAGTTGCGTGGCAGCGAACCTCTACCTGCATCAATCAGTCCTGTCCTGGTGACGGGTATCAACCAGTACAGTGACCTCTATCGCCAGCTTGAATACCAGCTGAGTGCCAGCGGTATCCGCGTGACCAGCTCGAAGGATGATACAGCAACTGTTCTGAAACTGAACCAGGTCAAGTCGTCCGACAAGCTGACAGCAATCAATAGCAAAGGCAAGGGTGTTGAGTACTTGCTGGCCGAGAGTGCTAATATGTCGCTATATGACCGCACAGGAGCGACCCTGGTTTCCGAGCGCAAGGTGGCCGTAGATCACTATCGCTATGCACTGGATACAAAACAGCTCTCCAGTGAGCGTGCACGCGAAGAGAAGGAACGTGAGATGCAGCAACTGCTGGCACAGAAAATCATGCGCACGATTCACTATGCCATGCGTACCGGTTCAAACTGATCCTTCAGTTTGAACTGCAGGCTCTGAAGTGAAGCTGAAACCGGAAGCACTGGATTCCCACCTGCGCAAGCAGCTTGCACCTGTTTACCTGCTGTGCGGGGATGAGCCCCTGCAACTGCTTGAGGCGGCAGATTCCGTGCGCAATATCGCACGCGAGGCGGGTTACACTGAACGCACCCTGTTCGAGGTGAAGCGGGGATTCGACTGGGATACCCTGCTTGCTGAAGGCAGTTCCATGTCGCTGTTTGCCGAGAGACGTATTCTTGAGGTACGCATTCCGAGCGGCAAGCCGGGCCGTGACGGAAGTGCTGCGCTGGCCGAGTGGCTGGCAAATCCGCCGCCCGATACGTTGCTGTTGCTGGTGCTGTCAAAACTCGAAGCCTCACAAAGAAATACCAAGTGGTTCAAGGCAATCGACAAGGCTGGTGTGGTTGTGCAGGTATGGCCTGTCACTGGCCGCTCACTGCAGCAGTGGATGAAGCACAGGGCACAGATGTCTGGTCTGCAGCTTGACGACATTGCCCTGCAACTGCTGGTCCAGCATACTGAAGGCAACCTTCTTGCCGCTTCACAGGAACTGGAAAAGCTGCGTCTCATTCACGGCGAGGGCAAAGTCAGCGTCGAACGCGTCGCCAGTGCTGTTTCCGGTAACTCCCGATACACGCCGTTTGAAATGGTCGATACTGCACTGGCAGGGCAGGGTGGACACGCACTGCACATGCTGACAGTGCTGCGTGCCGAGGGTGTCGCCATGCCGGTTCTGTTATGGGCTCTGGCACGCGATATTCGACTGCTGGTTGAACTGGCGACGAATGCTGCAGCTGGTGGATCACCTGACACAGTTTTTAACAGGCATCGTGTGTGGGAGCAGCGTCGAGCCCTGCTTGGTCATGCGATGCGTAAACATACGCTTGCCGAGTGGCAGCAACTGCTGTCGCTGGTGGCAAGAATTGATAATGCAATCAAGGGTGGTGCCGAGGATCAGTGGGTACTCACCGAATCGCTGCTTGCCGGAATTGCCGGCTATTCCCTCGAGGCCGTCAGTTAGTGTGATAAAATAGCTTTTTTACACCGGTTGTTTTTTACCTGGCCGTTATGACCCAAGAAGCTAAAAAAGAGATTACCAATATCGCTTCCTACATGCAGGAGGTCGGCACTCGTGCGCGTGCTGCTTCCCGTCAGCTCGCCGCGACCAGTACCGGCCTCAAGGATGCCGCCTTGCTTGCGATTGCCGAAGATCTTGATGTGAACCGCGACATTCTCATGCGGGAGAACCGCAAGGACCTCGAGGCAGGGCGCGCCAAGGGACTCGATGATGCACTGCTTGACCGCCTTGAACTGACAGCTGATCGTATTGACACCATGATCGAGGGGCTGCAGCAGATTGCCTCACTGCCTGATCCGATCGGTGAAATTTTTGATATGAATTACATGCCCAGCGGCATCCAGGTGGGGCGCATGCGTGTGCCGCTCGGTGTTGTCGGTATCATCTACGAGTCACGCCCGAATGTGACAGCAGATGCAGCTGCACTGTGCCTCAAATCGGGTAATGCGACCGTGCTGCGTGGTGGATCTGAGGCCTTCTGGTCAAACCAGGCGATTGCTGCATCCATACGCGTCGGCCTTGAAAAGACAGGGTTGCCTGGTGATGCCGTACAGGTTGTCGAGACCACTGACCGCACTGCGGTTGGCGCAATGATCACCATGCCGGAGTCGATAGACGTGATTATTCCACGCGGCGGTAAGGGGCTGATCGAACGTATCTCGGCAGACGCACGTGTTCCCGTGATCAAACACCTTCATGGTGTCTGCCATGTCTACATAGATGACCAGGCTGATCATGATAAAGCGTTTGCAATTGCAGTGAATGCAAAGACCCAGCGTTACGGCACTTGCAATACCATGGAGACGCTGCTGGTGGCGGAGAATGTCGCCGCAGAAATACTGCCTGAACTTGCTGCAGCTTATGCAGACAAGGGTGTGGAGCTGCGCGGTTGTGAAAAAATAGCCGCCCTGATCGACTGTAACCCTGCTACTGAAGAGGACTGGGATGAAGAGTATCTTGCTCCGATCCTCTCCGTTCGTATTGTTGCTGATCTGGCTGGGGCGATGGAGCACATTGCCCGCCATGGTTCCGGTCATACAGAGTCGATTGTTACCGAGAACTTTACTCGTGCTCGTCGATTCCTGACAGAGGTGGATTCAAGCAGCGTTATGGTTAACGCCTCGACGCGTTTTGCCGACGGATTCGAGTACGGACTTGGTGCCGAGATTGGTATCTCGACCGACAAGTTTCATGCACGTGGTCCGGTTGGTCTCGAGGGGCTCACCTCGGTCAAGTTTATTGTCCTGGGCGATGGTCATATTCGCACCTGATTCTTGCCCTTGTGAATACCGGTCAGGTTGTTGATGATCGGTATTTTCGGCGGCACCTTCGATCCGGTTCATTATGGACACCTGCGCCCTGCGTTTGAGGTGCAGGAGGAACTGGGCATCGAACAGATGCATTTTGTTCCGCTCCGGGATGCGCCACACCGGGATCAGCCGGAAGTATCGCCTGAACTGCGTTGTGCGCTCGTCAGGGCAGCGCTTGGACGACGCAGCGGTGTCTGTGTCGATGACCGTGAACTGCATCGCGATGGCCCCTCCTACAGCTATGACACCCTCACCTCGTTTCGACAACAGTTGCCAGACGAACCGCTGGTATTGCTACTTGGTGAAGACGCTTTCCGCGGTTTTCTCTCCTGGCACAGGCCGCTGGATATTCTCGAACTGGCACACCTGGTTGTGATGCAGCGTCCCGGTGAACATCAGTTCGATTCACAGTTGCAGGCGCTGATAAATGAACGGCAGGCTGACTCGCCACGTGAGTTGCACGATGCTCTTGCGGGGAGGATTTATTTCCAGCAGGTAACCCAGCTCGATATCAGTGCAACCGCAATCCGTGAGCTCTGTGCAGCGGATCAGGACATCAGTTGCCTGGTGCCGGATGCTGTGGCAACGATCATTGGGCGACTTCAGCTTTACACGAAAGATGCAGGCGCAGGCCATTCCGGCTAAAATGACGCATAACCAGACTTTGGAAACCCAGATGCAAGCAGAACAACTCCGAGATCAGACAATTGCCATTCTTGATGATATGAAGGCGATGGATGTCAATGTGATTGATGTACGTGGAAAAACCAGCATTACCGATTTCATGATCATTGCCAGCGGCACGTCGGACCGACACGTCAAATCGATCGCGGAAGCGGTGGTTTTCAAATCAAAGCAGGCGGGTGAGGCACCAATCGGAACCGAGGGTGTAACTGACGGCGAATGGGCTCTGGTCGACCTGAACGGCGTGGTCGTGCACATCATGCACCCGCGTGTCAGGGACTTCTACCAGCTTGAACGTCTCTGGAGCATGGATCCGGAACAGGCTGAAAAAGTGCTCCAGGAGAGCACAAAGCAGTAGTTCCTGGGCTTCCCGCATGGATCGATTCGACAGAATCTACGATCTGCACAAGATTCTCAGCGCCTCGCGCTATCCGGTTTCACGTAAACGCCTCGAAGATGAGCTTGAGTGTTCGCGTGCGACTGTAAAACGCATCATCGAGTCGATGCGTCTCTATCTCAATGCTCCGATTGCCTATGACCGCAAGCTCAATGGTTACTATTATGAAACCGGCAATGAGTCGGGCGAAGTCATGTACGAACTGCCCGGTATCTGGTTCAACGCCTCCGAACTGCAGGCGCTGTTGACAGTGCAACAGTTGCTGCAGGATGTGCAGCCCGGTCTGTTTGAGCGTCAGCTGGCACCGCTCAGAGAGAGAATTGACGATTTGTTGCAGCTGCAACAGGGAGAGTCAGGCGATCTCAGCGGCCGTATCCGTATCCTGCACCTCGCCTCGCGTCCCGGAAGTGAGTGGTTTCAGCTGATTGCCGGTGCCACCGCGCAACGCAGGCAACTCGAAATCGACTACTATGCCCGTTCCAGTGATACCTCCTCACGCAGACGTATCTCACCGCAGCGCCTGGTTCACTATCGTGATAACTGGTACCTGGATGCCTGGTGCCATACGCGAGATGCACTGCGTACCTTTTCGCTCGATGCGATCGAGTCTGCGCGTCAGCTGGAGACTGCAGCCGATGATGTTGGGGAGAAGGAGCTCAAAACACATTTTACCTCTGCCTATGGCATTTTTTCCGGCGAGGCGACAGATGAGGCGGTGTTGCACTTTTCGGCCGAGAGCGCGCGGTGGGTCGCAAATGAGGCGTGGCATGCACAGCAGCAGGGTGAATGGCTCGATAGCGGAAAATACCAGATGCGCATTCCCTATGCCAATCCCACCGAACTGGTCATGGATATTCTGCGCTACGGCAGCAATGTCGAGGTGATAGCGCCTGAAAGCTTGCGGCAGCTGGTCTCCCGGCGTCTGCATGATGCGCTTGCGCAATATCAGTAACAGAAGTTTTGGCAGGGCATATAATTATTTGTAGGAAAGTAGATACTTTACGGAGGGTCGTAATGAAAATGGCAGCAATACGAATTTCAGCTCTTTTGTTTCTGTTAATGCTGTTCACTCCCGCAATTGCCGAATTCTGGGCGCCGGTGCGCCAGCAGTTCTACCATGACACCACCTACCTCACCGGAGGAATCGGTGCGTCTGAACAGGAATATCTCGAATCGAAAGAGGTACGCCAGCAATACAACCTGGAAATTCTCACAGCTTCAAAAAAAGGAAGCTTCATATCCATGGCCAGGGCCAGGGTGGCCACAGCCGGCGGGACAGTTGTACTTGATGTGGTGATGGATGGCCCGGTCCTTCTGGCCCGTCTGCCACAGGGAAAGTACAGGGTTGACGTGATTGTTAATGGCGTCGGCCAGGTACGTGATGTGAGTCTGACCGATAAGGGTTTACAGCGTGTCGTGACTCACTGGGATGTCGTGGCAGAGCGGCTGGATAAACCGGAAGTCAGTCCATCCTGGGTACGCCCCGTGGTACCAAAAACAATTGATGGTATCGAGGTGGAAACGGTTCCCGGCGCTGAAGGAGAATCTGCTGATAACGGCCTTTGGTACAGGGAAAGTCATAACGAGCGCGATCAACGGCTGGAGGATATCCGCAGGATGCGTGAGGAAGCGGCCCGTCTTGAGAGGGAGGCCAGGGAGCTTGAGCGGGGCCTCAGGTAAGTGCTTGATTGACAGGTGTCAGACGTAAAAAAGCCCGGAAATCGATTTCCGGGCTTTCAGTTTTTCAGGGGATTATTCTGAGCGTTACTAGAACTGCATCATGATTACGAGAGCAGAGCCCATCAGCGCTACTTCGATCGCAACGGCTTTCCAGTCAATTGCCGGAACGCGATGCTCGAGTTCAGATTTTGCCGACATATAGTCCATTTTCTATCTCCGGTATCAGAGAAACCCACATGGATTACTCTCGCCGATTGGCTTGTGTTAAAATGAAGTATACACGAATTACTTTCAACGTCAACACTTTGTATACACATGTCCAAGACTAAGGTATTGAATTTACGAATCGACCCCGATTTGAAGAAACGGGCGAAGGCTATTGCACAGGATGATGGGCGCACTCTTTCCAACTGGGTGACGCACCTGATCGAACGCGAAGTCAAAAAAGCCGAAAAGGAAAATGAGAAATAATCCACCTTTCCCGGCAAGCTAGCCGAAAAGATTTTCCCCGGGCTCATACATTGAGCCACCTCCTGACCGATACTCACTGCAAACGGGAGGAAATCATGCAAATCAGACATTTTGAATTAATCAGAAAACAGCTGTTTCATTCGGGAACCAGGATGAAGTCACGCCTGCAATCGAGTCTGCAGATTTCGTCCGTCGCCGGTTTTTATCACCACAGGGCAATTGGGGTGTGGAGCTTCCTGCGTGAGGGTGAAGAGCTGAAACTGGTGCGTGAACCGCAAAACCCTTTTGATCCTGCGGCTGTTGCCATCTATTTCAGGAATGACAAACTCGGTTATGTACCGAGAGGTGAGAATGGCAGGCTTGCCGGTATGCTGGATCGAGGAGAGCGTCTCAGTGCAAGAATCAGGCGTCTGCGCAACAGCGAGGTGTCAAGGCGGCGGATTCAGTTCGAGGTGCTGTCATAGCGCACATCCGTGACCAGGTAGAGCTGATTGCCAGCCGGTGTCTGCACCGTCACCTCGTCATCAATGCTGTGCTTGAAGAGCGCTTTGGCCATGGGAGAGTCCATGCTGATATAGCCGGGTTCCACATCAAATTCGTCCGGGCCGACGATACGATAATTTGATTCATTGCCATCGCTGTCTTCGAGTGTGACCCATGCGCCGAAAAAGATCGCCTCGGGGTCATCGGGAACCAGGTCAATGACCTTCAGGTCGGGCATGCGTTTTTGCAGGTAGCGAATGCGGCGATCGATTTCTCTCAACTCTTTCTTTCGGTAAATATACTCTGCATTCTCCGAGCGGTCGCCTTCAGCGGCTGCAGCTGTAAGCGCGACAGTGACCTCGCGGCGTCGCTTCCAGATCGCCTTCTCCTCCTGTTGCAGACGCAGGTAGCCCTCGCGCGTGATATAGGGGGATTTTTCCGCAGCAGGTGCGCGGTAACGGCCCATCAGTAATGCATCAACCGATTTCAACCATGGAGAATTCAGCCTTGGACTCACCGCAGTCCGGGCATTGCCAGCTTTCCGGGACAGCATCCCAGGAAGTACCTGGCGGAATACCCTCTTCAGGCAGGCCGAGGGCCTCGTCGTAGACGAAACCACAGATCTCACATTCCCATTTTTTCATTGTTTTACCCGTTCAGTTGCTCTGTTAATGAGATGAGCCTAGCAAATTGCGATCTGTGTTCAAGCACACGAAACGCATGACAATTGCCGTGAGTGTCATGCTGATTGACTTGCTGTTTCTGCCTCGAGTTCCTCAAGTTTCTCCATCCAGCTCTCCTCGGCAGTAGCAATCTGCTGCTCGATGCTACTGTTGTCGGCAATCAGCTGCTTGAGACGCTCTTTATTCTCTTCGTCGTAGATTCCCGGTTCTGCCATCTGCTCTTCAATTGCTGATTTCTGTCGGTTGAGATCATCAAGCTGCTTCTCAAGCTGGCTGATCAGTTTTTTCAGCGGGGCCAGTCTCTTTCTCTGCTCAGCCTCTTTGCGTTTTTTATCTTTGCGATCTTGTGCCTGTGACGCGTTGCTCCTGTTTGACTCTGGAGCAGACTGCTCCTGTAACCTCGCTGCAATCCATGCAGGGTAATGATCCAGGTCATCGTCAAATGGTGCTACCGAACCGGCATCAACAAGCAGCAGCTGGTCACAGGTGGCGCGCATCAGAAAGCGGTCATGCGAGACGATCAGCATGGCTCCCTTGAACTCCTGCAATGCCTGCGCGAGTGCATGGCGCATCTCGATATCGAGATGGTTGGTCGGCTCATCGAGTAACAGCAGGTTAGGTTTCTGATAGACGATCAGGGCGAGCGCGAGGCGTGCTTTCTCACCGCCGGAAAAGGGTGCAACCTTCTCGTACACACGATCACCGTTGAAACCGAATCCACCAAGAAAATCGCGCGCGCGTTGGTCACTGATGGCAGCGTCGAGCTGGCGCAGATGGTCAAAAGGGGAGTGTTGCGGATGCAGTTGCTCGAGTTGGTGCTGGGCAAAGTAACCAATCTTGCAATCTTGCGCGAGCGTGCGCTTGCCTCTGGTCTGGGCGAGCGTACCGGCGATCAGCTTGATCAGGGTTGATTTGCCCGCACCGTTTGGGCCCAACAGGCCGATACGTTGCTGTTGCTGGATTTCCAGGTTGATCGTGGTGAGGATCTCCTTGTCACCATAACCTGCAGAGCACTGCTCGAGCCGGAGCAACGGATTCGGCTGTTTTTCGGGTTCGGCAAAACTGAAGTGGAATGGCGAGTCAACGTGGGCAGAGCTGATGAGAGTCATACGCTCAAGCGCCTTGAGACGTGACTGGGCCTGTTTCGCCTTGGTCGCCTTGGCGCGAAAACGTTCGACAAACTGGCGCATGTGCTTGATCTCGGCCTGCTGCTTTTCGTGTGCAGCCTGCTGCTGTGCAAGGCGTTCGCTACGTGTGACTTCGAAGGTGGAGTAATTGCCCTTGTAGAGCACCACACCCTGCTGTTCGATATGCAGCACGTGAGTAGCAACCTGGTCGAGAAAGTCCCTGTCGTGCGAGATCAGAAGCAGGGTGCCCTGGTAGTCGCGCAGGTATTGCTCCAGCCAGATCACCGCATCGAGATCAAGATGGTTGGTGGGCTCGTCGAGCAGCAGCAGGTCGGAACGGCACATCAGGGCCTGAGCAAGGTTGAGGCGCATGCGCCAGCCGCCGGAGAAGCTGTTAACGGGCTGCATGACCTGTTCCGGTGAAAACCCCAGGCCGTTGAGAAGTTGCGCTGCACGTGACTCGGCGCAGTAGCCGTCGATGACTTCATAACGCGCCAGCAGTTCAGCGTGGCGGTGGCCATCCTTCTCCTGCTCAATGGCGTTTTGCAGTTCACGCAGTTCGGTATCGCCATCGAGGGTGAAGTCGAGGGCACTGCGGTCAGAGTCGGGTGTCTGTTGTGCGACGTGTGCAATCACCCAGCTGTCAGGCAGTTGCAGTGTTCCATTGTCTGTCTCGAGCTCTCTGAGCAGCATGCTGAAGAGGCTCGACTTGCCGGTACCATTACGTCCCGTGAGGGCAACTTTTTGCCCGGGGTGAATACGGAAGCTCGCACCTTCGAACAACAGTCGTGTGCCGCGTCGCAGGGCGACATCATCAAAACTGATCATTGAATTACGATTTCAGTCCGAGCGGGTCCTGCGGGTCGATGCCATCCATAAACGGCAGTTCACGACGGCTGTTGGTAATCTGGTAGACGTGACCAAGCCAGTTACTGACAACAGCTTTTGCAGTATCACGCCATGTATTGTCGATCAGGGTCATGAGCAACTTCTCCGGGAATTCCGGTGGTTCGATGCCAGTCTCTCGGCTGGCAATCAATTCACTTCGATATTCACCAAGTATCGCTTTTGCCTGGGGTGTTAAATAGTTGTCAGGAAAAGGCGGATGGCCGTCTCGTTGATCATCGAACCAGAGGAGAACCTCACGCTTGTACTCTTTCAATAGGCTGTTGGAGTCATACTCAGGATGGCCCTGGAAAAATACAGTGCGGAACAGATCAGGACTCACGGCAAGGTGCACGCCGGCCTCTTCACCCTCGGCAAGAACGACAACACCTTTCTCTTCGAGTTGTTGACGTGTTACCTGGTTGAAGCGTGAATGGGGCACATCAAAGCGGGTGTTGATGTTTTCAACCAGTGGATGCTCAGGCATGCTGACCTTGTGGTCAAAAATACCCCAGCGCTTGAATTCCATCGGGTTGCGCTTGATGCCATAGTGATGTTCCAGTAGAGCATGTGTTGCCAGGCATGAACAGAGTACCGAGGTGACATTTTCATGCGCCCAGGCCATAACGTCGGCAAGCGGTTCCCAAAATGGCTCAGAGGAGAGATTCGGGTGGGTCACATTCGCGCCGGTGATGATTAATGCGTCAAGTCCGTCACGCTTGATGTCATCGAATGTTTCGTAATAGTTATCGATATATTCGCGTGCCTGTTCACTGCGAGGCAGTTCATCAAGTGTGAAGACATGCATATGAAACTGGGCAATCAGGTTGGCGCTGCCGACTAGACGGAAGAATTGACGTTCTGTCGCTGACAGCGCGGCATCCGGCATCATGTTAAGCAGGCCAATGTGAAGTTCGCGGATATCCTGGTGGCTGGCGCGCTCTTCCTCCAGCACGTCATGCCCCTCATGTTTCATGCGATCGAAAGTCGGCAGTTTGCTGTGTGCTACCAGTGGCATGGGTTAATCCTTTCCAGAGCGTTCAATTGCAGTTGAGACCAGATCCATGAAGTCATTTTCGTTGCGTACCGCGGCAACTTCTTCACTTGAGACAGTATAGCCGTACTGCTCTGCAATCGCCTCGTAGCGGGGTACACGTGAGCGGAACAGGCGCGGAAACACCCAGCGGGTGAAATCATCGGGATCCATCTGTGCAGCATATTCCAGGTTGTTCTCTTCAAGATAGACTGTCAGTTGCTTATCGAGGAACTCGGGTCGATAGTAGAGAGGCTTGGGGGCAGACTGGGCACGTGCTATCAGTTTCTGCTCCTCCTCGTCATTGGTCACCTTGATATAGAGAATGAGGCTGTTATCAGCCAACAAATCGATGACTGACGGTTCTTCAAGCTCACACAGGCTACCGCCAACATCATTGATCAGGTGTGGGTAGTCGTAGATCTCACGCGCCTTGTGAATGAACGCTGGCAGATCATTCATGGCAGCAATCTCACCCTCCCTGTAACAGGCCTGGCGACTCTGGAACTCATCCAGTGGTACACCACCTAATTCAGGATTGCCGAGTTTGCCAACATAAGCGAGTACAGGACCAAGGTTGTCGATCTTGATGTTGTTATGGATATCGATCCAGTCGTTACGCAGAAGGTTGCGCAGAAAAGGTATCTGCATCGCCTCTTCCTTGATCAGGTCGAGAATTGCCTCGTCAAGATAGCGTGTGCCGATGCGGTAATCACCAGAATAGTGAAACCAGTCGTGCTCCCTCATCAGGGTCGAGAGATAGGTTTTGCCGACACCCGACATGCCCAGCAGGGTGATGCATCTGTTTTTCCAGCCGCGAAAGGCTTCTGGCGACATGCGCAATGGAGTGACTCCGGATTCAATAATCCGTCTATTCTAGTCCTTTTAACTCGATTGCTCCACATTGCTTGGAGTGGTTGTCGCGTTATTAGCAATAAAAAACGGGGTCAGGAAACGCGATTCCTGACCCCGCATCTGAGCTCTTTTTGATTTAACCGAACGTATCGGAGAAGAGATTGTTCGCCCAGTCGAACATCACTTCATGGTTTTCTTCATTATAGGTAGGTGAATTCCCGACCTTCTCGGTTACGATTGCCGAACCGTCGTATTTGTAAACGGCACTGATCCAGGCAGCTTCATTAGAATTGATCGGAGTAAAACAAGCCGAGTTGGTCATTGGATAAGCATATGGAAGCATAGGTGCAGGCATCAGGCTTCTGACAATCGCATCTGCACACACTTTCGCCTCGGAGTTGGCGATATGTCCCGCTTTTGGCTGACTGGTCGCCTGTGAATCACCAATGATGTGTATATTTGCAGTTGTTGTGGATTCATAGCTGACCGGATCGACTGCTCCCCAGGTTCCACCAACTGTATCGCGTACGATAGCTGGTGCCCGTTGGTCAGGGATGAAATTAACAACCTGGGCCGCGATATCACCATAGTTTGATACTGTGACCACTTTTCCACTTGTGATGTTTGTAACGTCTTCCCCGGCAATGTGTTCAATATTTGGGTACAGGTTTCCTGAACCGAACAGGCCGGCAAAAACATTGGTCAAAACACCTATCGTGTTGAGAGAGTCATCCGGATCAACTATTTTGACGTCAAAATTTGGACCGAGGTAATCAGCAATGGTGCAGGCACGCTCATATGGCCCGGGTGGGCACCTGAAAGGTTTTTTGGGAACGCGGATAACAAGAGTTCCGCTGCCTGCTTGTTGTAATGCATCGACCTGGTTTTTAAGTTCTGTCGTTTGGGCCCCGGCTTTCCATGCGTGCGGGCATTCGTTTTGAAGTACCTCAAAATTGCTGAATTGCCCCGCGCCTCCTGTCAGCCCCGGATCGATGAATTCAATTCCGGGCGCCAGCACCAGCTTGTCATACGGCAGGGGCGTCGCCGATCCTGAGCGTGTGACTGTTTGATTTCCTGAGTCAATACTGTTTACTGTATCTGCAATCACGTTGACGCCATATTTGCTCTGCAGCGTGTTGTAGTCGAATGAGATCTGGTCGAGAGTGCGCTCACCTGTCACGACCAGTCCGCTGAGTATGCATGAGTTGTATTCAACATTGGGTTCGATCAGTGTTACGTTGGCATCAGACCAGTGGCGTATATACTTGGCTGCCGTTGCACCGGCGAAGCCGCCGCCGATTACGATGACATTTTTACCGTTGAGACCAGTGGTTGCCTTTGCCGTCAAAGGCAGAGCTGAGAGTGCGGTCGCTGTGGCCGCGCCCTTGAGGAAATTGCGGCGTGAATGGTTAGTCATAATCTTGTACTCCTGAATTCAGTTCCGGGATAAAACGGTTTTGTTCTGTTGTATATGTAAATCGTTTCATCAATCACCTTCCCGATAGATAGTCTGCAATATCTTCAAGTTCCTGAGATGCAGAAGAGGCTGCCGAGCTGCTGCAATAGGCTCCGCCATGGAATCCCATGATCTCTTCCGGCTCGTCTGATTCTCCGCAGGTCTCGTCTGTCAGTTCACTTGCAGAATCACCGGCAAGGCCTTCAATTTCGGTTACAGAATAGCCGTCAGTGCCATGACACTGGGTACACTGGGTTGCTGCCAGGAGACGCCCGGCTGTCGGGTCATCACCTGAGGGAGTGGTGTGATTGCCGGTTCCGCCTTCGCTCTCTTCGTCGTCATCCTCACCATCATTGTCGTCATCATCATCCAGATCGTCATCGATGCCGTCGCCGTCGTCGTCATCATCGACGTCATCATTTTCACCATCGTTGTCATCATCGACATCATTTTCATTGTCGATTCCATCACCGTCGTTATCATTGCTGTCATGATCATCGATGTCATTGATACCGTCACCGTCATCATCTTCGTCAAGTGCATTGGGTTCGCCATCACCATCATCATCTTCATAAGCATTGATAATGCCGTCACGATCCGTATCCATTGGGTCACTGACCAATTCCACAACCTCGATTTCAGTTGACTCGACTTCAATTTCAAGCGGGGTATCAAGAACACCATCACAGTTGGCGTCATAGGTACCTGCACCAGGGCATCCCGGATCCGGATTCATTTCGAGGTCAATATGCCCGAGATCCACATCAGTATCTGAAGTGAAAGCAATGCTTTCTTCAGAGGCACCTGTATCGACGAAGCCAATCTGTGTGATGACCGGATTGGCTGTCGACTCATTGGTTGTCATTACCAGTCGGCAGACCAGGTTATTCGGAAGCTCGAGTTCGAATGGGTGATCAGAGCCTGGCACACTGTCATCAGAAGTGGTGCTGTAGTAACTGCCATCATCGCAGAAGGCCTCGATGAGAGTGCCAGGAACAGTACCGCTAAGGGTGAATGATGTAGATGGTGCTGGTGGGGTGGTTGTGCCGCCACCCCCGCCACCGCCACACGCTGTAAGCAGGGCGCTGATTGAAGCCGCTAGCAGGTTTTTTTTCACTGATTTCATATTCCGTCCTCGTGCTGAGTGAATTCCTGCTTCAGGCAGGGTCAATTTTTCATCAATAGCCAGGCACAAAGGTGCCTTGCTTTAATAATTGGGAACTATTTCCCAAAAATAAGACGGTGTCAAATCAATTTTTGCTGTTAGTCTTCTACGTGTAGAGAGTGAGCCTCAAATTTTTTCGAAGATGGGTTATAGATTCCCTTGGCGTCGATCATGGTTGTTTTAAGAGCAATCGATCTGAAGAAAGCATCTGCATTAATTCGATTACCGTTAGGGCCTGTGAAGCGTGTGTTGTCGTTGGTTACAATAGTTTTTCCTAACATGACCAGCGATGAATCTTTTGAATTGATTGCAGTGACCGGGCCTTCGATTTCATCAGTTTCTGCATCCTTACGTTCGAGTAATTCGACATTGATATTGCCATCGGACTCGGTGAAATATATTTCTACCCAGTCACCGGTTTTTAACTGCGTGAAATCGAGAAGGCCTGATTTGCTGTCGTGTAACTGTGTAGATTCACTAATCGGAAAGGTACGATCAAACAGCTGGACTTGCTTTGATGCATGATCGATCTTCTGGATATTGCCATTGAATTCTGAGCTGGTGTGATCACCTGCAATTTCGATGCTGCTGGCTACCAAAACCCCTTTACTGTTGATAACACCATCTGCCTCAAGTTTGCGATTGAGTGCTATTCCATTGCCAGTAGGGTTTTCCAGCCGGGTATGGTCGTTAGTCTGAATTTCAATACCATTAACTATAAATCGACTCTCAGAGTTTAAGGCTGTGACAATGCCCTCGATATTGAGTCGTGTTCCTGCCGGGTACGATTGCCTTTGAATGACAGATAATTCGCTGGCATGCAGTTGCAAGTTGAGCGGTATTTCTGTTGATTTCACATGCACAAAATCCCCGGGTGCAGGAATGGGAGTATTTTGCCCAATGCGTATCGTCAGGTCTCCTGCGACCAATGAGACCGGCTTGGCCTGAGAGTTGGTTTTCTCGATAAGAACTCTTGCTTCAATGATACTGAGACCTGTCTTGAAGGTGTTGGACAAGCGTGTCATGCGAGTTGCAACAATATTGCCATCCGCATCATGGAAGCCAGAGACCTCGACAATGTGACCTGGTTGCAACTCATTGAGTGTAATGATGTCCTCTAATACGGTACTGCGGGTTGTGGTGACTGTTTGTCCAAGCACCTTGATGCGGTTCTGATTGGACGTCTCGGTAACCGGTCCGTTCAGGATGTTCGTATAAATAACGCTTGTGGCAATGCCCGTGCGTTTGTCATGGTCTACTACTCCTTCAATCGTGACGATTTCTCCGAGCTTGAAGTCAGATTCGCTGCACTGTATGCCATTACAGACAAGATTGGCGCCACGAATGTCGTACTCGATTCCATTGACAAAAATACTGCCAAAGCCACTGATTGTTCCGGTCGCAATGCCAGTACCTCCACTCCCACCGCTAGCAGTCAAGTATGTGCTACTACACAGGAGAAGAAGCGCTGTGAGTAATTTGTAGAAGGTGAGTGCAACCGGCCTCTTGTTCACAATCTCTATAGCCTGTTAGTCATCAATCCTGATGTCATCTGCCTCGAATACACCACCGGTATAGGCTCCAATCGCGTGAACCTCAGTTGAGCCGATGGCGATGGAGTCGAAAAAGGAGGCTGATGGAATCACATTTTCGTTGGGACCACGGAAAACTGTGCCGCTATCAGTGTTAATGGTTGTGCCATTGACAACGAGCCATCCGGCGACTTCATTGAAATCAGTCACTGTTCCTTCGATCTCGCCTTCCTCGGGTCCGCCAGGTGCAGCCTTGAGTTCCAGCTCTTCAATGATGTATTCACCTGAGACTTCTTCCGCATGGATATGGACCCAGTCACCAATGTTTAATGAAGCATAGCTGCTGCCGTGTAGATCGGAGCCGAGGACAATAACGTAATTCGTGCCTTGAACTACGAGTGTGTCAGGATCAATCTTGGCGCCGATCTGGCCAAAAACTTCCAGTTCAATATCTTCGGAGTCATCCTCGACTTCCAGCACGTCCGCAGGTAATACACCACTGCTGTTGATCACACCCTCAACCTCTACCCTGACATTCAGGGCAATCGGGATACCTGCCGGGTTCTCAATTATCGTCCCGCCGTCAGTTGTGACCTCGACACCGTTAACAAAAAAGTGGCTTGGCGAGATGAAACTCGTAATGATGCCTTCAAGCTCGATTTCTGTGCCCTGTGCCGGACTACTCGACACGATGACAGTGACACTGCTGGCGGTCAGGGTTGTTCCGGCGAGAGCATTGCTGGCAGCTGTTACCTGGACCATGTCAGCGGGAGTAACGTGGCTCAGGTCGGCAAGCAAGACTGTCAGATCATTAGAATCAAACTCATCAGGGGAAGTGGTCAAGTCGACACCGTCCACAAAAAGCTTGGCTTCAATAGTCGTGGCGCCAACAACCTTGATCGATGTAGCGACAATCTCCTGGTCAGCATTGTAGTAACCGGATATCTCGACAAAAACCCCCTGGGTCATTGTGGCAATATCTGCGCTTAATACAGTTGATGGCAGGATACGGATCGTTTGACCGAGAACCTCTATCGGCTGGACATCCGGATCAGCACCCTGCGCCGTGGTGACGGGGCCAACCAGGATTTCGTCATAGGTCACTGATGTGGCGACACCGGTGCCGCTTGCTGAATCAATGCTGCCCTCGATGGTAACGACCTCACCAAGTTCGAAGTCATTATCGTTAAATATCTGTATCCCGTCGCGAAACAGTGTCGCGCCGCTGATGTCGAACTCAATCCCATTGACAAAAATACTGCCAAATCCCCCAATTGAACCGGTTGAAATACCTGTTCCTCCACTGCCACCGGAGGCGATCGTTCCACCCCCTCCGCATGAGGAAAGTGAGGCCATAAGAATGATTGGCAAAAGGTGCTTGAGTAACTGTTTCATGATTCTTTACCGTTGTTGTCCTTTGCGGTTTCTTCACCTACAGGTTCTTCAAAGTAGTAGATGCCGACTCCGGCCTTCATGCGGCCGGTTCCTTTTGTATCCCCTGTCACATCACGGTCTTCAGCAGCCAACTTGCGGTTGAACTGGTCTATCAGGCGTTGCCCGTTTTCCTCGACAAAGGCTTTGAATTCTGGAAGTGCTTCTTCCGGTAGGTTGTCGTAGGCGACATTACGCTGGAAGCGCAGGTCGTCTTTACTATCTGAATTGAGGTTGTGATCGATGGTGTCAATCAGGTTGTGTGTTTCATTACCGAGAATACTGATGCCCTCGGATTCATCATCGTGCGGAATAAACGAACGCTTCAACAGGCGGACTTTCCCGGTTGGTGACAGTTCGACGGTTTCAGTCCCCAGGAGTTCCTTGAGCATTGCCCGATAGGGCATATCACCGCTATAACGCGATACAAGAGATTCGAAGCAGGGGTGTTCGCCCTCGGGAGTGAGCATACGAGGTTGTTTGCGTGAATCACAGAAGTCGCTATCGTGAAGCCAGCCGCTGATGACCTTGGTAGAGCGGTTGTACCTTGGTGTCATGGCTGACGAGTCGACCGATAATGTTCGCAGTTTGGCCACATCCTTGCGTGTTAATCCAGTAACAATCGCAATTCTGGAAGTGGTTGCCTTCCCCTCGCTCTCAAGCAGGCGCTCTTCTGAGATGTCGACATAGACTTTTCTCGCCAGCTGGCTGAAGGCGTCAAATGAGACCTCTTTGCGTAGCAGAAAGCGTACCAGCGGGGTTAGCAGCCGGTAGATGGCGTTAAATAGGGCTGAGTTCATAAGTGGGAAAATAATCCCAACACGCCTCAAAGTCAAGCTGGTTATCGTAAATTTGGCACTAAACCGGGTTTCATAAATGGTTATTATTCGGGGACTTTTCCCATAAGTATTGGGGAAATCCCTATTGGTTCGGGCTGTGTATGCAGGATTAGTGAAAAGTCGAAAAGTTTTTGTCCAGTGAACGTAGCCTGATGGCTTCACTGAGATGTTTCGTCTGAATCGATTCGCCACCATCAAGATCACTAATGGTTCGTGCAAGCTTGAGGATGCGGTGATAGGCCCGATGAGAAATATTGAGCGTCTCGATCGCCTGTTGCAGCAGCTTTTTCTGTGGCCTGTCAATTTTGCAGAACTCCTTTATCTCGGCAGCGAGCAGGTGCGCATTTGCTTTTCCCTGGCGTTCTATCTGTAAATTGTACGAATCTGTAATAACCTCACGAAGTTCTTGGCTGTTGGGGCCGCTTCGCTGATTTTCTACCAGTTGGTCACTCTCTACCGGTGTGAGTTCGATCTGGATATCAATTCGGTCCAGCAGTGGGCCCGAGAGACGCCTCTGGTAGCGCATACGCTCACTCGACGAGCATCTGCATGCTCGCGTGGGATGTCCGAGGTGGCCACAATGGCAGGGATTCATGGCGGCGACCAGCTGGAATTTTGCCGGAAACTCGACCTGCCTGCTGGCGCGTGAGATCGTGACGCAGCCGGTTTCAAGTGGTTCTCTCAGCGATTCGAGTACTGTGCGGTTGAATTCGGGCAGCTCATCGAGAAACAGGACGCCGTGATGTGCCAGCGAGATTTCTCCCGGTCTCGGATTGCTGCCGCCACCAACCAGTGCCGCACCAGAGGCAGAGTGGTGAGGTGCCCTGAAAGGGCGCTGGTTCCAGTTTGTCGGATCGACAGGATGTCCGCCAACAGAACGAATCGAGGCGGATTCAAGTGCCTGGTATTCAGTCAGTGGCGGCATCAGGCCGGGCAGGCGACTGGCAAGCATCGATTTCCCCGTGCCGGGTGGTCCGCACATCAGTAGCGAGTGCTGCCCAGCAGCGCTGATCATCAGAATGCGCTTGGCTGCCTGGTGCCCTATTACATCGGAGATGTCGCCATGCAGCTTGCTTGATGAAGTCGTGGTTTCGTCATTTACTGTTAATGGGGTGAGCCGCTGCACGTCGAGCAGGTGTGCAGTAACCTCAAGAAGGTGTTTCGCTGCGTAGACCTTGAGAGCACTGACCTGTGCTGCTTCAGCTGCACAGTCGGCAGCTGTGACCAGGTGTCGTTCATCTTGTGTAATTGCCAGTGCAGCCGGCAGAGTGCCATTGATGCGACGCAACTCACCTGAAAGAGCCAGTTCGCCGAGGAATTCGTATCCATCGACTTTTGCATCAGCCAGTTGTCCCGAGGCTGAAAGTATGCCAATAGCAATGGCAAGGTCGAAGCGTCCGCCCTCCTTGGGAAGGTCGGCTGGTGCAAGGTTAACCGTTATCCTGCGCGCAGGAAATTCGAATCCGGAATTGATAATGGCAGCGCGCACGCGCTCACGACTCTCCTGCACGGCTTTTTCCGCCAGCCCTACAATATTAAATGCGGGCAGGCCGTTGGCAAGATGGATCTCAACAGTTACTGCAGGGGAATGAATGCCGGACAGAGCCCGGCTGTGAAGAATTGCGAGTGACATGCCTGCTCCCTGGCGTGTTACAACAAATAAGTGATCTTTGAGTCTAAATCAATTGACGTTCGTTTTCGACCAAAAGCAGGCATCCACATATAGTTCAGCTATGGCGGAGAGTTACTTACGATCCCATGCGTTCGTAAGCATGAGAGAAAAGCGGCAACTGAAAGTGCTGTTTCGGTATGACACAAAAAATTGCCCCGGAATTTCCCGAGGCAAAGTGTAGAAGTGTGGAGAGGAGTATTCGTTGATGCAGAGGAAAGATTGCGAGCAACTCAATACTCGCTTTCAAATCTAGTCTAAATTAACGCCATTTTCATTGAGCATTCGCAATCTTGATGTAATGCGTTGTTTATCAGAACAACTGCTAACGCCCCAAAGCGGCGATTCATTTCGATTTCGGAGATAGCTAAATCACACCAAACTCATTTAGCACCATATCTTTAGATACTGGTGTTGAGCCATTATCTTCATGCTCTCTGCGCAAAATAGAGCTAGAATGCATTTTATGAACCGCCTTATTCTGCTACTAACACTGTTTCTCACTGGCCACCTCGCCAGTGCGAGCAGCTTTGACAAAATCCTGGCCATGGAAACAGCTCCGCCCGGTGTGGTGATTGAGATTGTAAGTGGTGACAGTGAGCTGCTGCGCTCACTGCTTCCGCAGGTGAGGGTCAACATTGAAGAACTGCGTGTCCGTTTCCCGGAGTTACCTGTTGCCATCGTTTCACATGGCTCAGAGCAGTTCATGATGGTTTCAAAAAAAGCTGAAGAGGAACAAGGCACACATCACCTTGTTGAATCATTGGTAAAGAGTGATGATGTTGAATTCCATGTTTGTGGAACTCATGCAAGCTGGTTTGATGTCATGCCGGAAGATTTCCCGGACTACGTCAATGTAACACCAGCAGGCCCGACCCAGATCGCGAACTACGAGGCACTGGACTACGTGCTGATTGTGTTGCCATAATTGACTTGAGAGTCACTCAATTTTACAAGACTTCCATAACCACAATACTCATTGCACAGTTACTTAATTACACATTTCTTAAAATCCGATCCGGATGAATCCGTTATGGTTTCTACAACCTGGGTCAGGCCAGGTCAGGCTCACCACAGTGTTTCAGGATCTCCTTGCGTACCGCATTTCGTAACATCACGGCATCGCCCCAGCTGCTGCCTGCAGGACTTATCGGGGGGGAGACAATCACTTTCACTGGCCCGTGCCTTGGAAACCAGGTACGGCCGGCCATGATTTGGCGACTGCCGCGAATGGTGATTGGCATTACCGGCAGTCCGCTTCGGCTGGCAGCGATGAAGGCTCCCATGTGGAAAGGCAACAGGCCGGGATACTCATGGAAGGTACCTTCTGGAAAGAACAGCAGTGATCTGCCTGACTGCGCCAGTTGTTCGAGGCGCAGGGCATCGTCGGCACCGGCCCGCAGATCGGAACGATCGACAAATTCACCCTGGAGTTTTTCGATGAACAGCCTTGGAACCCAGTGGTCACGCAATTCACTTTTGGCGACAATGATAAAAGAGTGTGGAAGTAGTTCCGCTAACAAGATGCCATCGATATAACTGGCATGGTTGACTGCAAGAATGCAGGGTTGATCGCCTGGCAGGTTATCTCTGCCTTCCACGTCTAGCGGAATGCCGAGCAATCGGCGGAGCAGGTGTGCGGCCTTGTGCAGCATGCGCCAACGCTTCCCGTGGTTCGGTAACAGCTGAGTCAGAATCCAGGCGGGAGGAGCAAAAAGCGAGAACATCATCCATGCGTAGGCCGCGTACAGTCGCGCTGAAATGTTTCGCCGCAAGCGGCGGAGGCTGGGAACGAATGCCGATAACAGCAGTCGCACCACCTGCAGCCAAACCCTTGTACCTGAACTACCGATCTTTCCCTGCTCGAAGAGTTCACGTGTCGCTCCACGGCGAATTTTACCGCTGGAGGTTTTAAGTACGCTGTGAGGCGGAGCGAGCACCACTCGCTCGGGGGTATGCCCAGCAATTGTCCGCCCAGTTCTACAATCTGATTTTCAATAGATTGTCTCGCCGCCTGGTCTGTTTCCCGTGTTTCTGCCAAGACCACAAGCTGCTCTGTTCCCGAGTTTTTATCAACGCCACCGAAAACGGCAACGCACCCTTTGCGCACCCCTTCAATTGCGCCAACCGCCTGTTCCAGTTCATAGGGGTAGAGATTACGGCCTCCGCGGATGATCAGATCTTTTACACGACTGGTGAGATAAATCTCTCCATTTGCAAGGTATCCCAGGTCGCCACTATCCAGCCAGCCGTCGTGAAACAGTTCTGCGCTTTTTTCGGGATTACGGAAGTATCCCCGGGTAGCCGATGGGCCACGAAACTGGAGGTGTCCTTCCCGTCGTTCTGGCAAGGGGTGTCCTGCCGCATCGATGATTCGTACTGCATGTCCGCTCATCGGGCGACCGCAAGCAACCACCTCCAGGCTCTCTTCGTCTTTACTGACCGGTTGCGCCTCTCCCCGTTCGGCCAGGCTTGCGCGCTGGATATGATCGATCAAGGGACCGCGGCCTGGTGGTGGGAATGCAAGGCCAACCGAGTTTTCCGCTAATCCATAGACGGGGGCCATCGCCTCCGGCCGGAAGCCAAAGGGAGAGAAGCGCTCCTGAAAATGACGCAGGGTCCTGGCGCTGACCGGTTCGGCGCCATTGAATGCCATGCGCCATGAACTGAGATCAAGCCCCTCGAGTTGAGCCGGGTCAATGTGGCTGTAACAGTATTCGTAGGCAAAATTGGGCGCGGCCGACAGCGTGCCCCGGTGGTGGTGAATCGCTTCCAGCCATCGCTGTGGACGACTCAGGAAAGACAATGGCGACATCAGTGCAAGGGGGATGGCGAAGTAGAGGCTGCCGAGCCATGCACCAATCAGCCCCATATCATGATAAAGCGGTAGCCAGCTGACGAAACAGTCTTCCGGTTTTACTTCCACGGCCTCTCCCATCGCACGGATATTCGCTAACAGGTTGCTGTGGCTCAACATCACGCCCTTGGGGGTGCCGGTACTGCCGGAAGTGTATTGCAACAGGGCTATGTCGTCCGTATGGCCATGTGCTGTCAATGGCTCGCCCATGGTCGAGGCAGCAAGTTCCTCCGGGATAGATACATCTTCCAGTGAGCTGATCTGTGCACGCAGCAGATGTGCTACCGCGCGTGCCTCGGGCACAGTGATCAACATCACGGCTGCGGCATTTTCAAGGATGTCAGCGTGGCGTCTGAGGTGATCTTCCAGTTGAGCTGGTCGCAATGGGGGATAGATTGGAACCGGAATTGCTCCTGCCAGCAAGATACCGAAGAAGCTGAACAGGTAATCGCGGCTGGTGGGAAGCATGATGGCGATGCTCTGCCCGGGGGAGACTCGCCGTGCACGCAACCCTGAGGCAATCGCTGCTGCACCGTCAAAAAGTGCCTGGTAGCTGACAGGAACAGGTTGATCTTCCTCCTCGTACAGATGCACATGGATACGCTCTCCGTGTTGAGCAACATGCCAGGCGAGTACCTCGGGCAGGGTTTGTGCTCCGGTCGGCAGGCTGGCTGTTGCGGTTTCTGACAGCACGGATTCGCCGGTCTCAAACGGCTGCGTGGACGCTTTACCTGGGTGAACCGATGTGTCAATCAATTGCAGTAATTCGGCCGGAGTATCGATTTGTACGAATGCCTTGCCGGGTAAGCGTACCGAGAACGCTTGTTCAACACGGCTTAGCAGTTCGGCGCGAGTCAGGCTGTCGAAACCAAGTTCTCGTTCCAGTGAGCATTTTAATGATGGGGAGGGCAGACTGCGACCGACGTGTAATTCAGCCGCCAGCGTCCAGATCAGGGCTAGTAGCCGTGTTTCATTTTCGGTGTTTTTGTCTTCGGTCATGGCTTTTCTATCCTTAACTCCAGAATAGCAGATTGGCATCCTGACCGGGATTAAGGAAATTACTTGCCAGATATCAGGAGGCAAGAGAGTCATGGCCGAGCAAACTCAATATTATGTGAGCTACGGGTTGGTTTATATGTGGTGGCATAATATATTGTAGTCATATAGCAATTATGCTAAAAATATAAGTGCAACTAACTCAACAAAGGTGGAGTCGAATGAATACTTTATACAAAACCCTGATGACTTTGGTTACTGCAGCTTTTGTTCTTGGCGTTGTAGGTTGTAGCACAACCAAGCATGAGCCTGCGCCCGCTGCTCCTGAACCTATGATGGAGCCAAAGCCAGATCGTAGCTGATATCAGCTCGTTATTGATAGTACTTGCCGTCAACTTGGACAACGAAACGTTCAAGTTGACGGCGAGGGCAGAGGTTCTAAGTATGGTCAGGGAATGAACCTCATGCATTCAGTTCCATTGACAGTTTTTCAATCACTTTAAACAAACATTAGTTTGCCGCACAGGTGGTGAGAAAATGACGCTGACAGTATCAGATGATACTGCAGCACAAAGCTATTCAGATTCTATTTGGTACAAATTATTGGCACCAATGTCGTTACTAATATGCTCTTTCGGCCCGCTATAATCGGTTTTTTTGCCATACTTGTCAGTCATGCTGATTTGGTTGTAGCGGCCCCCTCAAAGCTAAATCTTTCTGAAACTGTTCAAAAATCAGTTAGCTCACCACTTCCACCAGAGTACGTAATCGAACCAGATGGGGCGATAACGCTACGAGTCTGCTTCAACTGGTCGTGTAAGCGCAGGCAGGCCATCACTTTTACTGCAGACGATATGGTTCTCGTGAAAGAGCGTATGGCGACTTGTTCGAGCGCAACTCTTCACGATAGATTGCAGCAGGTGCGTATTGGTATCTGGCAATTGGAATTGCTGGCACAAAAATATCAACCCCTGTTAACCAATGATCTTGCCATTAATGATTTTGAGGCGGATGTGCAGGGGCGGATGGATTGTGTCGACAACACCAGCAACACTTCTACTTACCTGCATATTCTTCGGGATATCGGGGCGCTGGAAGGATGGAGCGTTTCATCACCAAAAGTGCGCAATCGTTTTGATCTCACCGCTGTTCACTGGACGGCGGTACTCATTGATACGGAAAGTGAAGATGCCTGGAGTATCGACTCCTGGTTTCGCCCGAATGGCCACCTGCCAATGGTCATGCCCTTGCGAAGCTGGAGCAGAGAGAAGAAAGGCTGGGAATCACCTTACGCGCAGTTAAACCCAACTCCCTATTCAGTCTACGAGCTATGCACTAGTGCAGGGCCAGAGACGCTGACCCTGCAGGAATAAAGCAGACTGCAGTTTTACAAGCCTGTGTAATGCAGTTCCATTGATCTTCAGAACTGGCAGATCAGATTGGCGACATATTCCGGATTATGATTTTTTGAACTGCTTGGTTTCCGGCAATATGTAAACAACACTGGACTGCCCTGAATACTTTTCCGATATCACGTTCTTGAAGAAAGGCTTCGGGACATTGATGCAACCAAATGAAATACGGTTGTCAGATGATGTCAGGGAAGAGAGGCGTTGCGCACGGCGATCTGAGGGAACGCCCCTGACGACCGGGTGCAGGGAGAGTGCCTGATCATAGTCTACCCAGAGGATTTCCTTGCCCTTGTGATTGCGGCCTATTTTCGATACAAAACGACCTGCCGGTGTCGTGCGCTCAGAGCGCTTAATTTGTGACAAGGGCTTGTCGCCAATACCGGGGACGGAGTAATCGCCTTTCGCCAGTCCAAGCAGCACGGGCGCTGCTCCGTATAGCTTTCCGCTTGGGTTGAATGCATAAACCTTGGCATTTACTTTATCGATAATTGCGAACGGCATATTGCGGTTATCCCTTGAACTGACAACCCAGTCAGCCATGTCCCTTGTTCTGCGTGAGGCGCTCTCAGACTTGAACTTGTCCTGTAACGAAGCAAATGCCTTGTTGGAAACATATGTTTCGGCTGCTTTTTGCCCCAAAACAAACTCGACATCTGCCTCTTTGGAATACGAGGTATCGTACATCGGGTTGGACTTGGAAGAGGCATTGCCTGACTTCACCATTTGCTGTGGGACGCAACCTGTTGCCAATAGAATAAGGCTCAGGAAGAGAGCTAAGCTGGTCACTTTTGAGTACAGAGCGTTCATAAAACAGACCTGATCGGTGTATAAGTATATAAAAAGAGTAGCAAATCCAACTGCCAGTTTAAAGATGTTTCTCGATCCCGGGTAGCTGGCCTTCAGGGCTGACTGTTAATAAAATCGAGTGAAGTCAGGGGCTACAGAAGTAATAACGGGACCAACAGATCCCATTTGATTTAATTGAATTTTGCCTGGTATACACCCCATGCAACAGTTGCTGCAATGAGGGCAAATTCGAATAGCCAGTAGTTGTCCCAAGACATGGTTACATTTCCTCTGTTTCTCGCTTACTGAGCGATAAAAATTAAATATAAGCATATTATAAAAAACTAATATACTTAATTCAGCCTTATTTAATCTGTGGGAATTATGTATGGCATGCAAATCTATCTAGCAAGCAGGTTTTTGGAGGGATGTATCTCGAGTGCACTGGTGGAGAATGGATACCAGGCAGAGGCCTGACAGAATAGAGTGGCCAATGACACCTCTTGGCCTGGCTTGTGCCCGGCAGGAAAAGAGTTACTTCAGTTGTTGTTCCATCTCTGCAACGCGTTTTTCCAGCGCTTCAAGCTTTTCGCGCGTGCGCTGCAGTACTGCCTGCTGGATATCGAACTCCTCGCGCGGTACCAGGTTCAGTTTATTGAAGCCGGACTGCAGCAGGCTGTTGATGTGCTGCTCTGTCTCCTGCTGAAGGTTGCTTACACCAGGCGGCAGGGATTGGCTGATTTTACGTGACAGGTCGTCAAGAATTTTCGGGTCAAAGATCATGGGTGAAACAATACGCCGGAGATGCATGCTTGTCCAGTCTGTTGGGTGCCTGAAAGAAGGGTGAAATCACAGGCAAAAAAATGGCGCAGCGGGGGAGCTGCGCCTAATTTTGGATAACCACCAAAGGAGGATGGAGGATACTGATTAGCTGGTTAGCTATTCAGTATGTAAGAATTGTCTAATATAGAATCGGGTTTGTCAAGACTGATTATGAAATAAATCAATTATATTGATATATATCAATTAACTAGAAAGATTCAGTTTTTGTCTTTATCGAAGGTGTCGGTATCCGGAATACGCAGACGTTCAACGATTTCGCCCTTTAGCAGGTGCTTATCGATGATTTCATCCAGGTCGCTCGTGTCAACCCATGTGTACCAGACCGCTTCGGGGTAAATCACCATGACGGGACCCTGCTTGCAGCGATTCAGGCAGCCGGCATTATTGATACGACACTGACCCGGGCCATAGCCGTGAATGTCGAGTTGTTTTGCACGCTGCTTCATGTACTTGCGTGCAGACTCGCTGTCAAAATCCTGGCAGCAACCCTTGCCGTCATCACGCTGATTGGTGCAAATGAAAAGATGGTGTTTGTAATAGGACATGGATTCGATCATCAAACTTGTTTGCCAGATAGTATACTGTCCTTTTCCTGAAATACCTGAATTCTTGAATGAGCCTTTCCCCCGATCAACTCCTCGCCGAGGCTGACCGCTGTGTCAAATGCGGCCTCTGTCTTCCGCTGTGTCCGACATACCGGGTACACCGGGATGAGTCGGAATCACCCCGCGGCCGGATTGCATTAATCCAGGGGTTGCTTGGAGGTATGCTTAAATCAGATGACACCGGTGTTCGGGAAAGCCTCGATCATTGCCTGATGTGCCGGCAATGTGAAGGTGGCTGTCCATCCGGCGTGCGCTATGCAGAAATCCTGGATACGAGTCGGGTGTTATATGGTTCACCGGTACCGCGCGAACTCGCAGACCGGGTCGCGAAGCCGAGTAATGCGCTCTTGGGGGTTGGTCGTTTCTTACACAAAGCCGGTGCTGACAAACTGCTGCCGGACGGGGTCAACAAGCGCCTGTTGTCACTGGCCGGTCACAGCAGCGGTACGGAACAATTTGCGCCACTCTATCCGGCACAGCGTGATCCCATTGGTTCGGTTGCACTTTTCACCGGATGCCAGGGGCCAACCTCGGAGCCCAAGGTACTGAAAGCCGCCATCGAGTGTCTGACAACATGCGGTTTTTCAGTTCATATTCCTGAAAAACAGGGGTGTTGCGGCGCTGTTTACCAGCATGCCGGTTATGATGAGGCCACGGATGAATGTTGCGATCTGAATCAGATGGTTTTTGATGATAAGCGCTTCTCTTCGGTTGTCACTGTCAGCAGTGGATGCAGTCTGCAGCTGCACGAGCATGGGGGTCTGGACACATCGGTACGTGAAGTAATTGATGTGATTTCATCCCATCTCACAATGGAGCATTTCAATCCGTTGCGGGGTGAGGCTGGTGACTTGAAACGGCGCGTGGGGGTAATGATTCCCTGTACACAAAAAAAACTCGGTGGAGAGAAGGCAGTCTATCAATTGCTGGGACTGCTGCCCGGTTGTGACATGATAGATCTGAATGGACTGGGCTGCTGCGGGGCAGGTGGTCTCAACATGGTGCTCTTCCCGCAAGAAGCTGAGCAGATTGCAGCCCCACTGCTGGAAGAGATCATGGCAGCACAACCAGAAGTGATTGTGACTTCAAATGTCGGTTGTGCAATGCAGTTGCGCGATCAGTTGCATCAACGGGGGTTGAGCATCCCGGTGCAACATCCGTTAGAATTGATTGCAGAAGCTATCAGGTAATCAGGGGCTCCTTAAGATGAAAAGAGACTACACACCTATTGACCAGTTTGTAATGGGCCTTGATCAGGCTATCGAGACTGTTTTCGGGTCGCCGAAAGTGACGGAAAGGAAAAATCCGGCCGTTGGCGTAGAAGAGACGCAGGATATGCCCGAGCCGACGCGTGATCACACAGCACGCCTGATGCGTATAAACCATACTGGCGAAGTCTGTGCGCAGGCGCTTTACCAGGGGCAGGCCGCAACTGCGCGGGATCCCTCGGTACGTGAAAGTATGGAACGCTCTGCACAGGAAGAGAACGATCATCTCGTCTGGTGTGAAACCCGCATCAAGGAACTGGGTGGCCGCACCAGTCTGCTCAACCCCTTGTGGTATGCAGGATCATTTGCGATTGGTGCTGCTGCCGGTATTGCCGGTGATAAATGGAGCCTCGGATTTGTTGCAGAGACCGAGCACCAGGTTGAGTCGCACCTGGATTCCCACCTTGCAGAAGTACCTGATGACGACAAAAAGACCCGCGTCATTCTTGAGCAGATGAAAGAGGATGAGATCAGCCACGCTGACAAGGCGCTAGCCAAGGGTGGGGTGGAATTGCCGTTGCCGATTAAAAAGGCAATGAAGCTGATGTCAAAAGTGATGACGACTTCAGTCTATCGGCTCTAATAGCTCAGATCAGAAAAACCGTCGCCAGGCCGAGGAAGGCGAGAAAGCCGACGATGTCGGTGACGGTTGTCAGAAACACGCCCCCGGCCAGTGCCGGATCAATATTGAACTTATCAAGTATCATCGGAATCAGCGCGCCGCTGACAGCTGCAAACAGCAGGTTGATGGTCATCGCCGCTGCAATCAACCAGCCAATCGAAGTGTCGTTGAACCAGATAGTTGCAATGATACCGACCATTGCCGCCCATAGCAGGCTGTTGAGAAATCCGACCGCAAACTCCTTGCGCAATAGCCATCGCAGGTTTTTCAGAGAGAGCTGTTTCAGTGCAATACCCCGGATAGCCAGGGTCATGGTCTGGGTGCCGGCAATGCCGCCCATGTTGGCGACAATCGGCATCAATACCGCAAGTGCGACCAGTTTTTCAATTGTCGCCTGGAATTGACCGATTACCCACGAGGCGAGAATGGCCGTGACAAGATTGACTCCAAGCCAGATTGCGCGGCGCCTTGCACTTGTGAAGACGGGTGCAAACATATCTTCATCTTCTGAGAGGCCTGCTTGTCCCATGAACTGGTGCTCGCCTTCTTCACGGATAACGTCGACGACGTCGTCGATGGTGATACGCCCCAGCAGGCGTCCATCATCATCAATAACCGGTGCTGAAACCAGGTCATGACGCTCGAATCGTGCGGCGACCTCGGTGTCGGGTTTTGAAACAGGGATTGGCACGAAATCGACACTCATTACCTCGGCGACCGTGTCACTCCTCTCTCCCGTGACGAGGCGTGCGAGGGGGAGCATGCCAAGGTAGCTGTCATCACGGTTGACGACGATCAGGGCATCTGTACTGGCAGGAACCCGGTCGCCGAGCTGTCGCATATAGCGAAGTACGGTGTCGAGCGTTACCTCCGGCCTGATGGTAACGGTATCGACGTTCATCAGGCCGCCGGCAGTATCTTCAGGGTAGGAGAGTACGGTTTCGAGACGATGGCGTGATTGCGCATCGAGTGAGGCAAGCACCTCGTTGGTGACAGTGGCCGGAAGCTCCTGGATCAGGTCAGCGAGGTCATCGGGGTCAAGGTTTTCGGCGGCCGCTGCAATGTCGGCTGCGTCCATCTTGCTGACCAGGTCATCAAGAACGTCGTCTGCGAGGTGGACAAGGACTTCACCATCCTTCTCCTTAACGAGCCCCCACATGATCTCGCGTTCGGCAAGTGGCAGGCTTTCCAGCAGGTGTGCAATTTCGCCGGGCTGAAGCGCGTTTAAGAGGCCGCTGACCTTGTGCATAGTGCCGCTGTCCAGCATCTCCTGGACACGATGCAGGCGTGAATTGTCTTCCTGGTTCGCGGCGTTCATGTGTCTACCAGTTATCCGATCGTGTAACGCTATCCTGCAAGTTTAACGCAAGCGCGACCATGTGTGTTCGTTGTTTGTCGGGACAGGCTATTCCGACTCACCAAATTTGTCATTGATGAGAGCTTCGAGTGCATCAAGTGCATCTTCTGCATCATCACCATTTGCCTCGAGAGTAATCGTTGTGCCACGCGAGGCTGCCAGCATCATGACGCCCATAATGCTTTTGGCATTGACTTTCTGACCACTTTTCTCGACCTGTATGAGGGATGAAAAGCGACTTGCTGTAGCAACAAATTTTGCTGCAGCCCGCGCATGCAGCCCGAGCTTGTTGATTATGGTGAGTTCTCGCTGGGACATGGATTATTTTCCTGCTATTCAGTTAGCCTGTGGTTCGATTATTGCGGTTTTCCCGCCTTCAACAGCGATACTGGCAAGGGCCTTTGCATTCTCTTGCTGGTAGTTGAGTACCCGGATCAACATCGGAAGGTTGATACCGGTTATAAGTCTGTTTTGAGTATTTGATTCGGCGATGCGCCCTGCGATGTTCGACGGGGTGGCGCCAAAGCAGTCGGTCAGCACCAGGGCGCCCTGTCCACCTGCGGTTGGTTGCAGCATCTCTATGCCAGCTGTAACCGCCTGTTCAACGTCGGCATCAGCTTCGATATCAAGGCAGAACAGTTGCTTGTGCTGTCCGCTAAGGACATGGCTTGCGACATCGCAATATGCAGATGCAAGAGGAGCATGTGCGATGATCAAAACTGTTGTATTCATGTGAGTTCTCGATGGCGAATTGTGACCTGGTCATTTAGCTTGTCTGTCAGCTGCTGATAGAGCTGTTCGGCGATAAATACCGATCGGTGCTGCCCGCCGGTGCAACCGATGGCGATTGTCAGGTAAGCACGTCCCTCGCGCTTGTAGAAAGGCACCCAGTCACCGATCAAGTTGGTTAGCTGTGTCATTATTTTTTCTGTCTGCGGTTCTTGGCGAAGAAACTCTTCAACCGCAAAATCCTTTCCGGTGAGTGGGCGCAGCTCACTCTGCCAGTGTGGATTGGGCAGGCAACGCATATCGAAAAGCATATCAGCATCTTCTGCTGTGCCATATTTGAATCCGAAGGACTTGATCTCTATCTGCAGGCTGTGGGCGAGTTCTGCAACCTCGGCAAGGATTTTGCGGCGCAGTTCATGCAGGTTGAGGTTCGAAGTGTCGACAATGAAGTCCGCACTGCTGCAGACAGGTGCGAGGATCTCTCTCTCACTTTCAATCGCTGCGGGTAACGGTTTGTTTTCAGCTGCCAACGGGTGCCTGCGGCGGGTTTCGTTGTAGCGGCGCAGCAAGCTTCCATTATCCGCTTGCAGGAACAGGATGCGGCACGCAAGACGATCGCTGTTAAGGGATGAACACACCTCTGGCAGTGTTGCCAGTTCGTTCTCTCCGGTCCTGATATCGATGCCGATCGCAATATCCTGGTGCAGACTGTTGTCATGTTGCAGGAGTCTTTCAACAGTTGTCGACAGGAGTGCGACAGGGAGGTTGTCAATACAGTAGTAGCCGGCGTCCTCGAGGGTGCGTAGTGCAACTGTTTTGCCTGACCCGGAGAGGCCGCTGACGATGATCAGTTTCATCAATTTTTACGAGAGAGAATCCGGTGCGGCAAGTATAACGCCGTTATTGCAGGTGACTCAACGGGAATCATTCATCCGTGGTTGTATCACTAATCGCCTTGCGTTGACGGTCAATAAAGTCTTCACTTGCCTCGTAGCCTTGCTGGCGCAGCATGTATTGGCGTACGGCGGTTTCGACGATGATTGCCATGTTGCGTCCCGGCGCCAGTGGTACGGTCACCTTGGGGATCTCGAGCCCAAGTACGTTGCGGGTCGAGTAGGTGCCGGTGAGGCGATCGAGGCGGGCGAGTGTGCTGTCGTCCATCTGCGCGATATGGATGATCAGTCGCAGGTACTTGCCCTTCTTGATTGATGTGTCACCAAACATGCGGCGCACATTGAGAAGCCCAAGGCCGCGAACCTCGATGAAATCCTGTAGCAGCGAGGGGCAGACGCCGGTGACAATATCCGGCGCTATGCGGGAAAATTCGGGTGCATCATCAGCAATCAGGCGATGTCCACGCGTGATCAATTCGAGTGCCAGCTCACTTTTACCGACGGCAGCCATGCCTGTCAGGAGTACACCGGTTCCGAAGACTTCCATGAATACACCATGGATGGTATCGCGTTCGGCAAGCGCCTGTGAGAGGTAGTAATTGAGATGATTGGCGACGAGCCTGTCGCTCATGTCTGTTTGCAGCAGCGGTGTATCTGTGGTCTCTGCTGAATCGAGTAATTCTCCTGGAGGCTCGACGCCATCTGTACAGATTATTGCCGCTGGTTCTGCAAAAAAGAGTTGCCTGTAAGATTCGCGGCGTATCGAGTCCAGCAGTCCGTCGAGGTAGGCGATCTCCTCGGTGCCGATCAGTTGAATCTGGTTTGGGTGAATCAGGTTGAGAGAGCCTGCAAGTGGTTGGCCCTGGTAGTCATCGCGGTCGCTGATGACCATGTCGCGACGATTTTCGCCCTTGGTCCATTTGAGTTGCAGCCGACTTCCGATTGCATCGACAAGCTCACCTATGCTGGTATTACTTGTTGTATCAGGCATTGATCATTGACCGGTTAATAACTGCAGTATGGCTTCAGGTGTTTCTGCACTAGAGAGCTCCTGCCGCAGTGACTCCTGGTTAAATATAGTCGCGATGCCAGCAAGTAGTTGCAGGTGTTCATCGGTCGCTTCCTGTGGTACCAGCAGGGCCACGACCAGCTTCACTCGATCTCCTTCGGGACTGTCGAAGTCAACTGCCTCGGCAAGGCGAATGAATGCTGCACGGGGTTGTGCAAGGAATTCAATTCGCGCATGGGGCAGGGCAACAGAGTAGCCGAGCCCGGTGCTGCCAAGTCGTTCACGCTCAAGCAGTTTTTCGAAGATTTCATTTTGCTCGCTCTCATCATCAGAAAAGAGTTTGGCAAGAGCCTCGAGCAGGCGTTTTTTGCTGCTGACATCCGCATCAAGCAGTACACGATGCGGATGAAAAAGTGATGCTGGTAATGACATTGCTGGTTTATTTGCCGTTATGAACGATGGTTCTTCATTTTCTCTTTGTATTTCAACAGCTGTCGATCAAGCTTGTCGACAAGGCTGTCAATCGCAGCATACATATCTTCATTTTCAGCTTCAGCGAAGATGTCGTGACCGCTGATGTGGAATGATGCTTCGGCCTTCTGGCGCAGTTTTTCGACATCGAGAACGACATGGATGTTGGTTACGTGGTCAAAGTGACGCTCAATCCTGTCCATTTTTGAAGTGACATAATCACGTAGTGAATCTGTGATGTCGATGTGTCGGCCTGTCAGGTTGATTTGCATTATTTTCTCCTTATCAAATCAGACGTTTTCTGTCGCTTGAGGACGGAATCGCCATGGATTCGCGATATTTTGCGACTGTGCGGCGGGCTATCGCAATACCCTGGTCTTTTAGCTGAGCGGTAATCATGTTATCGCTCAACGGCTTGTCCGGCTTCTCTGCGCCGATCATTTTTTTGATCTTTGCGCGGATTGCCGTTGCTGAACACTCTCCACCCGCATCTGTGCCCACGTGGCTGGAGAAGAAATATTTGAGTTCAAAGATTCCTCTCGGTGTCAGCATGTATTTGCGTGTTGTAGCACGCGAAATTGTTGATTCGTGAATGCCCAGTTCCTCGGCCAGTTCGCGCATCACCATCGGACGCATCGATTCCGGGCCATGTTCGAGGAATTCAATCTGGCGCGTGACAATCTGCTCGGCTACCCGAAGCAAGGTGTCATGACGACTCTCCAGGCTTTTCAGCAGCCAGCGCGCTTCCTGCAGGTGGTTGCGTATGGTCTGGTTGTCCTGCCCCTTGGCTCCTCGCTGGATCATTGCCGCATACAACTGGTTAATTCTCAGGCGCGGTACGTGGTCGCTGTTGAGTCGTACCTGCCAGCGACCCTTGTCGCGGCTGACAATGATATCAGGTTCGATATACTCTGTGGTATTGGCACTAACGGCGCCACCAGGTCGCGGATTGAGGGAACGAACCAGTTCGAGTATCGCGGTAATTTCATCATCATCAGCATCCAGGTGCTGCCTGATCCTGTCGCGCTGCGGATTGCCCAGGTCATCGAAGTGCTTGTCGACCAGCTTGATCGCCTGTTGCAGGTGAGGCGTGGTCACCTCAAGCTGAAGGAGTTGCAGCAGCAGGCATTCACGCAGGTCCCTGGCGCCGACGCCAACCGGATCGAACTCATGGATCTGCAGCAATGCACCCTCCATGTCATCTTCCGTCACGCCCTCTCCAGAAAGTTGTTCCCGGAGTTCCTCAAGCGAAGTTCTAAGATAGCCGTCGTCGTTGATTGAATCGATGATGACGGTTGCTGCGAGCTGCTCTTCCGGTGTCAGGGTGGCGAGTGAAAGCTGTTGGCTGAGATGTTCGCGCAGGGAGATATCCTGGTTGGCACTGCTGATTTCGTAGAGCCGGTCCCGGTCTGCCTGTGACTGGTTGCCTGTCGTGCTGGGAAGTGATGCATTTTCGTAGATGCTGGACCAGTCAGTGTCGACCGGCAGTTCGTCAGGCAGGTTATCCTCGCTGGCACCGAGTTCGATTTCGCTTCGGTCACGGCTTTCACTTGCCTGTGTCTCTTCACTCCTCTCCTCATCAATCTCGAGCATCAGGTTGGAATCCAGCGCTTCCTGGACCTCTTCCTTCAACTCAAGCGAAGACAGTTGCAACAGGCGAATTGCCTGCTGCAGCTGCGGCGTCATGGAGAGTTGTTGACCGTGACGTAGCTGAAGACCTGGTTTCACGACCTTCTGCCTGCCCGGAGTGTATAAATCAATTTGAACCCTTGTTTCATCTGAAACGCTTTCCTGTATTAATTCTAACGCATTCGGCGGATATGAGACAGGGAATGAAGGAATTTGTTGCGCTGCGACAATGGTGGCTAGATCCATGCAGGGGGCTGTTTACATGCGAAAGTCATGTCCCAGGTAGACTTCCCTGACCTGGTCATTATCAAGAATCTTCTGTGGACTGCCTTCGGCAAGCACTTCTCCTTCGCTGACGATGTAGGCACGGTCGCATATGCCCAGGGTTTCACGCACATTGTGGTCAGTGATCAGTACACCGATGCCCTCGCTGGCAAGCTCCCTGATTATCTCCTGGATATCCTTGACCGAAATTGGGTCGATGCCTGCAAATGGCTCATCGAGGAGAATGAAGGTGGGCTCCATGGTCAGGCTGCGGGCAATCTCCAGGCGTCGTCTCTCACCGCCGGAGAGGCTCATTGCCTGGTGTTCGCGCAGGTGGCTGAGGTTGAACTGGCGCAGCAGGCTGTTGCAGATATCCTCGCGCTGAACCTTGCCCAGCTCGCGACGTGTTTCAAGGATCGCCAGCAAATTATCCTCGACACTCATGCGGCGAAAAACCGATGGTTCCTGAGACAGGTAACCGATACCACGACGTGCACGTTGGTGCATTGGCAATGTCGTAATGTCGTTTCCGTCAAGAATGACCTCTCCATCATCAGCGGAGACAAGCCCGACGATCATGTAAAAACTGGTAGTTTTGCCGGCGCCATTGGGCCCCAGCAGGCCGACGACTTCACCCTGCTGGACGATGGTGGAGATGTTATCGACGATGGTGCGCTGACCATATTTCTTGGTCAGAGAGCGCGCCTCGAGTGAGATCATCTCTTCGCGTCTCCGGATTTGATCACGGTACGAACGCGGCTGGATGTCGATTTCTTGTTACCGGCTGTTGCAATGCCGGTTTTCAGGTTGACGCTGATCGTGTCGCCGCTGATCGTGTTGCCGTTTTGCGTCACCCTGGCATTTTGCTTAAGGACCAGGGTTTCGAGATCAATATCGTATCTCCCCTGCCTGGCTTCACCCGAGATGCTTTTGCCATCAGCCGCTGCCTGCTTGAACCTGACAGGTGATCCAGTGACGCGGACGATATGACCGCCACCCTCTTTCTCTGTAATGGTCAGCTTGCTGGCATTGATTGTGATATCGGTGTGGTTGACTATGACATTGCCCAAGTAGACAAGCGTGCCATTTTCGCTGTTGTGTTCAATGGTATCGGATGATATTTCCACCTCGCCATCGCTTTGTTGTGCAACGCTGTTGGTGGCAAGAAGGCTGATGCTTATTAGCATCAGAAGAGTGAGTAGCAGTTGTCTCATGGCGTGTAACGGCTCCTGGCGTTGGATAGCAAGCGAATTCGCGTCGGGCCATCGAACCAGATGTCGATGCCTGTACCGCTGGTCACCTGCGAGTCGCTTTCGATGGTGGTGAAAGCGTCGCTGTGTGCGTACTTCTTCTCATAATCAATTGATACGTCCCGGCTGGTGATATGGGCTGCCGGATTGTCGTCAGATGCTTCTCTGTCGACGCGAACACTGCCATGCAGTATCGCCTGTTTGTTGTTATTCAGCAACGTTGCCCTGTCAGAAACGAGTAACAGGGGGCTGCCTTTATCCTGGTTGACGAGTAGTGATGCACCGACAACTTCAGAGGTTTCGTCTGTGTAATGTATTACCCGGTTTGCCTGTGTCAGGTAGCGTTGTATGCCGCCACTGTCGGTAACCCTGATCAGTGCATTGTGGAATTCAGCATCGGCATAGCGTTCTACTTCTGATATCGATGCTGACGAAGCGTTCAGCTTCTCCTCCAGATGCGAGACAAACAGTGCAATGCCTGCACCGGAAAAAATCACCGCAACGAGGACGGAGATGATTTTGTTCATTGAAGATAGCTTTCCAGGATCGCAGGCAGCAGGCCCTTGGCGTCGAGGATCATTTCGCACACGTCACGCGCAGCACCGTGTCCGCCACGCGAGGGCGTTTGCCAGTGTGCATGCTGTTTCACGTAGGGGTGCGCATCATGCACAGTAATGGCAAGGGCAACACGCTTCATCACTGGCAAATCGATGACATCATCACCGACGTAGGCGATTTCGTTATCCTCGAAACCGGTCATATCCTTGATCTCCTCGTAAGCAGGTAGTTTTTCCCTGCGGCCCTGGAGAACATGGGGTATGCCAAGGTTATTCATGCGGTGAGTAACAACGTTTGACTCTCTGCCCGTGATGATGGCTGCCTCGATACCATTTTCGAGCAGCATGCGAATACCATGGCCGTCTTTGGAATTGAACGCCTTGTATTCTTGCCCATCGTCGCCAAAAAAGAGTGAACCGTCGGTGAGTACGCCGTCGACATCAAATATAACCAGTCTGATCTGGCGCGCTTTTTCAGTGAGATCCTGCATTTTGATAGCCAATATCTAGTTAACTCGTCTGATTATCGCGTTTCTGTCAAAGGATTGCATCCATTCTCTTGTAGAATGTCTTCAACTGACAGGAGCGAATTCATGGCGCAGGAACTCTTATTTATTCTATTGGTGTTTGCAATTGTCTGGCTGTGGCTGGATAGTGCGCGTGCACGCGAGATTGCGACCGAGTTGGCGAAAGTGCTGTGCCAGCGTAAGGGAGTGCAGTTTCTTGACGGTACAGTTGCGCTACGGCGTCTGCGCCTGTGCGACATGGGAAGCGGCAAGCGCATCGGCAGGATATTCAACTTTGATTATGCGGATGAGACCGGGGAGCGCTACCAGGGAAATATCCAGACCTGTGGCCGTGAGGTCACGGATGTCAGCCTGGGGATATATGTCCAGGAGTAATCCTCCCGGCTATTTGACCACTTTCAGGGAGGGGCCGCCCGGGGGCTTCTTTGGTGATTCATCTTCTTCGGCTGTCTCAGGTTCCCCTGGAGCGGTGGGCTCGAACAGCATTCCCTGTCCATTCTCGTTGGCGTAGATGCCAAGCACCGCATCCGGTGAAAAGGAGATTGCGAAGGGTGTTCCGGAGAAGCGTGCGCTGAAGCTGATCAGTTCGTTGTCCAGCTGCAGATTCTGTACGGCACCGGGGCTGATGTTGAGAATGATCTGACCATTCTGTACATGCTGTTCCGGAACCAGGGTGCCCGGGAATTCCGCATCAATCAACAGATGCGGAGTCAGGTCATTATCGACTATCCAGTCGAAGAAGGCCCGGATCAGGTAGGGTTTGCTCGGTGTCACATGCGCATCTCTTTTTCTGCTTCTGTCAGGCTACGGGCAAAACCGGGGCGTTCAAACAGTCGCTTGGCATAGCCGAGTACCTGTGCAGATCCCGTGCCCTTAAGCTCGATACCGAGAGTCGGTAATCTCCACAGCAGGGGTGCGATCGTAGCATCAACCAGGCTGTATTCTTCACTCATGAAATATGGCTTGGACGCCATGATAGGGCCTGAAGCGAGCAGGGTCTCGGTGAGTTCCTTGCGTGCCTTGGTGGCATTTTTTCCGCCGGCTTCTATCCCGTTGACCAGTGAGTACCAATCTTTCTCGACCCGGTGTAGGTAGAGGCGTGTGTTGGCACGGCTGACAGGATCAATCGGCAACAGTGGCGGATGCGGATAACGCTCATCAAGGTATTCCATGATGATGCGTGAATCATAGAGAGCCAGGTCACGGTCAAGAAGGGTCGGCAGAGTACCGTAAGGATTCACCTCAACCACATCTTCGGGAAGATGCAGCGGATCGCTGTCGAGGATGTCTACGGTAATGTTCTTCTCAGCCAGAACCACGCGTACGCGGTGGCTGTAGATATCTGCTGAATCGGAAAATAAGGTCATGACGGTACGTCTGTTCGTCACTGCTGCTGGCATTCGGTATTCCTCTGGCTGGGCCGCCCCGTCACGGGCGTTGTACGAAATGTGCTAAACAAAGAAGCCCAGTATAACAGACTGGGCTTCTTTGCGGGTGAGGAGGAAAAAGACGATTAGTGAACGTCTTTCCAGTACTCCTTTTTGAGCATGTAACTGAACACGAGCAACAGGGCCAGGAACAGTAATACCATGATGCCCGTCCTGTGGCTTTTTGCCTTGGTAGGCTCTGCCATGTAGGTCATGAAAGTGACCAGGTCACGGATCATTGCATCATATTCGACATCGGTCATGCTGCCTTCAGAGACTTTCTCAAAGCCTGCAAAGACTTTGTGAGTGCCACCGTGACCATCGTCTTCCTCGGTGTAGACGGCCTTTTGCATGCCCTGCTGTTCCCACAGCACGTGTGGCATGCCGACATTATCAAATACGGTGTTGTTGACACCGAATGGACGGCTTTCATCAACATAGAAAGCGCGCATGTAGTTGTAGATCCAGTCAGAACCACGCAGGCGTGCTTCTAGCGTCAGGTCAGGTGGCGGAGCACCAAACCAGTTGGCTGCATCACCTGGTGCCATGGCGACCTTTAACAGGTCACCTTTCTTGGCGCCTGCATGCATCAGGTTTGATTTCAGCAGGTCTTCCGGAACACCAAACTCTTCCATGCGCTGCCAGCGCTCATATTGCATAGAGTGGCAGTTGAGGCAGTAACTGACAAAGTAGTTTGCGCCACGCTGTAGGGCGGCCTCGTTTCCAGTGTCAATGTTGGCAGGATCATTGGGATGAATTGCCCCGCCACCGGCAGCGAAAGCCGTCAGTGGTGCCAGCAGGGCCAGAGCAAGAATCAGCTTTTTCATTTGGTTACCCTCTCTGGTACAGGCTTTGAGACTTCTGGCTTCAGCCAAGGTTTAATGCCAAATACGGCGAAGTGAATGATAGCAATAACTGATACGACCACCTTGACGGTCGTTGAGCCGTCAGCACCGCCGGAGAACATCCACCAATAGTAGAGAGTAGCAATCGTTGAGACAGCCATCATCATAAAATAGAGGCTTGTCATCGTGGTTTTGCTGCTTGTCTCACGAGTGTAGGTCGGCATCAGGAAGAAGAAGCCGAAATAGATTAGCGTCAGAACCTGTGCCCACAGTGTGCGGTTAGCATCTGCCGCAACTACGCCGAGGTAACCAAGAACCATGAAGGTAACGACGAAAGCACCGAGGGCATACTTGAACAGTGGGCCCTTGTAGCGGTGCGATTTGGCATTACTCTGATCCAACCACGGTAGCAGGAAGAAGACCACGATTGCGAGGCCCATGGCGATAACGCCCCACACCTGGGTTCCGGCGAAGCTGGGAACAGCACGCAGGATTGCATAGAAAGGTGTGAAGTACCATACGGGTGCAATATGCACAGGTGTCTTCAGCGGGTTTGCTGGTTCGAAGTTTGGTGCTTCGATGAAGTAGCCGCCAGCTTCAGGAGCGAAGAAGATCACACCGGCAAAGAACATCAGGAAGACGACTACGCCAACGATATCCTTGACCGAGTAGTAAGGGTGGAATGGAATGCCGTCTTTGGGAATGCCGTTCTCGTCCTTGTTCTTCTTGATCTCTACACCATCAGGGTTGTTTGAGCCAACCTTGTGAAGTGCAACGATGTGCAGGAACACCAGTGCTGCAAGAATAAATGGCAGCAGGAAGTGCAGTGCAAAGAAGCGGTTCAGGGTTGCATCGGAGATGACATAGTCACCACGAATCCAGATTGACAGGTCTTCACCGATCACCGGGATTGCAGAGAACAGGTTGACGATAACCTGGGCGCCCCAGAAGGACATCTGGCCCCATGGCAGCAGGTAACCCATGAAGGCAGTCGCCATCATGACCACGTAGATAACTGCACCGAACAGCCAGACCATCTCGCGCGGATTCTTGTGCGAACCGTAGAGAACGCCGCGGAACATGTGCAGGTAGATAACGACAAAGAATGCCGATGCACCGGTCGAGTGCATATAACGAATCAGCCAGCCCCATTCGACATCACGCATGATGTATTCGACCGAGGCAAATGCAAGTTCGGCATCCGGCTTGTATAGCATTGCAAGCCAAACACCGGTCAGAATCTGGTTAACCAGTACCAGCAATGCAAGTGAGCCGAAGAAGTACCAGAAGTTGAAGTTCTTCGGTGCATAGTATTCAGCGAGATGCTCGTTCCACACTTTTGTCAGCGGGAAACGGTCATCGATCCAGTTCATCAGGCTCATGCTGCACCTCCGTCTTGACCAATGAGTAACAGGTTGTCCGAAATGAATTGGTAGGGCGGTATGACCAGGTTGGTCGGTGCCGGTACACCCTTGTAGACGCGACCGGCGAGGTCAAAACGCGAACCATGGCAGGCGCAGTAGAAACCACCGAGCCAGTCAGGGCCAAGATCAGCTGGCGCAACTTCGGGTCTGAAAGTTGGTGAACAGCCGAGATGTGTGCAGATACCGACAGCAATGAGGTACTCCGGTTTGCGTGAACGATGTGCGTTCTTTGCATACTCGGGCTGCTGTGGCAGATCGGATGCTGGATCGGCAAGCTTGTCGTCCAGGGTTTTCATGTCCTCAAGGTTTTTCTCGGTACGGCGAACGACCCAGACAGGCTTGCCACGCCACTTGACCCTGATCAGTTGACCCGGCTCCATTTTACTTATGTCCGCTTCGACCGGTACACCCGCGGCTTTCGCCCTGGTGCTCGGGTTCCACGACTTCAGAAATGGCACTGCAACACCCACTGCACCGACAGCGCCGATAACGGCGGTTGTTGCAGTGAGGAAGCGGCGCTTCTTGAGGTCAGCCCCTTCGCTCATAGTAGTATCTCCACGATTTTCACTAGGATATGTAATCTGGTCAGGCCGCCCAGTTCCCGTGGCAGCCGGTTTCAGGAGAGATGCGGCTATGCAAAATAAGAATATTCGCATCTACTCCAAGAATAATCCCGGAATTGTCCAACAGTCGGGGTCGTGGGTCAAGAAAGATGTCGGTAAAATTACCAAAAAAGTCAATAGACTTGCGATTTATCAACGGACTGCTACACAATTTGCCTCAGTGCCGTATGCAGAAGTGAGAATCATTCTTTTCTGCCCGGGTATTGGGTCTGGAAAATAGTCCGCTGTCAGGGCACTTTGAAAAAGCCTTTTTTACCTCTTGGTGATATAGGCCTGCATGCGATAGGATCATTCGTCGTTACCTCCTGTGCAAAACCGGAGTTCGAAAAAAAATATAACAACGTGGTTGGAGAAAAGCGTGAGTGTACTGCTTGAACTGTCCGGCAAACCGGGCGTCATCGCCGTTGGCGAGTATTCCTACCGGGGTGACCGGTTTTCCGTCAAGGGCGAACTTTCCGACGAGATGGCAAGAATGGCATCGATCATGTGTCGAACGACAACCATGAGCGAGCACATGCAGGCCCGAATCCTGGATTCCTTTTGTCCTGATTGCGGTATTTTACCGCCACAGGGGTGGATTGTGCGTGGTCCGATGTTCACTGTTTGCAACATCGCCAATGTGTTCTGTTTTCTCGATAATAATACAGGGTCCCTAAACGAGATTGTCGCACAAATGCGAGAGCTCCTGGGCGACACTGACCCGAAGCTGATCTGAGGATAGTCATGACTGATATGAATAAACTGATGTCTCTGAATGGAGCCATTGCCGCCTTCCGTTTTACTGATCAGGGTGAACTGGAAGAGCATCTGATTGCCAGTGGTTCCGACATTAATGAAGATGCGCTCGACCTGCTTGCACATGTTTGCCAGGCGAATCTCTCGATCGCCACCATGCAGGCGAGGGGATGGGAAAAGGTGTCCGGTCAGGGTGGCTTCTACCCGATCGAGGGTTTCACCGTGATCGGGCTCGAATGGAGCGCGGTGGCACAGGGTAATTACGGCGTGGTGCTGAAGAATGAGGGTGCCGATTACCAGACGGCTTTCAACCTTCTCGGCGGAGGGGGTGCATCGTGATCAAGCGCCTGCTGGCATCTGACGGCGTCCTCGCCGTATGCAGTTTTCGTGATGATGGCGCCCACCTCGAAGGCTATGGTTTCATGCCTGACGAAATGCTCCGGGCATTGACCGGTTTCGCACATGAGTACAAGCGCATCGTGCAAGGCAACCAGGATCAACTGTCGATGTTCACCCAGATGCGTGGCTGGACTCCGCCGGGGGGCTGGATCGTGCGTGGCAAGCTATTAACTGTGTGTTCGGTCGCGAACCTGGTTTGCGTGGTTGAGAATGCCGAGGGGCACCTCAACACTATCATGCGGGAGTTGCAGGAACTGGCACGCAGCTGAAACAGAGGTTTATTACCGGCGCAAGACAATCGGCATCGGATTATTTCGCCGCCACCCATCGTCTTCACCAAGCCAGTGCCACTGCTGTCTGTCATCGATTGTTCGAATCGATTGTGAACTCTCTTTCAGGTACTGAAGCCTGACCTTGATGACCCAGATGTTTTCTTCGATTTCCACCGGCGGGGTGAGTTGGTCCATTTCAACGGCGCGCATGCCATAGCGGGACGGCAGGTTTGCACTTTCAGGATTAATGAAAAAAGCCAGTTGACTCTCCGGTGATTCCCAGCGCAGGGCGTGCTTGAACAGTGTCAGGGTGTCATAGAAGCTCTGTTCACGTTTTTCTTGCAGACTTCCGCAGGCGACAAGAGTGGAAATCAGAGTGATAACCAACAGTCGAGATAAAATCTTTTTTGATGAGTGCATGCGCAAGTGACCCGGCATATGTCAGAATGAGCTGAATTATGATCATAACAAAATCTTCATGACAAGTAGCGAAGCCCCTCTCTTACCCGTTGTCAGCATCGAGACAAACAACTGCATTATCGATATTCTGGGCACAGCACACGTATCGAAAAGCAGTGCCGATGATGTTCGTCATCTGCTTGATGTGAATGACTATGACTGCGTTGCAGTCGAGTTGTGCCATGGTCGATACCAGGCACTGACCGATCCGGATGCCCTCAGCCGCATGGATCTCTTCTCTGTTATCAAGAACGGCAAGACCGGCCTGGTTGCAGCACAGCTGGCACTTGGTGCTTATCAGCAGCGTCTTGCGGAACAGTTTGGTATTGAACCCGGTGCTGAGCAGCGGGCGGCAATCAAGGTGGCACGCGAACAGGAGCTGCCCCTGATTTTTGCCGATCGTGATATCGGTATCACGCTCAAGCGCATCTCTGCGAATGTCAGCTGGTGGAAACGTGCAGGATTGATTATGGGGCTGATCGGTTCAGTTCTGTCACGCGATGACGTCTCCGAGGAGGAGATTGAGCGCCTCAAGGAAGGCGACATGCTTGAAACCACCTTTTCGGAGTTTGCTGCCGAACGCCAGGATCTCTATTTGCCACTGATCGATGAGCGTGATCGTTTCATGACTGCAAAACTGCTGCAGGAGTCGCAGGAGCATGGCTACGGACGCATCCTTGCGGTCGTTGGTGCGGGTCACCAGAAAGGCATCAACAACTATCTTGAAGCCGGTATGGCTGATCCCGCTGCAGAGCTCTCACGTCTCAACGAGATACCCAAGCGTTTTCCCTTGATGAAGTTCATTCCATGGATCATCGTCGCTGTGATTCTGACCGGCTTTGCCATCGGATTTTCGCGCAGCAGTGAACTGGGATGGGAGTTGGTCATCGAGTGGGTGGTGATTAACGGAGGGCTCTCCGCTCTTGGCGCACTCATTGCAGCAGCACACCCGTTGACCGTGATAACAGCATTCGCTGCCGCGCCACTCACCTCGCTCAATCCGACCGTTGGTGCAGGCATGGTGACTGCTGCAGTAGAGACCTGGCTGCGCAAGCCAACGGTCGGTCACTTTCAGGAACTGCGACATGATGTCACCCATTGGAAGGGGTGGTGGAAGAATCGAGTGTCACGGATTCTCCTGGTTTTCCTTCTCAGTACACTGGGGTCGGCAGCCGGTACCTATATCGCCGGATTCCGTATTTTTGACAAGTTGATTGGTGGATGAAGGTGACTCGTAAGGGCACACCGCTGGCCAGGTATTTGCCGCTGTTTCTGGTCGTTTTTCCTCTTCTCACGATCGCTGCGACCTTCTATGCGGCTTTCAAAAATAAAGCTGCAGATGTCGATGCTTGTGCGCTCTATTCAGAAGCCTCATTACGCGATTTGACCGATTACGATGGGCCATTTTTTAACCAGAGTGTCGATGATGCCTACCAGCGCTTGGCCGGGGACTCGACTCCTGCACCCGATTTTTCCGGTTGCTGGTGGCGACTCGGTTCTGAAGACGATGCATTTGTCATGCTGCAGTTACAGCTTTTTCCGGTTGGTGATGCCGAGGCAAAATCACGTATCGATGCGCAGCTCGCATCGGCAAGTACGATGACTTCTCCTCTTCTTCCGGAGGCGCTTGATGCAATTGGCGAGGCAGCACTGTGGAGCAGGCTGGCGGGCCTGGTGCGCTGGCACCGTGGTGATGGCGTTGTGCTGGAGTTGATGATTTCGGAGCATGTTTCTCATGGTCAGCCACGCTTTGATAGTGTTCAGCGCAAGCAGATGAGCCTGCGAGCAGCGCGGCGTATTGATCAGGCAATCAGTCAACTCGATTGAATCACCCGATTCAAAAATCCCTCATTTAATCACTCGCTTACTTCTTACTCATCCCTGGTACTACGACCTACGGCCCAGACTTCCACGGTTTTTACACCAGCAGTTTTCATTAGCTGTGCAGCTGCATTGAATGTACTGCCGGTGGTCATGATGTCATCGACTAATGCCACATGTTTCACCGGCAAGGGCTGTGTGAGTGTGAAAGCATTGCGCAGGTTTTTGTGTCTCTGCGCCCGGCTCAGGCCGCTCTGTGGTTGTGTACAGTTTTTGCGCACCAGTAATCCGCTATGAAATGGAATCTGCAGTCGCCGTGCAAGCACCTTCGCTATCTCCAGTGCCTGGTCAAAGCCTCGCTCGCGCATGCGTTCTGCATGCAAGGGTATCGGTACCAGCAGTTGTGGCATTGCATTGCTATGAGACAGAGAATCATAAAGCAGGTTGGCTAGCAGGTTGCCGGCGGCAAGATCCTGGTGGAATTTGAAATTCAGGTGCAACTGCCTGAGCGGATCGCTGTAGAGCAGTGGCGAAACAGAGTGATCGAAGGCGGGTGGACTCGACTGGCAACGGCCACATTTGTGTGAGGATGGATTGAAATGCATCGGCTCACCACACTGATAACAGGGGCGTTCAATGCGCTGTATTTTTTGATCGCAACTGTTGCAGAGCCCGGGCACTGTTTTTGGGGCTTCGCCACACACAAGGCAGCGCCCCTTGAGGCGCAAGAATTGTCTAAAATTACTCCATTTGTTAACCATTCAAGCTCCTTTTGGTTGACAATTATCAGGCACACTTTAATATTAGCTGATCTATAGGATATTGCGCGGACAAAATAATGAGTGAGTTTCACGAGGAGGCAGTCCTGCCGGAGCAGATTACTGCTCAGCAGGCACGTCGGGCACCAGTCCTTTTTAATATATTGAACATTATTGCAGTGATTATTCCCCTGCCATTGATGGTGTTCTGGCTGGGTGCATCGATGGTGCTCTACGCGATGAACCGTCACCATCCAAACGTTAAGGTAGCTCACTATGTACAGGCCGCATCGACGCGACTCTATGGCATTGCCGGTGCAGCTGTGCCAGTTGGTACTTTTTTTTCGCTGGAAATTACCCCGTGGCTGGTTTACTGGGGTTTGGCAGCAATCATCATGATTCCCCTGTCGATTCGGGACCTCATCAGGATCAAGGAAGATCACTGGGAAGATACAGATTTACGAGGAGTAAAATATGACTGATATTCGCCACGACTGGAGTGTCGATGAAATCGAGGCACTGTTCGCACTGCCAATCAACGACCTGATGTTTCAGGCCCACTCGGTGCACAGAGAGAATTTTGACCCGAACAGCGTGCAGGTCAGCACCCTGTTAAGCATCAAGACCGGTGCCTGTCCCGAGGATTGTGGCTACTGTTCGCAGAGTGCAAAAAACGATACCTCCCTGGAGCGTGAGAAACTGCTGCCACTGGACGAGGTGATCGAGTCGGCAAAGGCAGCAAAAGATACGGGCTCCACGCGTTTTTGCATGGGAGCAGCATGGCGTAACCCGACTGATAAAAATCTCGACAAGGTGATCGATATGATCAAGGCGGTGCAGGATCTCGGTATGGAGACTTGCGTCACCCTGGGTATGCTGGAAAAACACCAGGCAGAGCGCCTCAAAGAGGCAGGGCTTGATTACTACAACCACAATATAGACACATCACCAGAGTTCTATGGCAATGTCATCAGTACCCGTACATTTGATGACCGCCTTGAAACGCTGAAGTATGTTCGCGATGCGGGAATCAACGTCTGTTCAGGCGGTATTCTTGGTATGGGTGAAAAAGCACTCGATCGTGCACGTATGCTGCAGGAACTTGCCAACCAGGAGAAGCATCCCGAATCTGTCCCAATCAACATGCTGGTACAAGTTGAGGGGACACCGATGTTTGGTATAGATGGTATCGACCCGCTCGATTTCGTCCGCACAATTGCAGTTGCACGCATCATGATGCCGGAATCATATGTACGTCTCTCGGCAGGTCGAACCGATATGAGTGACGAGATGCAGGCAATGTGTTTCTTTGCAGGCGCCAATTCGGTCTTCTATGGTGAGCGCTTGTTGACCACTGATAATCCGGACTCTAATAGTGATGCAGAGCTGTTTGCAAGACTTGGCATCAACATGCAGGCAGTGAGTGAGGAAGATCCAAAAAAAGTATGCTGCCACGCATAGGCAGTTACCGCATGAGAGACTACTCGGCAAGACTTCTGCAGCGCAAGAAGGATGGGCTTTACCGCCACAGGCGTATCATTGAGTCGCCACAGTCGACAGAGATTGTGTGTGATGGAAAAAAGCTGCTTTCGTTCTGCTCGAATGACTATCTCGGTCTGGCCAATGACGTCCGTATCAAACATGCGTTTACCCGCGGTATAGAGCACTGGGGAAATGGTGCCGGTGCCGCACACCTGATTACTGGTCATACCAGTGCACATCATCAGCTTGAAGAGGAGTTGGCCGAATGGCTAGGTCGCGAAAGTGCACTGCTCTTTTCAACCGGCTACATGGCAAACAGCGGTATTATCAATGCGCTTATGGGGCGTGGTGATATTGTTATAGAGGATCGTCTCAATCATGCATCGCTGATTGATGGTGGTCTTAATAGTGGCGCACAAATGGTGCGATTTCCACATGCAGATACAGACGCAGCCGAACAGAAGCTGTTGGACCACAAGGGGAAGCACGCACTGCTTGCAACCGATGGTGTCTTTAGCATGGACGGAGATATTGCACCCCTGCAGAAACTTGCGAATGCCAGCCGGAAGCATAACGCACTGTTGCTGGTTGATGATGCGCACGGCATTGGCGTGCTAGGTAATAAAGGACGTGGCAGTCTTGACCGGGAGGGTCTCTCTCAACAGGATGTACCGTTATTAATGGGTACCCTTGGCAAGGGTTTTGGCGTCTTTGGTGCATTTGTCGCAGGTCCGGAACTGCTTATCGAGACAATAATCCAGGATGCACGCAGCTATCTCTTCACCACGGCAGCACCGGCAGCGATGGCTGAAGCAAACCGGGCCGCACTCAGATGTGTTATGGAGGATCAATGGCGTCGTGACAAGCTCGCTGTTTTGATTTCTCGTTTCAGGTCAGGTGCCGAACAACTGGGATTGAATTTAATGCCGAGTGAGACACCAATTCAGCCAGTTCTCGTCGGAGAAGCAGATAAGGCACTCAGCATGAGCCAGGCCCTCGAAGAGCAGGGGCTGCTGGTGACTGCAATCAGACCGCCCACCGTGCCTCGCAACAGTTCACGTCTTCGAGTCACCCTGTCGGCCAATCATGAGGAGACAGATATCGATAAATTGCTGGATGCTTTTGAGCAGATTCAGGCGGGGAAGACAAGATGACCCTTGCGGTTAAATCATACGGATCCGGGACTCCCCTGGTAATGCTTCATGGATGGGGAATGAATAGTGGTGTGTGGGGGAGTGCGGTCGATACGCTCAGTCAGCATTTCGAGGTGCTGCTTGTTGACTTGCCGGGACATGGCGACAGTTCGTCGGAAGCAGCGACTAATCAGCTTGATGACTGGGTTGACGCAGTGCTTGAAGTGGTACCGCAAGAGGCCGTCTGGTTAGGTTGGTCGCTTGGCGGTATGGTTGCACAGCGGGCGGCTTTGAAATCACCCGGGCGAGTCAAGGCGCTGATGATGGTAACAAGCACACCCTGTTTCATTCGACAGCATGACTGGCCGGCAGGATTGGACAAACAGGGCCTGGAGAAGTTTGGAGAGAAGTTGATGGGTAATACGCAAAAAGCGCTGTTGCGATATCTCGGCTTGCAGGTGCGTGGAGCATCAGATGAGCGTAGTACCCTGAAACGCCTGCGAGAGTCGATTATCAAGTCCAATCCTCCATCACGGGAAGCGCTTGAATCAGGTCTCTATTTACTTCAACATGCTGATCTTCGCGATACTTTGGGGGAGTTGGCAATGCCAACCTGTTGGCTGTTTGGTGAGAAAGATACGCTGGTTCCGGCGCTAACATCAATCTATATAGAAAAACTGTTACCACGGGCAACCAGGATAACAATCCCCTCAGGTGGGCATGCTCCATTTCTGTCGCATCCTGTTGTGTCAGAAACTGCACTTGAACAGTTGGTAGCTGAAACCCTGCAAGGAGCTGTAACATGATCGATAAACTGCAGGCGCGCCTCTCTTTTTCGAAAGCAGCGGACAGCTACGACGAGGCTGCCGCGTTACAACGTGAAATTGGCCAGCGCATGCTGGAGCGTCTTGATTATGTCAAGCTGAAGCCAGAGGTAATAGTCGATGTCGGCTCGGGTACGGGTTTCTGTTCAGGACAGCTGATCAAGCGCTATCCGAAGTCGCAAGTGATTGCGCTCGATTTTGCACTGCCAATGGTGATGAAGTCACGCACACATCGTCACTGGCTGAAACGTCCGCATGGCTTGTGTGCAGACCTTGAGCAACTGCCCCTGGCGGACCACAGCGTAGACCTGATCGTGTCAAATGCAGCAATCCAGTGGAGTACGGATCTCCCTTCGACCTTTGCCGAATTCAAACGAGTATTAAAGCCGAACGGATTGCTGATGTTTACAACGTTCGGGCCGGATACCCTGAAAGAGATCAGGCAGGCGTGGGCAGAGGTTGATGACAAACCGCACGTCAGTCCCTTTGTTGATATGCATGATGTTGGCGATGCACTGCTCGGTGCCCGCTTTGCTGATCCGGTCATCGATATGGAGATGATCACCATGACCTATTCGCAGTTGCGTCCCCTGATGGCAGATATCAAGGCGATAGGTGCGCATAACGCCAACAGTGAACGCCGCAAGGGTCTGACAGGAAAAAAACGCATGCATGCTTTCACTCAGGCCTATGAACAGTTCCGCAGCGGTGGTGTATTGCCATCAACCTGGGAAGTGATCTACGGCCACGCATGGGTTACTGATGAGATACCCCAGTACCAGGATGACCAGGGGGCAACAAGGATCAACGTCAGTGCTGTACGCAGATCGTCGACATGAAAGGCTGGTTTATCACTGGCACCGATACCGAGATCGGTAAAACCCATATCACCCTTGCCCTGATGGAGGCGCTGAAGAAGCAGGGTAACAAGGTGACAGGCATGAAGCCGATTGCTTCAGGCTGCGAAAAAACAGATGAAGGCCTGAGAAACAGCGATGCACTCGCAATACAGGCAGCTAGTTCCGTTCACAAGAGGTATGAACTGGTGAATCCCTACGCATTTGAACCGCCCATCGCACCGCATCTTGCGGCTCGCAATAGTGATGTGCAGATCGATATCGAACAGATCACGACTATTGCGCATACTTTGGTACAAGATGAAGATCTCATCTTGATTGAAGGTGTTGGCGGCTGGATGGTTCCGCTTGGCGGCGGACAAATGCTTGCAGATCTTGCCAGTACGCTCAATCTGCCAGTGATCCTCGTTGTTGGCATGCGCCTCGGTTGCATCAACCACGCTCTTTTAAGCGCTGCAGCAATCAAGGCCTCGGGACTCCAGCTTGCAGGATGGATCGCCAACAGTGTCGATCCTGATATGGATGAGCCGGAAGCTGTTCTCGATACCCTGAATGAGCAGATGGATGCCCCCCTGATTGGCCAAATGCCTTACAAGGGAGAACTGCTGCTTCAAAAAGAATCCCCGCTTTCGCGGGGATGACTGGCAGCTAATCTGCCGGAATCGGAGTCCTCTCGTTCATTCAGGCTCTCTCATCAGAGAAAGACGCCACGAATAAACTCCCGTGCGTAGTGATCCAATAACAGAAATGCAAACAGGGCGCTGAGATAGAAAATCGAGAAGCCGAAAGTTTTCATCGAGTGCTCATCGCCTTCACTGCGCAAAAGTTTCAATGCATGGTAGATAAAGCCAATACCGAGAGAGAGTGCGCCGGCAAGGTAGACCAGACCACTCATCTGGGTAACGAAAGGCATCAGGGTGATTGCAAACAGCATCAGGGTATAGAGCAGGATATGCTGCTTGGTGAAAATCACGCCGTGTGTCACGGGCAGCATAGGGATGTCTGCCTTTGCGTACTCTTTGCGGCGCTTGATCGCCAACGCCCAGAAATGTGGCGGTGTCCAGACGAAGATGATTAAAAACAGCAGCAGGGCTTCATAGGGGACTTCGCCTGTAATTGCAGCCCATCCAAGCAGGGGAGGGGCTGCTCCTGCAGCTCCGCCGAGAACGATGTTCTGTGGCGTAGCGCGTTTCAGGTACATGGTATAGATCACCGCGTAACCGATCATGGAGATTAGTGTCAGCAAGGCTGTCAGTGCGTTGACGAACACCAGCAGGATGACCATCGACAAGGCGCCGATACCGAGAGCAAACCCCAAGGCTGTCGCCGGTTCGAGTTTGCCTGCCGGGAGCGGCCTGTTGTGGGTTCGATCCATGATGGCATCGATGCGCTGGTCAACGTAGTGGTTGACGGCTGCACCTGATGCTGCACCGAGTCCAATACCGATAGTACCGAAGAACAGCAAATCGAGAGGCGGCAGTGCGCCCTTGGTCGACAGCAGCATGCCTACCACTGCAGTAAAAACGATCAGTGCGACGACTTTGGGTTTGCATAACGCATAGCATTCGATCCATGGGAAACGCACGATGCGTTGTGTCATTGTCAGGCTGTTATCCAATTGTCATTCCTCCTCTGCACCCTGTTGTTATTGTTATTTAGCGGATACGATTTAATTCAATTTTCTCGGGTTTGCCACGTGGTTCAGGTAGACACTGGCAATCAGCAGCAGTGCTGCAACCCCGTTGTGAGCCACTGCAACCGGCAGTGGTAGCAGGAACAGTACATTACTGATCCCCAGACCGATCTGTATCAACAGCAGAAAAGCGATGGCCCTTGATGCCTGTTTGAAACGATGGTCATTTTTTATTTGTGCGATCCATACCATTATAGAGAAAAAAACCAACAGAATGAGCGCACCAATTCTGTGTGTAATATGTACAGTAACTCCCTGTGTATTTGTCAGTTTGCCACCCTCGAAATTGCTGTCGTCCCCATGATTGAGGTCAAATGCGCCGGCAAAATCGGTTTGTGGCCACCACTGCTCCTGGCAGGTCGGGAAATCAGGGCAATGCAGGGCGGCATAGTTGGTACTGACCCAGCCGCCGAGGGCGATCTGGAGGTAGACCAGGGTGAGTGCTGCAAAAGCCCAGTAGCCGGTCGATTTGGATTTATCCGAATAGGAGAGCAGGCTGCGTTCTCCTGCCGTCCTGAACCACAGCCACCACAGGATTGCGAGCGTTGCCATGCCCATTAGCAGGTGCAGGGTGACGATTTCAGGCCGTAACAGCATGGTTACGGTCCACATCCCCAGCAGTGCCTGGAAGATAACCAGGGCCAGCAGGGCAACAGGCACAGCCACAGGCTGTTCAGGATCACGCCGGTTGAGTACGGCAATAACGGTCAATGCGAGCACCAGTAGTCCGAGTATGCCGGCAACATAGCGATGAATCATCTCGTTCCATGCCTTGGCGACGCCACTTTCGGTGTGCATGATATCAGCTGTCTGTGAACCAACTTCAGGCGCTGTCAGCAGGCCATAGCAGCCCGGCCAGTCAGGGCAGCCGAGACCTGCATCGGTCAGGCGTACAAAGGCGCCGAGCACCACAACAATAAAGGCGAGCAGTGCTGCCGACAGGGTAATGTTTTTAAACCAGCTTCTCATTAGCTCTTGTTTCATAATACAGTCACGAATTCTCGGGGTTAGTCATGTTCAGCAGCAGGCTGTTCATAGCTGTACAACCTTCAGAAGGTGCTCGAGGTCCTTGAGAATATCTTTCCAGTTTGGATCAAGATCATAAGCCAGGATAATTTTTCCTTGCGGGTCGATCGTAAAGATGCGTCCATTGGGTGGCAGGTCACCTGTTTCAAGCAGCGACAGCAGTTGCTGCCTGTCATCTGGTGAGCCGGTGATCACCCGGGTGCCCTCGTAAGGTTCCAGCTGTTGCTTTAGCTGGTCAAGGTTATTTGTGTCCGTCAGCAGCATCAGGCGATGGATGCGTTTACGGTTCTCTCCCATGGCGAGACGAATCTGGCGCAGGAGGAAGAGGTTTTTCTCACACTCTGTGTCGCAGGCGCTTGGCGATACGAGGAGTAGCGCCCAGCTCTCTTTCAGGGCGGAAGTATCAAATCCTTTGCCATCCAGGGTCTGTAACGTCATCTGCGGTACCTGGCGCGCAGGGGTCAGCAGTTGGCCCTTATTTGCTGTTGTCAGACCAGTCAGCATATCCGGATTGTAGAAGAAATAGAGGGCAAGCATAAACGGCAGTCCCGTTAGTGCCAGCAGGGCCCAGAAAGGGCCGCGGCTTTGTGATTCTGTTGTTTTCATTATGTCAGCTCATTCCTGGTTTTTTCCGGTTTCCCGTTTCGGGTTCTGAAGCTTACACCAATCCATGTGCCGAGGGCGAAAAGTGCAAAAGCCGCCCACTGGACCGCGTAGCCGATATGCATGCCAACCTTGGCGTCAAAACGGCTTTCCTGTTGGCGATAGGCGTCAGGATCCTGTGAATCGAGACGGATAATGAAGCCGGGGGTGCTGATACCGCTCTCCTCAGCAAAGAGTTCGGTGTCAACATATCTCCAGCGGTTACTGGCATCTGTTCTGGGGGTGTCGCCGCCAACAACCGGGCGTGACTTGTGTTGTTCAATCCGGCCGGTGATTGTACGTGGCCGGGCCTGCAAGTCGATATCGGGCAACTGGTCACGGTAGGCGCCCTGTGGGACCCAGCCTCGGTTGACCAGTACATAGGAGCCGTTTTCAAGACGAAACGGCGTAATTGCCTCGTATCCGGGCTTACCCTCGAAAACGATGTTGTCGAGCAGTAGCTGGTGCGTGGATTCAAAATGCCCTTTTGCACTGACAAGGCGGTACTTCATCTCGTTCAGGTCGAGAATGTCGCCCTTGTATGAAAAGGCTGGTTGGGCAAGGCGCTGCTCTATCATCTCCTGGAGCTCTTCCTTTTCAGTTGCACGGCCAAACTGCCATAACGCCAGGCTACAGAACAGGGTCACACCGATGAGAGTAATGACTGTTCCGAATATACCGGGGCTGAATTTGTATTTTTGCATCTGCAACTGGTTTATACTCTTGGGATATTAGAAAAAGTTAATTGAAGCCGTATTGGTTAATAAAACGCTATGATTAAAACTCTTATCATAATCAACCTGGTGTTGATTCTCGCCAGCCTCGGATCAGGGATGTTTTTTCTTGCCAAGGATGATGGCAAGGGGAATCGTGTTGTTACCTCTCTAACGATTCGGGTTGCACTCTCATTTACCTTGATCGGACTGATTCTCGTTGGGTATTTCAGCGGTAATCTTGTTCCGCACCAGATTCAGTAAATATCCTTTCTTCAAAATAAAAAATGCGCCGCCCCCTCGGGCGGCGCATTGTTGTTTTTTCCTTCTGTTAAAGCCAGTAAACCAGGATGTAAAGTCCGATCCATACCACGTCAACAAAGTGCCAGTACCAGGCGACAGCTTCGAATGCGAAGTGGTTGTGCGAACTGAAGTGGTTTTTCATGGCTCGTCCCAGGATGACCATCAGCATGATGGCACCAACCGTGACGTGAAAACCGTGAAAGCCGGTCAACAGGTAGAAAGTGGAGCCATAGATGCCCGATTCCAGGGTGAGGTCCATTTCAGCGTAGGCGTGACCATACTCGACTGCCTGGAGGATGAAGAAGATGACACCCAGCAGGATTGTTGCGGCAAGACCGAGTACCAGCTGTTTATTGTCATCTTTCTTTAATGCCCAGTGTGCCCAGGTCAGGGTTCCGCCTGAACTCAGCAGGATGATGGTGTTCCACAGCGGAATGCCGCCAGGCCCCATTGCTTCCTTGGCTTCGACATAGTTGGTTGCATCAGGGAGCTGCAGCGGTGGCCATGTGTAGGTCCATCCCTCCCACAGAATGTTGGAAGTGGCAAGGTAGCCTTCACCACCCAGGTAGGGCAGGGTGATGTTGCGCAGGTAGTAGAGGCAACCGAAAAAGGTCAGGAAGAAGAATACTTCTGATGTAATGAACCAGAACATGCCCTGCCTGAAAGAACTGTCGACCTGTCCATTGTAACTACCGGAGAGGTTCTCCTTGATGACATCGCCGAACCAGCCTTTGAAAAGAAACGCCAGGCTTGCAGCACCAGCCAGCATGATCCATGGACCTGCGACCCAGCTGTTGAGCCAGAGTACAACACCGAACAGCAAGGTGAATACTGTTGCAGCACCAATCAGGGGCCAGCGGCTCGGTTCCGGGATGTAGTAGTCGTCATTTGATGTTGTTGTCATATTATTCCCCAATTCAACCTTGATTATGGTTATCCGGTTAATCTCTGTTTTATGCCATTCGGACTGTTAACGAGCCGATACGGCGTTTCTTATCATTTTGTCCCTGTTGGTATCCATGAAGGTATAGGACAGGGTTACAGTATTGTACTTCTCGGGAAGTGTGCGGCTCAGAACGAAACGCAGTCCGAGATCTGCACTCTCCCCGGGTTGCAGTGTCTGCTGTTCGAAGCAGAAACACTCGGTTTTATTGAAATGTTCAGTTGCCTGCCAGGGCGTGATGCTGGGTATTGCCTGGGCAACAACTGCATGATCACTGTTGTTGCGTACTCTGTATGAAACATCGTAGACCTTGCCCGGATGCACTTCGAGAGTCGTGGTTTGTGGCGTCACTTCCCAGTTGAGTCCGGCATTTAGCGTGGAGTCAAAATCGACACGAACCTTACGATCATGGTCAACGCCCAGCATCGTAACATCGCTAACAGCTACTCTTCCGGTACCACCAGCCCTGTTAATACCGGTGATGTCGCAGAACAGGCCATAGAGTGGAACCATCGCAAAACCAAAACCAAACATACCGACGACAATGGAAGCGAGTCCGAGGCCGAGTTTACGATTGGATTTTGGCTGGTTGCTCAAGAGCCAACACCATCACGAAGCATCAGCAGGGGCGTCATCAACGAGAGGACTAGTGCAATACCACCCAGCAACAAGGCAATGCGGATATTGTTTTTCTGCTTGGTTTCGTCATTATTCATCATTTCATACTCTGTGGGGCATCCCTCCTCCCGCGAGGGAGGAGGGGTGTTCTTACTTGATTGCCGGTGGTGTTGTGAAGCTGTGGAACGGTGGTGGTGAAGGCAGGGTCCATTCCAGTCCCGGCGTGCCGACCTGTGCGCCTTCCCACGGCTTGTCCGAGGCCTTCTCACCACCCTTGACTGTCTTGATGATGATATACAGGAACAGCAGGTGCGAAGCACCGAAGGAGAAAGCTCCGATTGAAGAGATCATGTTGAACTCGGCGAAAATCGGGCTGTAGTCAACGATACGGCGCGGCATACCTGCCAGTCCGGAAAAGTGCTGGACAAAGAATGTCAGGTTGAAGGAGATCGTCGTCCACCAGAAGAAGATCTTGCCGTGGGTTTCGTTATACATGTGGCCGGTCCACTTCGGCAGCCAGTAGAAGACGCCAGCATAGATACCGAAGAGCGAACCCGGTATCAATGCGTAGTGGAAGTGTGCCACCACGAAATAGGTATCGTGATACTGCAGGTCAGCGGGTACAACGGCGAGCATGACGCCGGTAACGCCCGCGAAGCTGAACATCAACACGATGGCGACCGCGAACAGCATCGGCGTCTCGAATGTCATCGCTCCACGCCACATGGTAAATATAAAGCTGAACAGCATGTAGCCGACCGGAATCGAGATAAGGATTGTACCTATCATAAAGTATGTCGTAACAGCCTCTGACATACCGACGGTGTACTGGTGGTGCGCCCAAACGACCATACCCAGTGCAGTCAGCATCATCATGGAGTAGACCAGAGGCTTGTATGCAAACAGTGGTTTGCGCGAGAAGGTCGGGACGACCATGCCCAGGATGCCGATAGACGGGAGCAGCAGTACGTAGACTTCAGGGTGTCCGAAGAACCAGAAAAGATGCTGGAACAGTACCGGGTCGCCGCCGCCGGCAGCGTCAAAGAAAGCGGTGCCAAAATGACGGTCGAACAGCAGCATGGTAACGCCGCCTGCAAGTACCGGCATGATCATGATGAGCAGCAGGGCAGTCAGCAGCCATGACCAGACGAACAGCGGCAGTTTGAAGTAGGTCATACCCGGTGCGCGCATGTTGACGATCGTGGTGATGATATTGATTGCCGCCAGGATCGAGGAGATACCCAGCAGGTGGACCGTGAAGATGGCAAAGTCCATTCCCATGCCGACCTGTACCGATAGTGGTGGATAGAGTGTCCAGCCGGTATTGATCGGTGTGCCTCCGCCAGGGAAGTAAGGGGCAATCATGGAGATGATCAGCATAATGGCAGCGAACGGCAGAATCCAGAAACTCAGGTTGTTGAGTCTTGGCAGCGCCATGTCCGGAGCTCCGATCATCATCGGTATCATCCAGTTGGCCATACCGGCAGCAGCGGGCATGACTACGCCGAACACCATGATCAGTGCATGGTTCGTCAGCAGGTTGTTATAGGTGTCCGGATCAAGTATCTGCAGTCCGGGTGTGAATAGTTCTGCACGCAGCATCATGGCTGATGCGCCTCCCAGGAACAGCATCACAAGGGAGAAAATCAGGTACATGGTACCTATGTCCTTGTGGTTGGTGCTGAACAGCCAGCGGCCAATGCCTGAAGGCGCGTGATGATGATCGTGGTCGGCGTGAATAGCTTCAGTACTCATATCAATCATTCTCTCTATTATTTGTTATTGCTGCGAGCCGCCTTGACTTCGGCAGGCTGTACCATGTCACCAGTATCATTACCCCAGGCATTACGCTCGTAGGTCGTGACTGCGGCAATTTCCAGGTCATTCAATTGCGCACCCCAGGCAGCCATTGCTGTGCCGGGCTTGCCGTTGATGATGATATCCAGATGTGCGCTGATTTCACCTGTGGTGGTAAATGCACTTCCTTTCAGTGCCGGGAACGCAGGTGGTAGTCCCAGGCCTGTAGGCTGGTGACAAGCTCCGCAGGCGGTGTTGTAAACTTGTTCACCACGTGCCATCAACTCGTCCATGCTCCAGGTCTTATCGGCGCTGGCTTCAGCAAGAGCGGCAGTAGCTGCCTCTTTCTTGCCGTCTACCCATGCAGCGTATTTCTCTTTGCTGACTGCCTCGACAACGATTGGCATAAAGGCGTGTCCGGTACCGCAGATTTCTGCGCACTGGCCACGGTAGATGCCCTCTTTTTCGATAATCGCCCAGGTTTCGTTGATGTAGCCCGGGATTGCGTCTTTCTTATAGGCCAGGGCAGGTACCCACCAGGCGTGCAGTACGTCGGTTGCCGTGTGCAGGAAGCGGATGCGGGTATCGACAGGCAGTATCACCTTGTTGTCGACATCGCGCAGGTAGGTGTCTTCGCTTTCGGCTATGTCACGGTCGAGGTTGGAAACGATCTGAATATCGTCTTCCATGTAGTCGTATGTCCATTTCCACTGCGAGCCGGTGACTTTCAGGGTCAGTTCGGGAGGCGTGGTGTCTTCAACAAGAGAGAAGACTTTGGTTGCCTTGCCGGCAATGCTCAGGTCAATACCGAGAACGACAACAGGCACCAAAACCCAGGACCATTTGCCAAACCAGCCGGTGTGAAAGTTCTGGTCGGCCTCGTAGCCTGCTGATTTGCGGAACTTCCACAGTGAATAGATGATAACTGCAGTCACGATCACCATGATGACAAGTGCAACGGTGGCAGTGAGCATGTGCAGGTTGAAGATTTCCCGCGTGACTGGTGAAACCGGTTCCGGCAGGTTCAGCGTCCAGTCCGCAAATGCATCACCTGTGATGGTGAAAATTGCGGAGCCCGGATGCCGCCCTTTGTGCGTATTGACATACAACCTCCCCCTAAAAATAAATGGTATTTTTTTAATTTATCCAGCTTGTTGCCTGGCCAGCCTTGTCGTTTTAAGTTGGTTCAGGTCAGGCAACCTGTAATTCTGTTTCTAAGATGCTGCGTAAGCTCCTGGCGCTCTTCCTCGTTCAGGCATGCACCGATTTCCAGTAACTTGCCATGCGAACGCAGGTACAGGCGACTTGCGTACCATCCTGAAGAGTCGAAATCCAATATGACTTTTACCCAGTATGTTGGAAACTTCCACTCATTCGTTGCATTCCAGTTCTTCTGTACCACCGAGACTGTCTCTTCATCCAGTTCAATGGTTTCGCAGAATCGGGTCTTGCGTTCAACTGCTACGAATGCATAACCAAGTGCAAGCATTTCAAGTATGGCAAATGGCATTACCATCCAGGCTCCAATTAACCAGAAGCGAACAGCCACACCAATAGTGATGGTTCCTACTCCGAGCAGGAGAAGAGCGATTCCCTTGCCAGTTGTAGAGCGATTCGGACGTATAACGAATTTCTCTGACGATGTTGAAACATCGCTATGCCACATCGGCATATACGCCCCCATACTAATGTCTGTTTTTTTGTCCGCCAGGCATCAAAAGAAGCCAAATGCTATTTTGGTGAGGTGTTTATGCCATTTTTTTTGACATAACGCAATTAAAAAGGCTTATTTTGGTATTGACGCAGGCAAATTTGTTATATAAGCAAATCCGTACGTACGAATTTGTTAATTTGTATTAATGCACTGCAGCATTATAATGAGGGCGGTTTTTTTAACGGGATTTCTCCTTTAGAATTGGCGCGCTGCTTTTGACTGTGTTAGAAAAATCTAATATTATTGGCGCGTTCCGGATCCAGTTACGTTGTAACTGTGTCATTTTTTGCTAATCAATCACGTAGGTGATGCAATTGCCTTTCTCAATTGATGTTGAAAATGTCAGGTGTGGCGGATGCGCCAGCATCATACGCAAGGCGTTTGACGACAAGGTCGAGGTTGATATCGACACTGGTCGCCTGCTATTCGATCTGAATGAATCCGAACGTCAGCAGGTTGCCGAGACGCTCAAGTCTCTCGGCTATCCGGAGGTTGGGTCTGCCGGGTAAAGCCTGAACATCACTGTTCAAGCAAATAACGAAGAACAAGAGGCGGCAGCAGTTTCGACTGCAGTCGTGGAGAGGTTTTATTTTTTTAACGCATTGAGGTGTACTCATGGCACAAGAGGCTGTAGCTGCGGATTCGCAGTACAACTATGACATCATAAAGCGATTCGCTGTTATGGCACTGGTGTGGGGCATACTGGGCATGTTTGCCGGTACCTACATTGCTGCAGAGCTGGCGTTTCCCTTTCTGAACTTTGACACTCCGGCAATAACCTTCGGGCGCCTGCGTCCAGTGCATACCACGCTGGTTATTTTCGGTTTTGGTGGAAGCGCACTGTTTGCAACCTCCTACTACGTGGTGCAACGCACCTGTCAGACACCACTCTCAAGCAACATGCTGGCCGGTTTTACCTTTTGGGGCTGGCAGGCATCTGTTCTTCTCGGTGTGCTGGGCTATGTCAACGGTTATACCCAGGGACGTGAGTATGCAGAATTTGTCTGGCCGATCGATCTTCTTATCACGGTCACATGGGTGGCCTATTTTTATGTCTACGTGACAACCTTGATGCGTCGTTCGCAGCCGCATATCTATGTTGCCAACTGGTTCTATATGTCATTTATCCTGGCAACTGCGATTCTTCATATTGTCAATAACCTGGCAGTTCCAGTCAGCATGTTCAGCCTGCAGTCGTACAGTGCATTCTCGGGTGTTCAGGATGCGATGACACAGTGGTGGTACGGCCATAATGCAGTAGGATTCTTCCTCACAGCAGCATTCCTCGGCATGATGTACTACTTTGTGCCCAAGCAGGCAGGACGTCCCGTCTACTCCTATCGTCTGTCGATCGTTCACTTCTGGGCGCTGGCATTCCTTTATATGTGGGTTGGTGCGCATCACCTGCACTGGACTGCACTACCTGACTGGACTTCGTCGCTTGCTGCAACTTTCTCAATCCTGCTGCTGATGCCTTCATGGGGCGGCATGATTAACGGCATCATGACTCTCTCTGGCGCATGGGACAAACTGCGTACCGATCCGATCATGTTGTTCCTGATCACATCGCTGGCATTTTATGGCATGTCGACCTTTGAAGGCCCGATGATGTCACTGAAGAGTGTCAATGCCCTGTCGCACTACACTGACTGGACAATTGGTCACGTTCATTCTGGTACACTTGGCTGGGTTGCGATGATCAGCTTCGGCTCTTTCTACCACATGATTCCGCGTCTCTGGGATACCAGGCTGTGGAGCAAAAAACTTGTCTACACTCACTTCTGGCTGGCGACCATCGGTATCGTTCTCTATATCACTGCGATGTGGATTTCAGGAATTGGTCAGGGTCTGATGCTGCGTGCATTCGATGATTACGGCAACCTCGCCTACACATTCATCGAATCTGTCTCCTTCATGCACGTGCCACTGGTGACACGTATGCTGGGTGGAATTTTCTTTGTAGCCGGTATTTTGATTATGGCGTTCAACGTTTTCATGACAATTCGTACGGCGAAGCGCGAGCAGGTTGAAATCGAGGCGAAAATTGCGGCCAAGATGGCTAAGGTAGGAGCTTGATCATGAAATTCCGTTTTGCACACGAAAGTATTGAAATCAACGCTGGCCTTCTGATCGGTCTCACCTTGCTGGTTATCAGTATCGGTGGACTGGTCGAAATTGTACCTCTCTTCTATATCGATGAGACCATCGAGGAAGTCGAGGGCGTGCGCCCTTACACGCCACTTGAGCAGGCTGGCCGTGATATCTACGTTCGAGAGGGTTGTTATACCTGTCACTCGCAGATGATCCGTCCTTTCCGCGATGAGCTTCTTCGTTACGGTCACTACTCGCTGGCGGCTGAATCACAGTATGACCATCCGTTCCAGTGGGGCTCCAAGCGTACCGGGCCTGATCTTGCACGCGTTGGTGAAAAGTATTCCAACGAGTGGCATGTACAGCATCTCGAGGCGCCACGCTCGGTTGTTCCGGAATCGATTATGCCGAACTATCCATGGCTCTCTGAAACAGCGCTGAACACCTCGGACATCGAGGGCAAGCTGCGAGCGCTGAAGATGGTTGGTGTTCCTTACTCTGATACAGATGAGGAGTACCAGGCCAATGTTGAGCGATTTGGTGAAGAAGCGGCAAAGATGCTTGATATTCATAGTGCGGAAAAGAATCTTATCGCCCAGGCGCAGGCTGGAAACTACGATGGTGATCGTTCCAACCTGACCGAGATGGATGCAATGGTCGCCTACCTGCAATTGCTGGGTACGCTTGTTGATTTCAGCAAGTACGACGAAGGCTATTTTGCAGAGTTTCGTTGATCGAAATCCGATCGAACGAGTTACAAACAGAGAAACTGACGGGAAATCATAATGCCGGCATGGTTGCAATGGATGACATCGATGGAGTACAGCAAGCCAATAGCGCTGTTGATCTTCTTCTTCACCTTCATTGGCATCCTGGTCTATGTCTTTACCGGCAAGAAGCGCAAACAGCGCCTCGAGTCGTATAAGTACATTCCATTTGCAGATGATGACGTCAGTGACACAGAAGATGAACAAGGTAAATCATCATGAGTGACAACAATACACAGCAACAGGGTAAAGCAGTACAGACAACCGGTCATGCCTGGGACGGTGACCTGCAGGAGTTCAATAACCCGCTGCCGCGCTGGTGGATATGGACTTTCTATGCAACCATCATTTTCTCCCTGGGTTACTGGATAATCTATCCAACCTGGCCATATGCGAATACCTTCACCAAGGGCGTGGGTAACACCATCACCTTCCAGAATAGTGCCGGAGAAGAAGTAACCACGCACTGGAATACGCGCTCACTGCTGATCGAGGATATGCAGACGGGAGAAGAGGCCCTCAAGCAGAAGGCATACCTGGAGAAAGTTAACGCTGCCAGCTATGAAGAGATCCTCAGTGATCCTGACATGATGGCTTTTGCCAACTCGATGGCCAAGGTTGTATTTGCTGATAACTGTGCAGCCTGCCACGGGCCTGGTGGAGACCTGCCGGAACAGGCATTCGGTCTGTACCCCAATGTGGCTGACGATGCCTGGTTGTGGGGTGGTACTACCACCGAGATCGAGCAGACCATCACGCACGGCCGTAATGGATTTATGCCGGCGTTCGGCAAGAGTCTCAATGATGAGAAGCTCGAGCAGCTGGCAAATTACGTTCTGGGCCTGTCAGGTCACTCTGTCGAAACCGACAAGGCAGCAGCAGGTCAGAAGATTTTCCAGGGCCAGGAAGGCGGTTGCTACTACTGTCATGGAACAGATGGAACTGGTCTCAAGTCACAGGGTGCAGCGAACCTCACAGATGCAGTATGGACAGTTGCCAATGTGCCGGGCGCAGTCAAGGAAGAGGGCAAGGTCGCTGCTGTTAAGAGTGTGATCAAAAATGGCATAACACGCCAAATGCCGCAGTGGAAGAGTCGTCTTGGTGTGGAGCAAATCAAGTTGCTGACACTCTACGTTCACGAGCTGGGCGGCGGTGAGTAAGTATATCAGCTGATTGATTCGGCAGGGCTGGCAAGTTCTGCCTGCTATTAGCTTCCAGGGAGTGGCGTCGTTGACATCACTCCCTGTATTGTTTCGATGAGACCGAAAAACATATATTGACTAGCTACAGATTAACTAATGGAAAATGAGCAGGTTCAACCGGTAGAGCATCTATACGAGGCACGTAAATCGATCTTCCCGCGTTCGGTGAAGGGGCGTTTTCGTGACCTTAAGTGGGGCATACTTGCGCTTGCCTACGGAGTCTATTTCCTGCTTCCGTGGCTACGCTGGGAGCGTGACACCGGTCGTGATCAGGCTGTTTTGTTTGATCTTGTCGGGCGTAAATTCTACCTGTTTGACCTCACTGTTTATCCGCAGGATATCTTCTGGCTTGCCGGTTTCCTGATGCTCGCGGCCTATCTTCTGTTCTTTGTCACAGGTATTGCCGGGCGTGTCTTTTGTGGTTATTTTTGCTTCCAGACCCTGTGGACCGATGTCTTTGTACTGGTTGAGCGGCTGGTACAGGGCGAACGTCCTGCGCGTATCCGTCTGTCGAAACAGAAGTGGAATGCGGAAAAAATTCTCAAAATCAGTACAACACATTTGTTATGGCTACTGTTCTCCTTTATTACGGGGCTCAGTTTTGTGCTCTACTGGGGCAATGCTCCTGAACTGTTCGGAGACTTTTTCAGCTTACAGGCGCCGTTTGCGGCTTATGCAACTGCACTCTTCCTGACAGCGACAACCTATGTCATGGCAGGGCATGCACGCGAGCAGGTATGTACCTATATGTGTCCCTACTCACGTTTCCAAAGCGCCATGTTTGATAGCGACTCGCTGATCGTCTCCTACGATGCAAAACGTGGTGAAGGTGATAAGGGACGCGCAAGGGCAGGGCGCAATCTGAAAACTCGCGAGGTGAGAGCCGAGGCCGGTGTGGGTGACTGTATCGATTGCGGTTACTGTGTGCAGGTGTGCCCTACAGGAATAGATATTCGAAATGGCCTGCAGATTCAGTGTATCTCCTGTGCCCTGTGTATCGATGCCTGTGACACCATTATGGATTCGCTTGAGTGGCCGCGCGGTCTTGTCGCCTACACTTCCGAGCGCCAGGTCAGTGAAGGTAAGCGTGCACGCTTGTTGCGACCAAAGGTGTTAGGCTATTTTGCTGTACTAATGATCATTGTTACGGCGTTGGTGTGGAGTGTTTCTCACCAACAGAAATTTGATATGACGATTTCGCAAGTACGCCAGCCTCTGTTTGTGACGCTCTCTGATGGTCGTATCCAGAACAGCTACGAAATCAAGATGAACAACAAGACGGGTGCCAACCTGATGTTGGCTTTCTCGCTTGACGGTCTGCCCGGCGCTGAACTGGATATGGGAAAATTTCAGGCAATCATTCTTGCGCCTGAGCAGAGATTGCGCCTGACGGCACGCGTCCGGAGTCATCCGGACCTTCTTGGTGAAGGCTCTCACTCTTTTGTCTTTCGAGCTACACCTTTCAAACGGGATGACCTGCAGGAGTTTATGCAGAATGCCGTATTTACCACACCCTGAGATGAGCAGCTGATATGAATACAACAGGATTACTTGCTGTAATTGGACTCGGTGTATTGTTGGAACTGTTGCTCTACCTGGTGCTGCGTTTTCTCACCAGGCTCGATAGCAAGGCGATGACGGTTGTCCTGATTCTCGCAGTGATTGGCGTGCATATCCCGTGGACGCTGCTGAACTGGCGTGGTGGTGATGTGTTTGCCATCGAGCTCGGTATTTTTGTCGTACTCGCCTATGTACTCGGCATTGTCGGTCATCGTTCGGGAACAAGCTGGCACTGGGGACCGGCGATTATCGTTGCTTTCTTTGCCATGGTGATTGCAGTTAACGTGACCTTTGTTGGCCTTGCGGAGACAGGCATTACCGGAATTTTTGCCAAACTGCTTCCACAGCCCAAATCAGCGCAGGTTGCTGATTCACGTTTTCCCGGTACAGTTCCATATGACTACCAGAAGAAAGAGGCACTCTACAATCAATACCTCAAGCAGGTAGAAGAGCAGCAGGCACGTGGATGGCGGGTCCGGAAAGGTTGGCGTACAGCCCCCGTTGTCGGCCAGCCACAGCTGTTTCTTCTTGAAGTGCGTGATGCAGAGGATCAACCGGTTAGTGGGGCAACAGTCTCCGGAACCTTTATTCGTCCCTCGAATAGCGAGCATGATTTCAGTTTCAGCATGCGTCCGGATTCACCGGGCTTTTACGTGGTGGAGCTGGAGATGCCTTTGCCGGGTGTGTGGAACCTGGTTGTGACAATTGACAGGCAAGGTGATACTCACGAGATACAGGCAACGACCTCGGTTGCTACGGCGGGAACCTGAACTTGAACGACGAAACACAGCATCCATGTTTTCACTGCGGCCTGCCGGTCCCTGAAGATATCAACCTGCAGGTTGAGATTCGTGGTCAGCAGCGGGATATGTGCTGTCATGGCTGCCAGGCAGTGGCAGAAGCAATAGTTGCCGGAGGCCTGGAGAGCTTTTACGACCACCGCACCGAACCGTCACAACGACCGGAGGAGTTGATTCCGGAGCAGCTGCAGCGTCTCTCCCTCTATGACGAAAAGCTGGTGCAGGAAAGCTTTGTTGAAGTGGATGAAGATGACAAGCGTCGTGCATCCCTGATTCTTGAGGGTATCACCTGTGCTGCCTGTGTCTGGCTCAATGAGCGTCACGTGCGCGCCCTCGATGGTGTTCTGAACTTTGATGTGAACTATTCAACCCATCGCGCCCGCGTTGAATGGGATGAATCACGTATCCAGCTGAGTGATATTCTCAAGGCGATCGCTGCCATCGGTTATATCGCGCACCCGTTTGATCCGGGTAAGCAGGAAGAGATTCAGCGCAAGGAGAAGCGTCTCGCGCTGCGCAAGATGGCGATTGCCGGGGTTGGTGCAATGCAGGTGATGATGCTTGCAGTGGCACTCTACTCCGGCGAGTTCTACGGAATGGATGAGCAGATGCAGGGCTTTATGCACTGGGTCAGCATGTTTCTTACCATTCCCGTGGTCTTCTATGCGGGACTCGGTTTTTTCAAAAACGCCTGGCGCGATATAACGCATAAACAGGTGGGAATGGATGTCCCTGTCTCGATAGCCATAGGCGGTGCCTTTGGTGCCAGTGTCTGGTCAACCGTAACCGGTGGAACCGAGGTCTACTTCGATTCTGTCTGTATGTTCGCCTTTTTTCTGCTTGCCTCGCGTTATCTCGAGATGGGCGCACGCCATCGGGCAGGGCAGGCCGCCGAAGCGCTGGTGCGCCTGTTGCCTGCAACTGCAGCACGACTCTCTGCCGACGGAAATGAAGAGCTGGTTCCGGTCACTGAATTGATTGCCGGTGACAGGGTTGTCGTACGTCCCGGCGAGACCATCCCGGCAGATGGTGTCCTCGTAGAAGGAGTTAGCTCCGTTGATGAATCCCTGTTGACGGGTGAGAGTCTGCCGCTGGTGCGCAAAGTGGGTGACCGACTGGTTGGCGGCAGCCTTAATGTTGAAAGCCCGTTGGTGTTTGAAATCGACAGGGTGGGTGAGGAGACGGTTATCTCCGGTATCGTTCAGCTGCTCGAACGTGCGCAGGCGGAAAAGCCGCAAATCGCGCGTCTTGCCGATCGCATCGCTGGATGGTTCGTCGCTGCAGTACTGATCATTGCAGCACTGGTCGCAACATGGTGGTGGATGCATGATGCGCAGCACGCTTTTGCAGTGACACTCTCTGTACTTGTTGTGACTTGCCCCTGTGCCTTGTCACTGGCAACCCCGGTCGCGATCACTGCAGCAACCGGAACCCTGACCCGGCTGGGCCTGCTGGCGACACGCGGGCATGCAATCGAAACACTCGCCAAGGCGACGCATGTTGTATTCGATAAAACCGGAACCCTGACCAAGGGACGCCTTGAACTGACCCGTGTCGTTACATTGACTGATGTCAGCGAGAGCACTGCGCTTGATATCGCCGCAGCACTTGAAGCACGTTCGGAGCATCCTGTTGCAAGGGCTATATCAATCAAGGCCGGAGATCCGATGCCTGCAGGCGAAATCGTCTCCAGACCGGGAGAAGGCGTCGAGGGCGTCGTTGATGGACAGCGCTATCGTATTGGTTCGCTTCGCTTTGTTTCTGAACTGGGTGCTGTGTCGGCTGAGCAGGAGGAGCATGGTGCAGCAGGTATCTGGCTTGCAGATGAAGCGGGCCTGGTTGCGCGCTTTGAACTTAGTGATGAGTTGCGCAAGGGTGCAGCAGAGGTTATCGCAGCGCTCAGGGAATTGGGTGTAGAGCCACATCTGCTCTCAGGAGACAGCAGGGAACCGGTTACAAGAGTTGCCGCTGAATTGGGTATTTCAAACGTGCTCTTCTCGGCCTCACCCGACGACAAGCTTGCCTATGTCAGGCGCTTACAGCAGCAGGGAAAGATTGTCGCCATGGTCGGTGACGGGGTGAATGATGCGCCGGTGCTGGCGGGTGCAGATGTCTCAGTCGCCATGGGCGGCGGAACAGAACTGGCGCATGCGGCTGCAGATCTTGTTGTGCTCTCTGATCATCTCTCGCACCTCGTCAGTGGTTTCAAAGTTGCACGTCGCACGCTGGTGATTATTCGGCAGAACCTGCTGTGGGCACTGATGTATAATATTGTAGCTTTGCCACTTGCGGCATCGGGCATGATTGCGCCCTGGATGGCGGCACTTGGCATGTCAGCAAGTTCACTGGTGGTCGTTACCAACGCCCTGCGATTGCGTCACACCGGAAACAGCCAACAGACGAGGGCGACATGAGCATACTCTATTTATTGATTCCCCTGGCAGTGGTCATCATGACTGTCGCGGTACTCTTTTTTCTCTGGACCATCAAGAGTGGCCAGTACGAGGATCTTGAAGGTCCTGCCTATCGCATCCTTATGGATGACGATGATCCGCTTGTTCCGCATGACTATGTGCAAGAGAAGAAGCAGACAGATGAACAGAATTCAGAAACCTAAGTTACGGAGCTGGCAATCATGCGGCAATTGTTTAATTTTGAAAACTTTCCTCTCACATTCACCATCGGCCTGATCATTTTTGCATGGCTGAGCTTCCTGTCGGTCATCATTTTTGGTTGATTGAGGCAGTTGTATCTTGAAAAAGGGCGCTTTTGCGCCCTTTTTTAATTTTCAGGGGAGACTCCTTTGCACAGGTCATCGGGTTTGTAATCAACCATGAAACCATGCTAGAAATAGGGAAGTTGTGAATATCAGGAAATTCTAATGTCCAGGGAGCACCCGATTATTGCCGTTACCGGATCATCCGGAGCCGGTAGCTCATCTATCACGAGAGCATTTGAGCATATTTTCCGCAGGGAACGTGTCAAGGCTGTCTATATCCAGGGGAGTGCTTTTCATCGCTATACCCGTGCAGAAATGCAGGAAGAGCTCTTGAGGGCGAAGCAGGAAGGGCGGAGCCTGACCCATTTCGGACCCGAGGGTAACCATCTAGACAAGCTCGAGTCTCTGCTGTTTCAGTACGCAGTGACCGGGACGGGCGTCTATCGCTATTACCTGCACTCGAAAGAGCACGCAGATGCCATGGGGCAGGAACCGGGCACCTTTTCGCCATGGAAGATGATGAAAAAGAAGAGTGATCTGCTCTATTACCGTGGCTTACACGGAGGTGCGATCAGCGATGATATCGATATTGCCCAGTACGCGGACCTGCTGATCGGAATCGTGCCGAATATCAACCTCGAATGGATTCGCAAGATACAGCGTGATACCTCCATGCGAGGCTACACGAAGGCTGAGGTGCGGCAGTCAATAATTGACCGGATGAGTGATTATGTGAACCACATCACGCCCCAGTTCAGTCGTACCCATGTTAATTTCCAGCTGGTTCCGGCTGTTGATACCTCGGATCCTTTCAACATGCCTGTCTATCCGACAGATAGTGAAAGCCTGTTGATTATCAGTTTTCGGGATGGAACGCAGGTAGATTTCGTCAGGTTGAAGAGTATGCTGCCGGAATCCTTCATGTCGCGCAGGGATACGATCGTGGTTCCGGGCGGCAAGCTGACCCATGCCCTGGAGGTCGTCCTGATGCCGATGATCCATGAACTGGTCGAGACAAGCCGTAAAATCAGGGGAATAAAGAAGCCACCAAAAAAGAAAAAATGCGGCTTGATTGGCATGCTCGGACAATCAATCGGGTAATAAAAAAGGACGCCAATGACGTCCTTTTTTGGGCTGTAGTGTCATGCAGGCCTAGTCGAGATCGACTAGTTGCTGCAGTTTCTGCATGGCGCTCTTTTCGAGCTGTCGAACACGCTCTGCAGAGATGCCGTACTGTGCGGCGAGGTCCTGCAGCGTCATCTTCTGCTCACTGAGCCAGCGTGCAGCAAGAATTTCGCGGCTGCGATCATCCAGCTGTGCCAACGCTTCAGCAAGGGCCTTCTCACGCGCTGCAGTGGTGTCTGCACGCTCAATCTCGGTGGCAGGATCCGGCGTATTGCCGGGCAACCAGCTAGATGGTGAGAAGTGTGCCTCTTCATCGTCACTATCAGATGGTGCATTCCATGGCAGGTCATGTGCAGAGAGGCGTTTTTCCATCTCCAGCACGGTTTCAGGCTTCACGCCGAGATCCTCGGCTATACCCACAACTTCTTCATGATTGAGCCAGCCGAGACGTTTCTTCGCGCTACGCAGATTGAAGAACAGTTTGCGCTGCGCCTTGGTAGTTGCCACCTTGACGATGCGCCAGTTGCGCAGGATGTATTCGTGCATTTCCGCGCGAATCCAGTGTACTGCATAGGAGACCAGCCTGACATTATTGTCTGGATTAAAGCGTTTGACGGCTTTCATCAGGCCGACGGTACCTTCCTGGATCAGGTCCTGCTGTGGCAGACCATAGCCAGAGTAGCCGCGTGCAACTCGTACCACGAAGCGCAGGTGTGACATAACGAGTGCCCGCGCAGCGTCGAGATCATTATGATCACGTAATTTGATCGCATAGTCGCGTTCTTCCTCTGCTGACAGCATTGGAAGCTGAAATGCAGCGCTGACGTAAGCTTCCATGCTTCCGGTCGGCAGGTTTAACGCAATTGCATTTGATTTTGACATTTGTACACCTCTTTTCTGTGTGCCTATTTTAGCACTCGGTTGATTAGAGTGCCAACCTGTGGAAAAGTTTCGTTCAAATCCTGATGAAATAAATAATAACTATATATAACAGTTAGTTATGAGTTTTCCGCAGAAAGTCGAGGCATTCTTTCGGGTTCAATATCCAGCTGGTTCTTGTTGTTATAGGCAATTTCTGGCGATTTCCGGCTGCCCGGACTATTCAGGCTGAATCGTGGCCAGGTGACGGCCAACCGTGAGTACTGCACCTGCCATTCCGAGCAGGGTGCCTGCGGGCAGCAGGATAGCGAGGCGCTGCAGGTCGAAGGGGTTCAGTGGCAGGCTGGTTGCATAGAGGATTTCAAGGTCGTGTAGTGGCGACTTGAGAAACAGCAGGAGCAGTGACACCAGCAACCATCCCAACAGGGCACCGCTGAAACCGTAGAGCATGCCCGTATAGAGAAAAGGCCGCCTGATAAAACCATCTGTGCCGCCAACCAGCCGGGTGATCTCGATTTCGCTGTGGCGTGTGGCAATTTCCAGTCGAATCGTGTTGCCTATGATCATGACTACCGCGATAGCGAGTGCGAGCGCAAGTGCATCGGCAAATCGTCTTGCTGTCTCGGTAAAGCTGTTGAGCCGTTCCACCCACGCCAGGTCGTATTCAACCAGGTCACTCTCGGGCAGGGTTGCGAGATGGCTGACCAACTCTCCGATGGCATCGTTGTCCGAGATTTCGGACGGATGAATCAGAATGTGGTTCGGTAGGGGGTTCTCGTCCAGGGCATCGAGTGCATCGCCAAAACCGCTGTAGAGGCGAAATTCGGCCAGAGCATCCGCACTTGTGCGCAGTTCGGTTGAGTCAACACCTTCAATCTCTTCGATGGTGGCAGAGAGCAGCAGTGCAGCCTCGGCATCGACGTCTGCCTTCAGGAACATCGTGACTGTGCGTTCGTGACTCCACTCAGATGTTAACTGTTCACCCAGGTTTAACAGGGCGAGCAGAGTTGCCGGCAATGCCAGTGCTATAGCGAGAACCAGGACTGTCATCAACGAAGCCAGGGGGCGCTGAAACAGATCGCCCAGTGCAATTCTGATGGCGCGTTTATGTTGCTCAAACACGGGCGATGGATCCTTCATGCAGCTTGATTACGGGACGATTGAGTTGATTGATCAGCGCAAGATCATGCGATGCAATCAGAGTGGTCACGCCAATCTGGTTGAAGGCAAGAAACAGATCCATGATTTCACGTGATAATTCAGGATCAAGGTTGCCGGTTGGTTCATCAGCCAACAGAATCGGTGGACGCGTGACAAGGGCGCGGGCTATGCCAACACGCTGCTGCTCGCCACCGGAGAGGCTGGCTGGAAGGCTCTTCTCTTTTTTGAGCAAGCCGACTTTATCGAGCGCTGCGCGGACACGTTTGCCGCTGTCACGAGGCGATGCGCCAATCACTTGTAGCGGCAGGGCAACATTCTCATACACGCTGCGATCATTAAGCAGGCGATGATCTTGAAAAATCATGCCGACCTTGCGTCTGTGGAAGGGGATTTCCCTGTTTGGCAGTTTGGCCATGTTGCGGCCATCGACAATCAACTGCCCGCGTGTCGGGCGATCGAGCAGGGCAATCAAACGCATCAGGGTGCTTTTACCCGCGCCGGAGTGGCCGGTAATAAAAGCCATGGCGCCTTCCTCGATTTGCAGATTTATCTGCTTCAGGCCGTATTGGCCATCTTCAAATCGCTTGCTGACGTGATCGAAATGGATCATCCCTGGAACAGCGCCTCGACAAACTCTTCAGCATTGAAAGGGCGCAGGTCATCGACTGCCTCGCCAATGCCGATATAACGAATCGGCAGTTTCAGCTTGTCGGCAATTGCGAAAAGAATACCGCCCTTGGCTGTACCGTCCAGCTTGGTGATGCTGATCGCGGTCAGTGGCACCGCATGGTTGAAATGAATCGCCTGCTGCAGGGCGTTCTGGCCGGTACCGCCATCGACGATCAGCATCACCTCGTGCGGTGACTGCGGATCGATTTTCTTGAGCACACGAACGATTTTGCTCAACTCGTCCATCAGGTTGCCCTTGGTATGCAGTCGGCCCGCCGTATCTGCGATCAGGATGTCGGTGCCACGTGCAGTAGCGGCTTCCAGTGCGTCAAAAATGACCGATGCACTATCGGCACCTGTCTGTTGTGCGACAACTGGTACCTCGTTACGTTCGCCCCAGGTCTGCAGCTGCTCCACGGCAGCGGCACGGAAGGTGTCGCCTGCCGCCAGCATGACGCTCTTACCCTGTTGCTGATAACGCTTGGCGAGTTTGCCGATGGTGGTAGTCTTGCCGGCACCGTTAACACCGACCATGAGAATCACTTTCGGACGTCCCGCTTCAGGTTCGATCTCTGCTTTCTCTGCAGCCTCGAGAATGGCGCGCAGCTCACTTTTCAATTCATCACTGAGTGTCTGCGGATCGGACAGCTCCTTGCGTTTAACCCTGGCGGTGATGTCGCTGATGATTGTCTGCGTTGCATCAATACCGACGTCGGCAGTCAGCAGCAGTGTTTCCAGCTCTTCGAGCAGCTCATCATCGATCTGCTTTTTTCCAAGTAGCAGCCCTGCAAGGCCGTCAGAGATGGTGCTGCGCGTACGTCCCAAGCGCTCTTTGAGGCGTGCAAAGAGTGACGTCTCCTTTGCATCTGCAGCGGACTCATCAGCTTCTGCAGCTGCGATCTCATCTTCCTGTGACTTGTTTTTTCCAAATCCAAACATCGGTGGTTCTTATCTCCTGATTCACTACAATCTGCCTGCTTGCACACGTGGTGACATGCAGTACACTGGTGAAAGTCTAACTGAATCTTCACAAACAATGGATATTGTATTCCTGCAAGCGCTTCGGATCGATACCACAATCGGAATTTATGACTGGGAACGAGAAATTCGCCAGTCGGTTGTGCTCGATATCGAGATGGGTACGGACATTTCAAAGGCCGCCGCCTCCGATCACATCGATGACACCCTCGACTACAAGGCAGTTGCCAAGCGTCTCATCGACTTTGTCGGCAATAGCGAGTTTCAGCTGGTAGAAACCCTTGCCGAAGAGGTGTGCCGCCTGATCCGCGAGGAGTTCGGTGTGCCATGGGTACGCCTGACGCTGAACAAGAAAGGTGCCGTGAGTGGTGCCGAGGGGGTTGGCATCATTATCGAACGGGGCAACAGAAGCTGATAGTTGGACTTTGGTTCAAACACCACTTGGTCACTTGAGGTACAGTCAGAACATCTCTGTTTTAGTGATGGAATAACCAAAACGGAGATCTTGCCATAGTTCAAATCATGTTTTTGAGAGGGAACTCATCATGAAAAACAGTCAATATCTATCACGTGTCGTACCCGGTTTTGTTTTTTTCGGCTCCTGCCTGGCACCTGCCATAGCGAGCGCTGAGACCCCGGCAAACTCTGATTTTAAGGATGCTTATTACCACCTGGCCCAGGAGAGGCATCTGTCACTACCCTACTTTACCAATTCGGGTCTTCGTTATCATCTTGCGGTGGGGTGCGAAGAGAAATTCGAAAAACTCAACGTTGATCAGTCTCTGGTGTTGATTGACGGAAAACTAAGAGATGTTGTCAACATTGCCGTGGTGATGTCCGGTCTGTCTAACCAGGAAGGGTGGGGCGCTGATTGCGGCGTTGAAATTCTTGATATCTTCCTGGACGAGGTCAGTGACTTTCCTGGTGACCCGCATTTACGTAGTCCAGTCATTAACTTCATTGAGGGAAAACAGTTTGTTTTCGAGCGTAAAATCAACAACCCGTGTCAGGTCATTCCGAAAAACCATGCCGGAGTTCTTATTGGCGATGGCGCGTTTGGCTGGCAAACAGGTTCATGTGCCCGGGACGTGGACTTGAATGGGCACAACTTCAGCATTGATAGTGGTTGGGGTAATCCTCTTCGCTACTCTGGATCCATCTCAGGTGAAGGGAATGTGACTTATTTGGGGGCAGGTGAAAGGTCAGCTTGCTGCAGGAATAATCTGCTTTTTGTGGAGGGCAGTGATCCCAATACCTATAGGGGGACGACGACAGTCGCGCGCGGGATGATTGCTCTCGCAAAACCCTCAGGGACGAATGCGGTTTCCAATCACCTGGTGATCGAGGGTAGCGGAAGTAATATCGGTGTTGCGTGGGAAGCGTCTGATCAAATTTCCGACTATGGCACGATCGAAGTACGCTCTTCCGACGGCAAATTGAAAACCAATGGGCATTTTGAAAAAGTCGATAAAATTGTACTGGCCGCAGGAGCGACTATCGATACAGGGAGTGTAGAATATGCAGTTACGATCGTTACTGGAAGCTTGATCTATGATGGAAACCCGATCGCACCGGGTCGCCATTACAGCAGGTATGATTATCCGGCATTCATTACAGGTGAAGGGTATATCTTAGTCGAAGAATAGGACTGTCGCTGAATGAGTCCGACTCTGTAGAAAAAAATACAGTCAAGAGCCGGGGGGATACCATCCCTCCGGCTCTTTCACGATTCGTCCAGCGTGGCCAGGTAGATTCGGCCACGCAGGCATGAAACCCCTTTTCCTGATACCTGACCTGCTATTTAGAAAACTGGACCAGGTTCGCGATCACTCCAATAGCAATTGATGTAAAGAGGATAGCAAGCGGGCCTGTTCTTGGTCTGCTGTTTTTCTTACGGTGCCTGGCGAGATTCAGGCAAAAGGTGGTCACGGCAAATGGGCCAACCAGGAGGAGAATATATCTGAAGTAAAATGTTAACAAATGTAAACCTGATGCTAAAGCTTCTGCAAGTCCCAAGTCATCCTCAGCCCACAGGGGTAGCACGATTAGTGCGCCCAGGCTTCCCGTAAAGATCAGCATGCATAACAGGAACAGGGCACGCGGAATCTTGACCGGCATGCCGTCAGATCGCCTGGTCACAGTCATGCTGAGAACAAACGCAGCCGGTATGAGAGACCAGCCAAGCATAAAGGCCGTAAGCGAGAACATTCCCCCATAGCCCGCCCCGCCGCTGGCGCAGGCTGTTGATGTTATCAGCAGGAGGGTTCCCGCAATGATTGTCTTTGTTGAAATATCGATTTTCTAACTCTTCCGTGTGTTCAGACAAATATCAGCATAACCCGGACTGGCTGTCCCTCTTTACAACCTGATAAGTCGATCTTTCGGGGTGAATTCATCCCAGTGCTGTTGATAGGTTTTTCCGGTCAGTACATGCACCTCATCAGCAGCAACATCGGCAAGCGGCTTGAGTACAAAGCTGTACTTGAGGATATCATCACGTGGTAGCTGCTTACCCATCACCTCGATCACCTGGTCACCATAGGTGAGCAGATCGATATCGATGGTTCTCGAAGAGAATTTTTTCTCCGTGCGGGTACGCCCAAGTCCGGATTCTATGCTGTTGAAGAGTTTGATCAATTCCGCCGGTCTTTTATCCGTATCGTAACCGGCAACCAGGTTGATGAAATCCGGCCCCTCAAACCCCTCTGCCGGACTTTCGTAGTAAGGCGAGAGGATCGCCTTTCCCAGTTCTGACTCAAGTTGTGACAAGGCCTCAGTGATATGCAGTTCACGCTCGATATTACTGCCGATACTGAGCCAGATTCGGCTCATCTGAGATAATCCGGCACGACCTGGTCCATCGATGTCGCTGTCACTCCCAACTCGGCAAGGCCATCTCTCGAGCAAACAGCCGGTGTCTGCAGCGAGCGGTAATTATCCAGCGTAAAGGGTTTTCCGGGCACCAGGCCGAGTAGTGTAGCCTGCAGTAATGATGAGTTTTTACCCAGTGCAATAACTGTTTTTTTCCTGCCGGTATGTTTGATGATGTAGTCGACGATATCATGCAGAGAGAAGACCTTGGGGCCGCACAGTTCGTAGCGCTTGCCAAATGTCTCCTCCGAGCCAAGTGCATTGGCAAAGGCCTGTGCAACGTCATTGACATAGACAGGGGCAAATTTTGAATCAGGGCAGGCGAGGGGCAGCGGGCCTGGCAGTTTCATCAGCCTGTTGAAACGGTTGATGAAGCTGTCTTCTGCACCAAAGATGACCGATGGGCGGAAGCTGGTAACGGCAATATGATGCCTGCTCAGTGTGTGAGCACGATTCTCACCTTCACCCTTCGAGCGTAAATAGTTGCTCTTGCCGCAGGACTCACTGGCGTTGATGGCGCTCATGTGCAGCAGGTGTTTAACACTGGAGTTAATTGCCGCATCGACAACGTGAGACACAAGTTCAGCGTGGATATCGTGATAGCTGCTGTTGCGGCTGGGGTTGAGGATGCCAACCAGGTTGATGACGGCATCACACCCTTTGAACTGCTCCTGCAGCTCTTCTGTTTCGAATTTGCCGATCTGCGTAACTTCACAGCCGGGGAATAGCTGTATGTCTCGTGCTCTGTGAGGCCGGCGGCTCGGAATACGGCACAGTATGCCGCGACGCGAGAGTTCATAGGCAACATGCCGACCGACAAAGCCGGTGCCGCCGAGAATGCAAACTTTTCTGATTTTCATATTCGGATACTGCTTGAATCTTTACAACGCCACATCCTGAATCGATGTACCATTCACGTCAAGTAATTATGCAAGGAAAATGCCGGAATGATAGACGTTCTCATTTATCTGACGGTCGGAGCGGCGGCTGGCGTGCTCGCCGGTCTGCTTGGTGTGGGTGGTGGACTCGTCATTGTTCCGGTGCTGGTCTACCTGTTCCGTACCCAGGGTTTTGATGAGTCGATTGTTATGCATCTTGCTGTTGGCTCTTCACTGGCAACCATCGTTGCAACTTCCATGGGTTCGATCCGCGCGCACCACAGGCGCGGAGCGGTGCGCTGGGAGCTGTTTCGTCGTTTGACGCCGGGCATTATTATCGGCGGACTTGTCGGCGCCTGGCTGGCGAGTATCCTCGAGACACTCTGGTTGCAGCGTATTTTTGGTGCCTTCGTCATCATTGCCGGTCTGCGTATGCTGCTCAGCAGCAAGGTTGAATGGCACAATGATTTACCGTCGCAACTCTTCGTCTCGGCAGCTGGTGCGGTGATTGGTGCAATTTCTGCGATTGTCGGTATTGGTGGTGGCACCCTGACGGTTCCCTACCTGGCGTGGCACAGGATTCCGGTTGTTAATGCAGTCGCGACATCGAGTGCTGTGGGTCTGCCGATTGCGCTTTCCGGTGCCGTTGGATTTCTGATCAGCGGCTGGGGTAACAGTGCGTTACCTGGGTGGTCGAGCGGTTTTCTTTACTGGCCGGCAATATTCGGCGTTGTGGCTGCCAGTGTACTGACGGTCTCTTTCGGTGCCCATCTCGCGCATACGCTGCCGGTGGCGACAATCAAGCGAGTGTTTGCAGTGCTGCTGCTAGTCGTCGGAGCCAAGCTCGTCATCGGATGAGTCGTCGTCATCCTCTTCTTCAAAACGCTGGTAAAGGTAGGTGGTGCCAGAATTACTTCTCAGTGCCAGCAGGTCATCTTCAACTGCATAGCGAAAGCGTGTGACACGCAGGCCGTTGTTGAGATAGACGTACAGGTATTGCCCTTTTACCTTGTAGCGACCATCGTGGTAGTCATCAACCCGGTAGAAACGGATCCAGCCGCGTTTGAACCAGATGCCGTCGCCATACTGGCCTAGCCAGCGCCCTGACAGCTTGGCTACGGGCGCAATGCGGAAGAAGGGAGAGTCCTCCGAGCCGAGCGGCAGTTCATCGAGCCAGGGATCGTCTGACGGGAAGGGTGTACGCCCATCTGAGCCGTTCCAGTTGAATCTGTTTGTAGAGAAGGGATTGGTAGTAAAGGGGTTATAGGGATTGCCATATCCGTAACCGTACAATTCATCATTTTCCGGCTTATGCTTGCGCATGGATTTTGCCATGGCCTCGATGCCATCGATAAAGGGCTGGCGTACTGAGTCCCTGTCCCAGGCAGCGGTAGGGCCATAGGTAGCGGCAATTGCAGTCTGTGAGAGAAGCAGCAGTGCGATTATCGGTAGCAGTTTTCGCATTGTGTTTTCCTGGTCGATTGCATGTGTCTGATTCTGATTATCCTTAACCTTGAGTGGAATATCCAGTGCAGTCTTGTACGAGTTGATCAGTTTACTCTTCAACAGGGTTGGCTGGTGCGGTGCCCACGCGTGTTTCAATCCCGCGTCTCTTACCACCCAGCAGACGGTCGTAGATACTTGCATAGGTCATGACACGACGTACGTATCTTCGCGTTTCCGTGAATGGAATCAGTTCAATCCAAATGTCTCCGGGTAACTGCGTGTCATATAGCCAGTTACTCACCCTGTGGGGACCGGCATTGTATGCAGCAGTTGCCAGTGCGAGGTTGCCGAATTTCTCGAGCATCTCTGCAAGATAACCCGTGCCCAGCTTGATATTGATTTCAGGCTTTAGAATGTCATCTTTTTTAGGCCGTTTAATTTTCAGTTGCTTCGCCACGTGGCGGGCGGTTTTTGGCATCAGCTGCATCAGCCCCAGTGCGCCTGCTGATGAGTTGGCATCCTGCATGAAAGCACTCTCCTGTCGCAGGATGGCAAAGGCCCACTTCGGGTCGATACCACGCTTTTTGGCAAGCGAGGTGACCAGGCGCTTGTGCCTGACAGGAAAACGGATATGCAGATCATCCCAGTAGCCGGCCTTGGAGATGGTGAAGATGGCGCGGTCGTGGATACCCCACTTGTCGAACAGGACGGCAGCAGCAACCAGTTGCTGCTTGTCCAGTTCCTTGACCAGGTAATTCCATTCTCGCCGTCCCTCAGTATCACGTTCATGGTGATAGAGTTCGCGGATGCGCAGCATGCTTGGGTGCTTGCGTATCTTGTCGAGAGAGTCGCTGGTTGCCGGACGATGATTCCAGTGGTAGTTATGACCTAGCTGATCGGCTGCAAGGTAGGCGTAGAAGCTGCGGTCTTTTGCGAGTTTGCCGAAAAGATCCCTGGCTGCAGTTTTTTCACCTGTCTGGTCAAGCGCACGTGCATACCAGTACTTCCAGTTTGTTTCAGAGCGCATCGATTCCGGTGCTTCCAGGTACCAGGTAATCACATCCTCCCAACGTTGGCGCAACAGGGCTGCCTTGAGGCGCGCCTCGTGTAATTCAGTGTGCCCGGGGCAGGATTTGACGGTGTTGAAAAATGCGTAAACAGGCTCACCATCTTTCCTCTGGAGTGCACGGGCGAGGCGTGTATCGGTATGGCAGCGTTGCTTGCCGGGGAGGCCGGAAACCAACTTGGTGTGCATCTCTATCGCCTTGTCGGGATCGGATTCGGCCAGGCGGGCGAGGCCATAGCCCAGCATCTTGCCCTTGAATGGGTGCTTCCCCTTCAGTTTGACGAGCGTGGCTTCCGGGTGCGTGCGGACTTTGATCAACAGATGAAGCCAGTTCCGATCCGATTTTTTCAGATATTTTGAAAGGCTTTTTGCCAGTTTCGGTTTGCCGTGCCTGATTGCAAGGTCAGCGCGCTGCCATACCAGGTCACGTGTCAGCTTGCCTTTCTTCTTCCAGTAGTTGAATACGGCATCACACGATTTCGGCCGTGACGTGGCAGTGAGCCAGATAGCTCCGATCTGCTTGTAGCTTTTACTCCCCTTACCGCTCTTGATCAGGGCTGTGAGTTGCTTGCAGACGATGTTTGGACCAGTATCGACCTTTGGATCAAACCACTTGAGAAAGCCTTTCCATTTCTTTCTGTCAGCAAGCCTGTTCAGATATCGAATGCGAATTTTCTGTCCTGGTGCGCTGTCACGGTTTGCCTCGATAAAGTTCTCGATCTCCTTGTTGTCTGCCTTTCCGAATCGTTTCTTCAGTTCAGCATAATCGAGATAGAGACGCAGTGGATAGTCACCCAGTGAGGACTTGAGTTTTTCATAGCTTTCGGTGTCATCTTCCTGCCATGCCTTTTCTGCAGCGAGGAAAGTTTTGCGCTGATCATCAAGCGAGCCAGCCTGCAGCTGCAGCGGAACCAGGAGGAGCGTAATTAACAGGGCGGTGATAGTTGTTCGCATAGAGGTCATGTTGTGGAGGCTGAGTCATTTTGACAGCTGTTCAGGCTGATGGTTTCAGCCACATCTGTTTTTACGCAGGTGGCTTGGAGGCTATACAACAAGCAATAAAAAACCCGCAAGCAGAGTGCATGCGGGTTTTTGAGATAAGTAAGATGAAACTTACTTGATCTTGGCTTCCTTGTACATGACATGCTGACGAGCACGGGGATCGAATTTCTTGATCTCCATCTTGCCAGTCATGTTGCGCTTGTTCTTGGTGGTGGTGTAGAAGTGACCGGTACCGGCACTTGAAACCAGGCGGATTTTTTCACGAATCGCTTTTGCCATGCTATTGCTCCCTTATACCTTTTCGCCGCGTTGACGGAGATCAGACAGAACGGCATCGATGCCTTTCTTGTCGATGATACGCATGCCCTTTGATGAGATGCGCAGACGAATCCAGCGGTTCTCGCTCTCTACCCAGAAGCGATGGTTGTGCAGATTGGGCAAAAAGCGGCGTCTGGTCTTGTTGTGTGCGTGGGAAACGTTGTTTCCGCTGACCGGGCGCTTGCCTGTAACCTGGCAGACTTTTGACATTGTTCTAGCCTCAAATAAATTCTGTGTTTTCCCCTGGTATGAACCGATTTCAGGTTTCCCCAGGGGCAATTCCGGCTCCACTTGGAGCAAAGAGGCGCAATTTATACCAGAGAGACGTGTCGACTTCAAGCCAAACTTCTCTTTTTTGTCAATTTGCGCCCAGTAGAACCCGGCTGATCAGGGGTTTCCTAATCGGCGTTTGCTGCCTCTTCGACTTCAACCGCCTCGGCGTATCCGCACTCCTTCTGCGGGCACACTTTTTCGGTGCCGCGCTTTTTGGTGGTTTTCATCGTCAGCATGGGCCAGCCACAGTCCGGGCAAGGCTCTTTCAGAGGTTCATTCCACACGGCGTAATCACATTTCGGATAGGTCGAGCAGGAATAGAAGATTTTTCCGCGACGCGATTTGCGTTGCATCATGGTGCCCTTGTGGCACTGAGGGCATTCAACGCCAGTATCGACCGGTTTCTCAAGTGGTTCGATGAAGCGGCAGGCCGGATAGCTGGAACAGCCGATGAACTTGCCATAGCGTCCCTGGCGGATAATCAGATCCGATTCGCACTCGGGGCACTGTCGTCCCTCGACCTTTTCGGGTTCTGCGCGCTCGCCACCGTCACCCATGTCGCGGGTATAGCTGCACTCCGGATAGTTTGAACAGCCGATAAAGCGCCCGTTACGCCCAAGGCGAATATTGAGTTCGTTACCGCACTCGGGACAGGACTCACCAGTCGGTTCCTGGGTTACGTCGGAACGCTTGACGTTCTCCCCGGTGTAATCGACTTTCTCCTTGAATGGCTTCCAGAACTTCTCCAGCAGTGGAATCCACTCTTCCTCACCGCGTGATACAGCGTCGAGTTCGTCCTCGAGCTTCGCGGTGAAGCTGTAGTCGACATAATTTGTGAAGTAGTTAGTCAGGAATTTACTCACCACGCGGCCGACATCGGTTGGAATAAAGCGCTTGCGATCCATCTCGACATATTCCCGATCCTGCAGGGTCGAGATGATTGAGGCGTATGTCGATGGGCGACCAATGCCGTGCTCTTCCAGCGCCTTGACCAGGGTAGCCTCATTATAGCGTGGAGGCGGTTCTGTGAAGTGCTGTTCCGGACGAATGAGTAGCAGCTTGATCTTTTCACCCACTGTCAGTGGCGGAAGCATCTTTTCGTCATCTTTTGTCTTCGGCTGATCATCCGAGCCTTCCATGTAAACTGTCATGAAACCGGGCTTGGCAATGGTTGAACCGCTGGCGCGGAATACACCCGCGTCACCGGCACCAAGATCGGCAGAGACTGTGTCTATCGTGGCGTGGATCATCTGGCAGGCGAGGGTACGCTTCCAGATCAGGTCATAAAGTTTGAGTTGCTCCTTGCTGAGATGTGCTGCGATCTCCTTTGGAGCAAAGCCGATGGAGGTGGGGCGAATTGCCTCGTGCGCCTCCTGGGCATTCTTTGACTTGGTCTTGAATATACGTGGCTCGGGAGGCATCTGGTCCTTGCCATAGTTGGCAGTGATGTACTCGCGAATCTCACCGATGGCCTCTTCAGCAAGATTGACCGAGTCGGTACGCATGTAAGAGATTAGTCCGACGGCGCCGTTACCGATATCGATACCTTCATAGAGCTGCTGGGCGACCTGCATGGTACGCCTGGCGGTAAAGCCGAGTTTGCGAGACGCTTCCTGTTGCAGTGTTGAAGTGATAAAAGGTGGTGCCGGGTTACGGCGACGCTGTTTCTTTTCGACCTTGAGGATGTCGAGTTCACCGTTTGCAGCGGTCGAGAGTGCCTGCTCGGCAGCGCTCGCCTGCACTTCGTTGGTGATAGTGAACTGTTCGACCTTCTCGCCATTGAGTTGTGACAGCTTGGCGCTGAAGGCGTGTTTATCCTTGTTGAGGTCTGCCTCGATGCTCCAGTACTCGCGTGCAACGAAAGCTTCGATCTCCTCTTCGCGCTCGACAATCATGCGCAGCGCAGGGCTCTGTACGCGACCGGCGGAGAGCCCGCGGCGAATCTTTTTCCATAACAGCGGGGAGAGGTTGAAACCAACCAGGTAGTCGAGAGCACGACGAGCCTGCTGTGCATTGACCATCTCCATCGACAGGTCTCGGGGGTGGTCGACTGCTTCCTGGATCGCTTTCTTGGTAATTTCGTGGAACACCACGCGATGTACGGGCTTCTCCTTGAGTACCTTGCGGCCCTTGAGGAGTTCATACAGGTGCCAGGAGATCGCTTCTCCCTCGCGATCCGGGTCAGTTGCGAGATAGAGGGCGTCGGCCTTTTTGAGCTTGTCGACGATCGCCTTGACGTGTTTGCCATTGCGTTCGATGACATCGTAGCGCATGGCGAAGCCGTCCTCTGTATCGACGGCACCCTCTTTCGGGATCAGGTCGCGTACATGACCATAGGAGGCCAGGACTTCAAAACCCTTGCCCAGATATTTCTTGATGGTTTTCGCCTTGGCCGGCGACTCCACGATGACCAGATTCATGAGATAAACGACCCGATGTCCGAAATTTTCTATTTTTTAGCAATAACGGTTGATGCTGCCCCGTGTCAAGCTTTTCCGGAAAAAAGGTGAAATTGTGTTGAATCGACAGCGGCCGGGATGCCTCTATCGAGCGAGGTTTTTAATGCAGGGCGTCGGGAATGCCATCGTAGATGAGGTCCTGCATGACATTGAAAGCGGCTTCCTGTCCGGGCTGATTCATCAGTACCAGCAGGGCAATCCACTTGACGTCGTCGGCATCGAGTTCACCGCTTTCAAGCGCGGTGGCGCGTTCGATAACGAGTTCGCGGCTGATCGGATCGAGTACGCCATTCTGTTCAAGAAATAGCAGCATGCTGCGGGTTTCGAGGTCGAGACGCTGCATCTCCTGCTCTGTGTAGACGCGCATTGAAACCTGCCTGGGGTCAAAATTCCCGGACATGCTGCCCTGGCGCCACGCTAGCTCATCGAGCCAGTCGAAAGCCTTGTTGATCTCGATCTGCTGGAAACCGGCATCAAGCAGCTGTTCCTGCATCAGGATCTGGTCCGGAGGCACGGGCTGGTCACCATCCATGTAGGTTTCGTAGATATAAATCAATACGTCGATGATGTTCTCATTCACGTTGATGATTCCGATGCGATAGTTCGAAGAGCGAGGGAGCCTGTCCCTCAGTTAGGGCTGGATGCGATACGACAGTAACAATTGCCAGGTAAGGATTCAACATGACCATTTAGCTCCAGTAGTAACAGCATGGAGGAAACCACTTCAGCAGTCAATCCTGTTTTTTGTATGAGTTTGTCAACGCTTACCGGGTCGTGCGCAATGAGATCGAGCAGTGCTTCATATTCCGGGTCAGGAAGCGATTTATCGGCTTTGCTATCAATCCGGTCACTATTGACGTCACTGCGGGCTTGGGCGAGCAGGGGTGCGAGTTCCTCGAGGATATCTGCCGCATTTTCGACCAGTTTTGCGCCCTGGCGAATGAGCTTGTGGGTACCCTTTGTGAGGGCGTTGTGTATCGACCCGGGAATGGCAAATACCTCTCTGCCGGCTTCAGATCCAAGACGTGCAGTGATCAGGGATCCGCTCTTCTCTGCGGCTTCGACAACCAGGATGCCGAGAGCCAGCGCCGCAATAATGCGGTTGCGGCGTGGAAAGTGCCCGGGATGCGCCTGTGTGCCAGGTGGATGCTCGGTGATGATGAGGCCCCTGGCAGCAATTTCAACAGCCAGTGCGTGATTGCCGGCAGGGTAAACGCGGTCTGGGCCAGTGCCCGTCACGGCGATAGTGATGCCGTCCGCATCAAGTGCTCCACGGTGGGCAGCAGCGTCTATACCAGCAGCGAGCCCGCTGACAATGCCGAGTCCTCTTGCAGCCAGGTCGGCAGAGAAGTCATGCGCGTTCTGAGTGCCGCCGCGTGTCGGTGTGCGACTGCCGACAATCGCCAACAACGGTTGCTTGAGAAGTGAAATGTCGCCCGTGTAGAAAAGTGCAGCCGGTGGGCTGTCACACTCTCTCAATAGAGAGGGGTAGTCAGAGCTGTCGCAGGTGAGCAGGCCATTTTCGGGCTGTGAAAGCCACTCAAGGGTGCGTCTGACCTGCGGGTCATCTGAACGCGGAATCTTATCCGCTATGTTTTTTCCGGCAGCCCGGTTAAGAGAGTCCGGTGATGCTTGCAGGGCTGTCTGCAGCGAACCGAAGTGAGCGACCAGACGCTGCAGGGTGGCACTCCCTGCCCCCTTGGTGTGAATGAGCCTGGCCTGACTTGTGTGCAAATCCTTTGCTGTCAATGAGTTGTTCCTGGTTAGTGGCGAGGCGGCCTGACGATAGGATTGGTGACGATGTGGCCTACCGAGATGGCGCGTGAAGCGTTGGTGATCATGGCGAAACTTACTCGCTCATGAGTCTGGAATACCAGCACATGTCCGATTGACTCCTGCGGCAGCCTGGTGACCTCGACAGCCGTATCGACAACGATGCCTCCCATGTTGCCTTTCTGGCCTTCGTAACTCTCGAGGAATTCTTCATGTGGCGTATAGACGACCTGCGCACTGATAGGGTCTCCGCTGGTGGGGAGGGGGGGTTGCTTGGTATATTGGTCAACGGCTTGGCGCGAAGGGCTGTTGACGGCGAGAATATCGCCGGGTTTCAGGCCATCTCTGCTGCCACGATCGATCACTACGACTTCGTAGTGGCTGGCCCTGATGACACCGTGAATCGTATCAATGACATGGCCGGCAACCCGGTGCCTGGGTCCTTTCGGATGTTTGAGTCCCTTTGCGAGAGCAGATTTTCTTGCAGGAAGGAGCAGGTCGCCACGCCGTACTTCCACCTGGATTGATTCAACTCTCATGGTCTTGGGATCGTCTCCACCAAGAGTGGTAGCGGTTCCGATATGAACTCCAGAGATACCCAGCAGTTCCCCCGTATCGTGGTCGTAGTAGCGATCATCGGGCCTGATGATGTCGTACTTGCGTCCCCTGTATGAATTGAGTCCGCGTACATAGATCAAATCCCCGGGAGTCGCCATCAGGGTATCTTCCTCGATTCCCACGATGTAGGGTAACTCATTGACCTGGTTCGCTTGCAACAGGTGGAGTTTTGGTATGAAGGACTTGTAGTCCTTAAAGTGCATGTGCGGGGTTTTTGGCGTGATAACCGGGCGCATATTATCGGCAGCAGTGGCACATGAAAAGGTCAGTACTGCTGCCAGTAACGACAGCGATGTGATGGTTCTGATGATGGTGTAATACATACTTGGTTCTCCAGGAACAACAGACCGCTAGAATATAGAGAAGATTTTCCCCTCTTTTTCCCATATCATCTGAAGTTTACAACAGTTATTACCGATTCCGCGATAAAATCGGTATAAATTCAGTATGCGAAGGAGAACAGGTGAATCAACACCTGGTATGAATAAACCATGGCCAAACTAGAAATACTCCACTTTCCCGACGAGAGATTACGACAACACGCAAAGCCTGTTGTCGAGGTAAATGATGTTATTCGTCAGCTCGTCAGCGATATGTTCGAGACCATGTACGAAGCACCAGGCATTGGTCTGGCAGCAGTTCAGGTCAACGTGCGCAAGCGTGTCATCGTCATTGATATAACCGAGGACCATTCCCAGCCGCTGGTCTTCATCAACCCCGAAATTATTGAGAGAGAGGGTGAGGAAACCATGGATGAAGGGTGTCTTTCTGTACCCGGATATTATGAAGAGGTGACCCGTGCTGAAGAGATTCGGGTACGCGCTCTGAACCAGCATGGAGAATCTTTCGAAATGCATGCCGAGGGTTTGTTGGCTGTTTGTATCCAGCACGAGATTGATCATCTGGATGGAAAGCTTTTTGTTGACTACCTTTCGAGCCTGAAGCGTACGCGCATTCGTAAAAAACTCGAAAAACAGAGCCGGCAGGCAACCGCCTGAGGGCTAATCGAACATGACAAGGCCACTGCGGATTATTTTTGCAGGGACACCCGATTTTTCGGTGCCTCCACTGCAGGCACTGCTCGATTCACCGCACCAGGTCATCGCCGTATTGACCCAGCCGGACAGACCTGCTGGGCGTGGACGCAAACTCAGCCCGAGTCCTGTCAAGCAGCTTGCAGTTGAGCAGGGTGTAGAGGTGTTACAGCCTTTGACACTCAGGGATGAGGCGATTCAAGCGCAAATTGCCGAGCTTGATGCGGACCTGATGGTTGTTGTTGCATATGGTCTGATTCTTCCCGGCGAGGTGTTGGAAATGCCACGTCTCGGCTGTCTCAATATACATGCTTCCCTGTTGCCAAGGTGGCGTGGAGCAGCCCCAATTCAGCGTGCCATTCTTGCTGGTGATGATGAAACCGGTGTTGCCATCATGCAGATGGAGGCGGGATTGGATACCGGTCCGGTATGGCACCTTCGGCGTATAGCAATTGGAGAGAAAGAGACTGGTGGTGAGCTTCATGACAGGCTATCTGAACTTGGTGCAACAGCCCTGATGGAGACCCTGCCGATGCTTGAATCGGGAGAAGCATCTCCTGTTGTCCAACCGGACGACGGTGTGGTCTATGCCGACAAGCTCAGTAAAGAAGAAGGAGAGATCGACTGGGCGATGCCGGCACAAGTGATCAGCCGCAAGGTGCGGGCATTTAATCCATGGCCGGTTGCGTGGACAGGTTATAACGGCAACAAGCTGCGTGTCTGGCAAGGCCATGAAAGAGAGTGCGATGCTGAAGGTGTGGCTGGTGAAGTGATTGCGGCTGACAAGAACGGGATTGTCGTGCAATGCGGCAGTGGGCAGCTGGTGATCGAGAGCCTGCAGTTGCCGGGTAAACGCGCCATGTCGGCAGCCGATTTTCTCAATGCGCATAACATCCTGGGCGCACGTTTCGAATGAGGTTCAAATGAAACAGGGCGCACGTTCAGTTGCTGCCCGCGTGATCCAGGATGTTGCCAACGGACGCGCACTGGATTCCGCGCTTGATGATCGAAGCAGTGATGTCAGTGACAATGAACGCGCACTGGTGGCGGAAATGGCCTACGGTGTGTGCCGTTGGAATCTGCAGCTGGATGCGATGCTCGACCAGTTGCTCGACAAGCGACTGAAGAGCAGCAAGCAGTTGGTTGAGCAATTACTCAAGGTCGGCCTCTACCAGCTTTTTCACATGCGTATTCCTGCTCATGCTGCCGTCGATGAAACCGTCAAGGCATCTGTGCAGCTGAAACAGAAGTGGGCAACCCGTCTGGTCAATGCCATCCTCAGACGGGCACAACGTGAACAGCAGGAGCTTCTTCAGAAGTTGGAAGCTGATTCTGTGATTGCGTCCGGGCTCCCCGAATGGCTCTATGGCAGTTTGTCAGAACAGTATCCTGAACAAGTGCAGGAAATTGGCACGGCACTTCTGCAACGCCCGCCGATGACCCTGCGGATCAATTCCAGGCTGACCACGGTCACGGACTATGCTGAATCTCTTGTCCGGGCAGGAATGACCAGCAGGCCTGTGGAGCATGTTCCGCAAGCGCTGGTTCTGGATCAGCCGGTCAGCGTCGATAAGCTGCCCGGCTTCGATAAAGGGCTGGTTTCAGTGCAGGATGCAGGTGCCCAGTTGGCGGCGCTCTTTCTCGAGCCACAACCGGGCGATACAGTTCTTGACGCCTGTGCAGCACCAGGCGGCAAGAGTTGCCACCTGCTTGAACTTCAACCTGAATGCTCCCTGACGGCGGTCGACGTGGAGCAGAAGCGCTTGCAGCTGATACATGACAACTTGCAGCGTCTGGGTCTTGAAGCAGATGTATTGCAACTCGACATGTCGGAACCCGGCGATCAGCTATCGGATGCGGGATTCGACAGGATTCTGCTTGATGTGCCCTGTTCGGCAACTGGCGTCATGCGCCGTCATCCGGATATACGCCTGTTACGCCGCAAGTCTGACATTGCCCCGCTGATCATGTTGCAGGCAAATATACTTCGTCACGCCTGGAGCCTGTTACGCTCTGGCGGCAGATTGCTGTATGCCACGTGTTCATTACTCCCCGGGGAAAATTGGCAGCAGGTCTCTGCTTTCATTGATGACACGCCGGATGCCGCGATGGTGCAGCTGTCGCATCCGGCCGGCATCGAGTGTTCGCACGGAATACAGATACTGCCGGGCAGCTCAGGCATGGATGGTTTCTATTACGCACTAATGGAGAAGCACGGGTGATGCGTCTGCTGACACCGTTGCTTTGCCTGTTCATTGCAGGCTGTTTTAACGCAAGTGACAGCAAGGGGATTGAGATCACGGCTGTGCATAGCTGGAATCAGGGCGATGGAGGCTACTTAACTGATCTTGATATCAGTTACACTCTCTCTGATGTTGTGATCGAGGCGCTCGACCAGGGGGTGCCGCTGGTGTTTATCATGAAGATCGATATTCGTGACAGGCAGGCATCCTGGTTTGACAGGGGCAAACAGGTCAAGCGAATCTTCCGGGCCAGGTACAGGCCATTATCGAATATTTACGAGGTGGAAACCTTTGCCAGTTCCAGTGCTGGATCAACAAACGGACTGGAGCGTTTTGTGACGAAACATGCCTTGTTTGGTTACCTGGGAAGAATACGCGAAATCCCGGTTGCCGGGAGCAGTGAATTGTTGCCAGGACATGACTATGTCATTGCTGCAAATATCAATCTGGATATAGAGAGTCTGCCATTGCCGATGCGCCCAAGGGCCTACCTGTCATCGCAGTGGCAACAGCAGAGTGGATGGAGTGAATGGTCGCTGAATCAATAAACAGGCTCAAACTACGAGCTGCTTATGCCGGATTTTTGATGCTGGTATTGCTGGTGACCTTACACCTGATGAGTAATGCAGTTCAAAATTCGGCGACACTCAGCAAACTCTATATTCCTCTGCTTATCGTTTCAGTCAGTGGGCTTTTCATCCTCCTTGGGCTCGTATTTCTGAACCTCTACAGGCTTTTCAGGTCTTACCGAAACGGGGTGCCGGGAGCACGCATGACCGTGCGTATGGTCAGCTTTTTTACAACCCTTTCGCTAATCCCGGTGCTGGTAGTTTTCTACTATTCAATGCAGTTTTTGCGCCAGGGTATTGATAGCTGGTTTGATATTGAAATTGAAACCACAATGAGTGATGCACTGACTCTCGGCAAGGCATCGCTTAATCTTGAAAAGAGCCGTCTGCTGAACCAGACACGTGCTATCAGCCGGGAGCTGGTCGCTGTTGCGGACGGTAAGTTACTTGGCCAGATTGGCCGCTTGCACGGACTCAGTGGAGCGACCGAGTTGACCCTCATGGACGAAAATGGCCTGGTGATTCTGTCACGCAACCAGGATCCCAGTGTCGTGGTTGCAGATACCCCGGGGACCTCGATACTCCAGCAAGTCAGGGAGAGTGGTTCGTTTGTCGGAATTATTCCCTATGGCATCGATGAGCAGTTGCATTTACGTATCGTGGTTGCTGATCTTGCTGCAAAGAGGGTTGTGCAGGCACTCTTTCCCACCAGCGAACGTGTCACCCTGCTGAGTGAGAAAGTTGAAGAGTCCTACGAGGAGTACCTGCAACTTACCTACCTTCGCGAGCAGCTTCAATTCGGTTTTACGATAACACTTGTGCTGGTGTTGCTGTTCGCCGTGTTCGGTGCATTATGGGGAGCTATCTATTCGGCGCGCAGACTCCTGTCGCCCATAGTTAATCTCGCCGAGGCAACCGAGCAGGTTGCTGCAGGAGATTACAGCACGCGTCTTCCCCATGTATCACATTCAGATGAGCTCGGATTCCTGGTCTCATCGTTCAACCAGATGACGAGGCGCATCAGCCAGGCACGTGATGAGGCTGCCAATAGCCAGCGCCAGGTTGAATCACAGCGCACATACCTGCAGACCTTGCTGGAGCATCTGACCACGGGTGTACTGACATTCGATTGTGACAGGAAGTTAAGGACAGCAAACAGTGCTGCAAGCACTATTCTTGATGTGCAGATGGAGCGGTGCCTGGAAATGACGCTTGACGAGATTGCGGCAGGCGAAACCAGGCTGGCAGCTTTTTTCAGCGCTGTTTACGGTGCTGGCCTCGAGCGCGAACACCAGGTGGTTATTGATACCGGCACTGGTTACAAGACACTACGCTGGCAAGTCACACCGCTCGCGAGTGAGTGTGGTGGTGATGGCGGGATCGTATTGATGTTTGATGACGTGACCGATTTGATCCAGGCCCAGCGGGATGCGGCATGGAGCGAGGTGGCGCGACGACTGGCTCATGAGATCAAGAATCCGCTGACACCCATACAGCTTTCAGCAGAGCGCATCAGGCGCAAGTATATGCCACTGCTTGAAGAGGAGCAGAAGGATGTGCTCGACCGGGCAACTCACACGATTGTGCAACAGGTTGATGCCATGAAACAGATGGTGAATGCTTTCTCCGACTATGCAAAGCCTTCGAATATTGATATGCAGGCCAGGCCACTGGAGTTTGACAATCTGTTACGCGAGGTGGTGACGCTTTACAGTTCGAGTCCAACTTGCCGTGTGACTGCGGACTATGGGGCTGGAAGTGCATTAATGCATGCAGATCCGGTCAAGATGAGGCAGGTTTTCCATAACCTTCTGAAAAATGCCCAGGAAGCTGTCGCAGGTCTGGATGACGGCTGTGTAGAGATCAATAGTGCTACTGTTGATGGGGACGGGTATCATTACATCGAATTGATGGTGACAGATAACGGCAGCGGTTTTGATGCTGACCTGATGGAAAGGATTTTTGATCCCTATGTAACAACCAAGGAGGGTGGCACCGGGCTCGGTCTGGCAATCGTAAAAAAGATTGTTGAGGAGCATAATGGTGGCATCTGGCTGGTGAACAGACGCAAGCAGGGTGCGCGGGCAATTGTGCGACTACCCGTGTGGCAGGAAGGTGATGTCTACGATGCAGTTCCGGCACCTGACCACAGCGTCGTGTAATAAATCGATAGAACCAATTGGTAATAACAAATGAAGAGTTCCTACATTCTGGTCGTAGATGATGAACCGGATATTCGCGAAACGGTTAAGGATATCCTTGAGGATGAAGGCTACCTTGTAGCAACAGCAAAAAACGCCGATGAAGCACGCCACCACTTCAGGGAGCATCTTCCTGATGCAGTGCTGCTTGATATCTGGATGCCGGATACAGATGGAATAACACTCCTCAAGGAGTGGTCGGATATGAGCGGTGGCAAGTTGCCGAGCCCGGTTGTAATGATGTCCGGACACGGCACCGTGGAGACGGCTGTCGAAGCGACGCGTCTTGGTGCTTACGACTTTCTTGAGAAGCCCCTGGGTATTGCCAAGTTGTTGCTGACGCTTGAGCGCGCACTGCAGAGCAGCCGCCTGCAGTTGCAGGCGAATGACTCTCTGCATGCACAGCCATTTATAGAACCCACTGGCAGCAGCCAGGCGATTACGCGCCTCAGGGAGCAGGTGAAACGAATTGCACAGCATGACAGCTGGGTATTGATGAGTGGCGAGGCCGGTAGCGGGCGAGAGACTTTTGCCCGCTACATTCATGCCAATTGTGCCCGTTCCGACAGGCCCTTTGTACATGTCGCTGTCTCATCGATTGAAGCTGGTAATGCGGCCCTCGAACTATTTGGACGTGAAGAAGATCAGAAGATTGATTACGGTCGACTCGAACAGGCCAGGGGCGGAACCCTTTTTCTGGATGAGGTTGCGGATATGGATGCTGATGTCCAGAAGCGTCTGGTTGGCGCGCTTGACACGGGGTCTTTCCTGCGTGTAGGCGGTAGTGAGCCGGTACACCTGGATGTGCGTATCATTGCCGCGACTCAGAAAAATCTTGAGGATGAGGTCAACGAGGGGCGTTTTCGTGAGGACCTCTTTTTCCAGCTCAACGTTGTGCCTGTTGTTATTCCGCCGCTGCGTGAACATGAGGATGATGTCATCGAGCTGCTGAACTTCTATGTTGATCACTATTCATCACGTGAACGGCTGCCCTATCGTCGTTTCGACACTGCTGCACAAAACTACCTGCGCCAGTACCAGTGGCCGGGGAATGTACGTGAATTGAAAAACCTGGTGCAGCGTCTGTTGATAGCTGGTGGCGATGAGGAGATCGAGGTCAGTGAGGTTGAGAGTGCGATTGGCATGTTGTCATCCAGCGGACAACACACTGGCATCTCGATCAGTTTCGATCAGCCATTGCGTGAAGCACGCGAGGATTTTGAGCGGGCCTATTTCAATTACCAGATGGGTAAGCATGACCGGAATGTAACGCAGATGGCGGAGGAGGCTGGTATCGAGAGAACGCATCTCTATCGCAAACTGAAAACTCTCGACATTGATGTGAAGGCCAAGCGTAAATGAAGATTGTCATTCTGGGAGCAGGGCAGGTTGGCAAGTCAGTGGCTGCAACCCTTGCCAGCGAGCACAATGACATAACTGTTGTCGACCAGGATACAAAACGACTTGAGTCTTTGCAGGGACGCTACGATCTGCGTACTGTTCACGGGTATGCTTCATATCCCGATATCCTCGCACAAAGCGGCATCGAGGACGCCGACATGCTGATCGCAGTGACCCAGAGTGATGAAATCAACATGACTGCCTGTCAGATTGCCTGGAACCAGTTCAGGACGCCGAGGAAAATCGCTCGTGTACGTGCTCCCGAGTACCTGGCCAACCCGGAGTTGTTTGGCAGTGATGCAATTCCGATCGATGTTCTGATCTCTCCGGAGCAGCTGGTAACAGACTCGATAATCAGCCTGATTCAGAATCCGGGCGCATTGCAGGTGGTGGATTTTGCGAAGGGCAGGGCACGCATGGTGGGTGTCAAGGCGTATCATGGCGGACCGCTTGTGGGGCATGAGTTACGTGAATTGAATGAGCACCTTCCCGGTGTCCATGAGGCGCGGGTTGCAGCGATATACCGTGATGATCGCTCCTTTTCGCCGAATGGAAGCACTGTCATTGAGGCAGATGATGAGCTCTTTTTTATCGCCGCCTCGGAAAATATCAAGGCCGTAGTGGGTGAACTGAGACGAACCGAGAAAGCGGTGCGTCGTCTGATCATTGCCGGCGGCGGCAATATCGGTCGTCGACTCGCGATCGCACTTCAAAAGGACTACAACGTCAAGCTGATTGAACGCGACCAAAATCGTGCCCGTATGGTTGCAGAGGAGTTGACCGATACAATTGTTCTGTCAGGAGATATCTCGGATGAGGAGCTTCTCCTGGAAGAGAATATCGAGAACACGGATGCTTTTGTCGCCGTGACCAATGATGAGGAGGCCAACGTACTTTCATCGATGCTGGCTAAACAGCTTGGTGCGCGCAAGGTGATGGCGTTGATCAATCGCGCATCCTATGTTGACCTTGTGCAGAGCGGTCCGATTGATATTGCTATTTCCCCTCAGCAGGCGACTATCGGCTCACTGCTGACCTATATCCGCCGTGGTGATGTTGCCGTGGTGCATGCGCTGCGTCATGGTGCTGCAGAGGCGATAGAGGCTGTTGCTCATGGCGACAAGAACTCATCGAAAGTGGTCGGGCGACAAGTTGATGAGATCAAGCTGCCAGAGGGTGCGAATATCGGTGCAATCGTGCGTGGAGATGATGTACTGATGGCGCACCACGATACGGTCATCGAGGCGAATGACCATGTCATCATCTTCCTCATGGACAAGGGCCAGGTAAAAGAGGTTGAACGCCTTTTCCAGGTTGGCATCGGTTTTATCTGATGAGGTTCAGTAGTATTCAGCGCATTCTCGGTATACTGATGATGATCTTCAGTTTTACCCTGTTGCCGCCGGTGTTGGTTTCCCTGATATACCAGGATCATGCTGCAGAGGGCTTTCTTATCGCCTTTTTTGTCACTGTAACTATTGGTCTGCTGGCCTGGTTGCCGGTGCGGAATATCCGCCACGAACTGCGTCTTCAGGACGGATTTGTCATCGTGGCCCTCTTCTGGGGCGTACTTAGTCTGATTGGTTCGTTGCCTTTCATGCTCTCGGAACAGCCGCACATGTCACTGACGGATTCTTTCTTTGAGTCCATCTCGGGACTGACCACGACCGGCGCAACCGTCATAACCAACCTCGACGAAATGCCGAAAGCGATTCTTTTCTACCGCCAGCAGCTGCAGTGGTTGGGGGGCATGGGAATCATCGTACTTGCTGTTGCCGTCCTGCCGATGCTGCGTATTGGTGGTATGCAGTTGTACAAGGCCGAGACCCCGGGCCCGATGAAGGATACCAAGCTGACACCACGCATTACCGAGACGGCCAAGGCGCTTTGGATTATCTATCTTTCCTTGACAATCGTCTGTGCTCTGGCTTACTGGCTTGCGGGAATGACGCTGTTCGATGCTATCGGTCATGCCTTTTCCACTATCGCTATTGGTGGATTTTCAACTCATGATGCAAGTATGGGCTTTTTCGAAAACCCGCTCATTCACCTGATTGCCATCGTCTTTATGTTCATTGCCGGGATTAACTTTGCACTTCATTTCATGGCATACAGGGGCAAGACGCTGCGTGACTACTGGCATGACAGTGAGTTCAGGTTTTACTCGGGTATCCTGCTTTTTGCGAGTATCGCGGTAGTTGCCTTTCTCTATTTTTCCGGCATTTACAACGGCAGGGAGTCGGTCATAAAGGGAGTATTTCAGCTGGTCTCCTTTGCCACGACATCGGGATTTACCACGGCAGACTTCAACCAGTGGCCGGGTTTTGTTGCAATTCTCCTGCTGTTTACAAGTTTTATTGGTGCATGTGCCGGTTCAACCGGTGGCGGCATCAAGGTTATTCGAGTGTTACTACTCATCAAGCAGGGTGCCCGCGAAGTAAAACGTTTGATACACCCCTCTGCGCAAATCCCTGTGCGTGTTGGCGACAAGGTGATTTCTCCAAGGGTCATCGACGCCGTGTGGGGTTTTTTTGCTCTCTATGTTGCAAGCTACACTGTCATGTATCTTGCTCTCGCAGCCACCGGGCTGGATTTAATGACGGCTTTCTCAGCAGTTGCTGCAGCAATGAACAACCTGGGTCCCGGATTGGGAAGCGTGTCGAGCAATTATGCTGCCATCAATGATCCTGCAAAGTGGATTCTCTGCTTTGGCATGCTGCTTGGGCGTCTCGAAATATTCACCTTACTTGTACTGCTGAGTCCTGGTTTCTGGCGACGGTAAACAGGGAATTATTCTAATATACGCCTTGCAATTGCATTGGTATTTGCTAAGATACTGATATAGGCCATGGTTTATCCTGCTTCTCCGGCTATACTTTTTCTGAAGAGTGATAACTCATGATCTGTTCGAACAGCAGTGGCAGTGTTGCTATCTACTACCTGCTGGGGATGTTGTTGGTTTGGGAATTGACGTTTGCCGCTGACCCGGTCGATAGTGAATGTGATCTGACGCTACCATCACAACTCGAGTTGTACAGCGATATACATGCAGGCCAGTTGATTAATTTACAACCGGAATATGCGCCGGAAGCAAGATCAATGAGTTCTGCACAGAAGTTCAGGGAAGTGCTTGCAGGATTGGGCTACATTTTAACCGGTGATATTGACAGACTCGATCACCTGAGCAGTCCACCTGATCAGCCGTGCGATGTGCATTCTGATATTGGCTATGATTCGGAACTGAATGACAGCTTGCTGTTCAAGGCACAAAAGAGAGAAGGCGAAAAGACGAGGTGGTATCTTTTCGAAAGTAATATTGATGAGTGGCACTGAACCTGGTCGATTCAACGGCAGGAAGGTTACAGAAAGAAAGCGTGATTGTTTTAATTTATTTGTAAATAGTGGGAGAACCTTATGAACAAAAATATTTTACTGGCGGTTTTGACCGCAGCAATGCTGGCATTCAGTACGTCTGCATCAGCATTCTTCTGGGATGATGACGACTGGGATGATCCATGGGACGATAACGATTGGCCAGAATTCACTCCAATGTACTGGATGGAAGAGTTTGCCGACGAAATGGATGATGACGATGACGACTACTATCGTTACGGTCCACGTCCTTACTACGGTGGCTACGGCCCGCGTCCTCCTTACTAGGGTGGTTACGGTCCTCGTCCATACTATGGTGGTGGTTATGCACCGCGTCCTTATCCACCACGTGGCTATGGATACGGCTACCCACAGCAGCCACAGCCGTACCAGTACCCTCAGCAGGCTCCGGTACCGCAGGCTCCGGCAGCACCTCAGCAGTAATTGCTGACAGAGCTGAATGAGAAAGGCGCCAATCGGCGCCTTTTTCTTTGATTGCCTGCTTTGATCAATCTAGCAGGAGTGGCAATACTCCATAGGCAAACCGGCAATTCTGCATGCATGTTTGCATCCCCCCTTGGGGAAAAGTTCCTGTAGTTTTTTTCCGTTACATTTCCCATATTCGACCAATTTATGGCCGACTTCCCTGACCATGGTTTTAGGTGAAGGCGGGATTTCAAATTCCTGGTAATATTCGCGCATAAAACGAATTGCGGTCCAGTGGCAGTCTGATAATTCAATTCCATCTTCATCAGCCATTGCCCGAGCTACATCCTCATCCCAGTCTTCAAAATTTTGCAGCAATCCCTTGGCGTTCAGTGGTATCTCCCTACCGTTTATTGCGAGTGCGTGCATATTTAATTCCTCCTATAGTGGTTTTTGTGATCATTCTTGTTGTCAATTCTTGTGATTGGTGCAAAAAGAACCCTTATTAAATGTAAGGTTAGATGGTGTGGGCGCTTCTACAAGGCATTGAAACGGAAGAATGCAACATGATTGATATATATCAGTTTTCAATAGGTGGATTGATTGTGTGGGATCCATTTCTACTGCATCGCGATTGATGCTGAAGGCAAGGGATACCCGTCGCACTTGTAGGGACTGGTAAGTGACATGGTGCTGGATGATGTTGCTGATCTGCCACTGAAAATATCGGATATCTACACAAAGCTCGCGAGTTGAGCGTGGTAACATTCAATTCATTCAAACTGATGCCCGATTGGCTGCTTACTGCTGTGCGATACCTCTATACATTCCTGGTCTATATGTTGATGCCGGTCATTCTGGTTCGCCTGTGGTTGCGCGGGCGCAGAAATCCGGCATACCGGGAGCGCCTTGGTGAGCGTTTTGGCTACCTTCCGGATGATGTACCGCAAGGGTGCTTGTGGATTCACGCTGTCTCAGTGGGTGAGTCGCAGGCGACCCAGCCGATGGTGCAGTGGCTTATGGAAGCGCACCCCGGCATGCCCGTGGTGATGACAACCACAACACCAACCGGTGGACAGCGGGTTACCCAGCTCTACGGCGATCGTATACGCCATCTCTATTTTCCCTATGATTCACCGGCAATCATGAAGCGCTATTTCGAAGCCCTGAAACCGGTTGCGGTTATTATCATGGAGACCGAGGTGTGGCCCAACATGCTGCACTATTGCCGTCAAAACAGCGTCCCGGTTGCCCTCGCGAATGCACGCCTGTCGGAAAAGTCGGCTCAGGGTTACCATAAGTTTTCCTTTATCACTGCTGCAGCATTTCGCTGTTTTGATCTTGTTATTGCGCAAGCCGGCGCGGATGCTCAACGCCTGCTCGATTCGGGCGTGCGGCAAGAGGTTATGCATGTCTGCGGCAGTATCAAGTTCGAGGTCAAGGTGCCACAGAGTGTGCGTGAGCAGGGTGAGTTGCTGCGTGCTGCACTGGGTGCGGACAGGCCGGTATGGATAGCCGCGAGTACCCATGAGAATGAGGAGGCAGTTGTTCTCGATGCACACAGGCGAGTGCTTGAGCGCTATCCTGATGCCTTGTTGATCATCGTGCCACGACACCCGGAGCGATTCGACACGGTGGCCGGATTGATCGAGTCCAGCGGACTCAGTTGCGTGCGCAGGACGGGTGTACACCTGCCTGTAACGGATGTGGCAGTCTATCTCGGAGACGTGATGGGTGAATTACCGATTTTTTATGGTGCTGCAGATGTCGCTTTTGTGGGCGGCAGCATCGCACCGATTGGCGGGCACAATATCCTCGAGCCTGCAGCACTGGGCGTTGTCGTTGTTTTTGGCCCGCATATGCAGAACTTTCTCGAAATCAGCAGGATGATGCTCGAAGCCGGTGCTGCGCTGCAGACCAGTGAGGAGCAACTCGCAGAGGTTGTGCTGGCACTACTGGGTGACCCGGTACAGCGTGAAGAGATTGGTCAGCATGGCCAGGAAGTCGTCGAATCAAACCAGGGGGCACTCGAGTGTACCCGTCAGGCGATTGAGCATCTGCTGGAGATGCGTTCATGATGCAGGATTTTAAATTCTGGTTCTATCCCATCCTCTACAAGTGGGTCGTGATGTTGCTGATGGCGACTTATCGTGTCGAATATATAGGCCGTGAGCAGGTTGACAGGCTGAAGTCCAATGCAGAGGGATGGATCTATTCCAGCTGGCACGAGAACGTCGTGGTGAGCCAGTGGGCCGAGCGAAATCAGGGTCTTGTCATGATGTCGAGTGACAGCAAGGATGGCGAGTTCAGTGCCCGCGTCATGGTGCGTATGGGAAATTTCCCGGTTCGTGGATCATCCTCACACGGCGGCATGAAAGCAGCCAGGGCGGTGATTCAGGCATTGAAGTCGGGCTCAAGTGCCGGGATGACACCGGATGGCCCGCGTGGTCCGGCACGCAAAGCGAAGCCCGGCATGCTTTTTATCAGTGCAGTATCGAACTGTCCGATTATTCCATATCATGTTGTTTCTGATCGCTACTGGAGCCTGACCTCGTGGGACAAGCAGCGCATTCCGAAACCTTTCAGCCGGGTGATTATCTGTATCGGAGAGCCATTGCGGATTGACAAGCAGAGGTTCAAACAGGACGAAGCAGGCCTGATTGTTGAAGTAGAAGAGGCGATGCAGCAAAATGTGGAGAGGGCGGAAGAGGCTATTTCCGCCTGAATTGAACCTGGCCTTGTGCCTTGTGGCTCTTTTGCTTCGGCTCAGAAGCTGAATTCACTCACTTCAGGTGCATTTGTCAGTGGTTTGAGGGCTGTTTCCAGAAGAGCCTTGCGCTTGAAGGAGTTATCTCCGACTGCGGTGACCAGTTCAGCCGTAGCTGAGGATCCCTTACCGACAACCTGGAACAGGCGTCCATCATCAGCAAGGTGCTGTTCAAAGAAATCGGTTCTTTGCGGCAGGCTGCCGGTGACGACGATAATGTCAAAAATCTCTATTTCATCGAGGTCAAATGCATCGCCGGTAATGATTTTGGCTTCAAAATCGAGAGCTGCCAGCTTTTCCGCAGCTGAATCAGCGAGATCGGCATGCTGCTCAATGCTTGTCACGTCACCGCTCAGCCAGGCAAGACATGCGGTGAGATAACCACTGCCAGTACCGACTTCCAGAACCCTCTCACCAGGATGAATATCGAGAGACTGCAATACGTGCGCTTCGATTTTGGGTGCCATCATGCTCTCGCCATGGCCCAGGGGGACCTCAATATCGGCGAAAGAGAGCTCCTTGTAGTCACTGGGCACAAAAAACTCGCGAGGAATCTGTTGCAACAGGGTGAGCACATCGTCGCTGACGACATTCCATGGACGGATCTGGCACTCAATCATGTTGTGGCGTGCTTCTTCACTCTGCATTTCTGACTCCGGTTACAGGCTTTTTAAGGGCTCTCAGATCGGCAAGGTCATAAATCATGACTTGATCAGAGATTCCTTAATATTCTCTTACGATGTGAAGACTACGCTTAACAGCCGATCGAGGTCAACCAGTGAAAAATTTATGGCGACTTCAAGCGAGTCCATACCAGCCTGGAAAAACCAGGATTGAAACGAGCACAGCTACCTGTATCAGTATGAAAGGCACCACGCCACGGTAGATATCCGTGGTTGTGACCCCTGGCGGTGCGACTCCCTTGAGATAGAAGAGGCTGAATCCGAAGGGTGGTGTCAGGAAGGAGCTTTGCAGGTTCATGGCGATGAGGATGGCAAACCACAGGGGGGCGATACCCAGGGCTTCTGCGGCAGGCGCGAGAATGGGAACGATGATGAAGCTGATTTCGACAAAGTCGATGAAAAAACCGAGTAGCAGGATGGTCAGCATCGACAATGCGAGGAACCCGATTTCATCACCTGGCAGGTCGAGAAGCGCATCCTCAACCAGTATGTCACCACCTGTGTAGCTGAACGCCATCGAGAAGGCAGTTGCACCGAGCAGGATGGCGAATACCATGGCGGTGACCCGGACACTGTCGAGGGCCGCTTCATAGAGCAATTTCCAGCTGAAATGACGATAAATGACTGCCAGGAGGAGTGCGCCGACAGAACCGAGTGCCGACGACTCCGTCGGCGTGGCGATACCGGCAAAAATTGAGCCGAGCACGATCAGAATCAGTGCCAGTGGCGGCAGAACATGCAGTATGGCGCTGGTGTAGAGTTTTCGCCTGTCAGTGGTCTCTGTAGACAGGCTTGGTGCTGCCTGCGGATTGCGCCAGCTGGTATAGAGGATATAGAGAATATAGAGGCCGACGAGCACGACTCCCGGCGCAACCGCTGCCCTGAAGAGGTCTCCGACCGGAATGCCCATCACGTCACCGAGGATGATCAGGACGATCGATGGCGGGATAATCTGCCCGAGGGTGCCCGAAGCACAAATGGTGCCGCAGCCGAGGCGCTTGTCATAGCCGTGCTTGAGCATTACCGGCAGGGAGATCAGTCCCATCGCAACGACCGAGGCGCCGACAATCCCGGTGGATGCGGCAAGCAGGGCGCCAACCAGGACTGTCGAGATTGCCAGTCCGCCACGTACTCGTCCGAAGAGTTCACCCATCGATTCGAGCAGTCGCTCTGCAAGGCGGGTTTTTTCCAACACAACGCCCATGAAAATAAATAGTGGCACTGCCATCAGTACGCTGTTTTCCATGATGCTCTGGATCCGGTAGGGCATGAAGGCAAAGGTTCTGGTTATGTCCGCAAAGATATCGGAAAAACCGGCGCCATCCTGCAGCATGTGCTGGATATCAGGGAGTTTTGCGATACAGACGAAGATCATTGCTACACCGCCAAAAGTGAATCCGACCGGAAAGCCGAATAGCAGGGCGAGCAGGGCAACGCCGAACATGATGATGCCGATATATTCCATCATTTCAGGCGGCACCCGTTTCGTCAGGAGGCATCATGTCGCGCAGAGTATTGAGCGAGCGCAGCAGCATGCCGACTCCGGCAACTGCCATACTCAGGCAGGCAAACGGGATGACGGCCTTGATCACCCAGCGGTATGGCAACCCACCCGGGTCACCGGAACGTTCGCCAAGTGACCAGGATTCGAATGCGAAACTGCTGCCATACCAGGCAACCAGCAACACGAATGGCAGTAACAGAAAGATCACACCGCACAGGTCGATGAGTGCCTTGCGCCTTGCACCGAGTCGGTCATAGATGATGTCGACACGCACGTGGGAGTCGGTCCGGATGGCGTAGGGAATGCCAAGCAGAAAAATGCTGGCATAGAGGTGCCACTCAAGCTCCTGCAGGCCGATCGAGACACTGTTGAAAAGATAGCGGGCGACGACGTCGTAGAAGACATTCAGTACTAACAGCAGAAACAGCAACGCCGCGATGCGTCCAAGCAGATCGCTAAATCGGTTGCACAAGCGTTCCAGTTTCTGCAGCATGCCAGTGATCAGTCGTCCAGGCTGTTGAGATAGGCTTTGTCAGAGATACTTGTCCATGCACGTGCTTTCTCAAGGTAGGCTGCCTGGGAGTCGATAATCTCTTTTGCCAGTGGATCCTTTGCTGCGCGTTCAGCTAACAATTCCATGTTTGCTTTTTGCATTGCATCGAGTACCTCGCCGGTGAAGCTTTTGACCTTGATGTCCGGGAACTCTGTACGAATCTTGCTCCAGCTTTCACTGTTTTCATGATAAGACTGGGCGTACATGTCATAGGCAACAGAGCGCATTGCCACGCGTAATATCTCCTGCAAGTCGGACGGCAGTTTGTCCCATGATTTTTTATTTATCAGGAAGTGAAGTTCTGCAGCAGGCTCATGCCAGCCAGTGTAATAGTAGGGTGCGATCTTGTGGAATCCCATGCGCAGATCTAGCGCAGGGCCAACCCATTCAAGTGCATCGATGGTATTACGTTCCAGTGATGTATAGAGTTCACCTGCCGGAATGTTGGTCGGGCTTGCGCCAAGACGAGCAAAAACCTCGCCGGCAAATCCTGGTATACGCATTTTAAGACCCTGCAGGTCATCAAGGGATTTAATCTCCTTACGGAACCACCCTCCCATCTGGTTACCGGTATTGCCGCCCGGGAACGAGAGCATGCCATGCCTTGCATAGACCTTCTCCATCAGTTCCAGTCCACCGCCGTAATAGAACCAGCCATATTGCTCCGGTGTTGTCATACCAAACGGCATGGTAGTGAAAATGAGGGCGTTTGGATCCTTGCCTTTCCAGTAGTAGGAAGCGGAGTGTCCGATGTCATATTGACCGGCCTTGACCATATCGAAAATGCCGAGTGGTGCCTTGTGCTTGTTTTTAGAGTCGATGCGGATAATGAGTCGTCCATTCGACATCTTTTCGACGATGGCTGCGAGGTTCTTGGTCGTGTAACCAGGATCGGGTAGTTTGGCGGCCAGGTCTCGGCGAGCTTGAGACGGTAGACTTTTTCGGCCGCTACAAGCGGTAAAGAGACGGCAAGCAACAGGCAGCCAAGTATCATGCTCAGCCTTGAAGAGATCGGGCGCATAAGGTTCCTCGAACTATTTTTTACTATTTTGGTCAGGCGATGAGAATAGCAAAGCCTGCTCTAGGCTGAAAGCCCGTCCGGTAGACGCCAGGAGATGAGCCAAGCTGCGAGAAGAAAGAGAAAGGAGAATAGCAGGCAGCCAATCAGGCCCCACAGTTGAAATGTGAGACCGGAAAGAATGGTGCCTGTTAGGCGGCCGCCGGCGTTTGCCATGTAATAAAAACCAACGTTGAGTGAGACCTTGTCGCGATCCGACCAGGCGACAATCAAGTATGAGTGAAGGGCGGAGTTGATTGCAAACAGAATGCCGAACAGCACCAGGCCGATGACAACCACCGATACGCCATCGACGCCCTGAGTGAGCAGCAACGCCATTGCTGCAGGTATAAAGGAGAGCGCTAGTACCAGCCAGCGGGCAGTCGTACCATTGCTGTGAAAACGTTTCAGCAGGCGCGGAGAAGTAGCCTGGATAAATCCGTAACCGATCACCCAGAGTGCGAGAAATCCACCAACCTGCATATGCTCCCATCCGGCCACTGCAAGGTAGACGGGCAGGCCGACGACGAACCACACGTCACGCGCGCCAAACAGGAAGAAGCGTGCTGCCGAGAGCCAGTTGATTGCCTCTGATTTCGACAGCAGCTGGCTGAATTTCGGCTTGCTTTTCATCTTGCCGGTCTCGCGTGGCAACAGGACCCAAGTGATTGCCAGGGTGAGCAGCAGTCCGCCTGACATCATCAGCAGTGCGCCACTGAAACCGACCAGTTGCAGCAGTAACGCGCCAAGAAAGAAACCGGCGCCCTTGAGGGTGTTCTTCGAGCCGGTAAGCACGGCAACCCATTTGAACAGTTTGCCCTGGGCATCATCCGGTAGCATCAACTTGACACTTGCCTTGGCACTCATCTTGTTGAGGTCCTTGGCAATACCTGAGAGTGCCTGCGCTGCCATCACGTAGGGGATCGTGAGCCAGCTTGCATCGACGGCCAGCATGCCGAGTGCGACGATCTGTAAAGCCATGCCGATATGCATGGTGGTATTGAGGCCAATGCGTGCGCCAAGCCATCCACCAACCAGGTTGGTGACTATGCCGAAGAATTCGTAAAAGAGAAATAGCGAGGCAATAGCCAGTGGTGAATAACCAAGCTGGTGGAAATAGAGTACCACCAGCATACGTATAGCACCGTCAGTCAGTGTGAAGGCCCAATAGCCCCCTGTGACAGTCAGGTAGTCACGCAGACTGTGTTCAGCGACGCTTTGGCTTGTCATCTTTTGGGCTGATCGATTCTGCAACCATCTGCGTGATGTTCATCATGCGATTGACATAGCCCCATTCGTTGTCATACCAGGCAAGCAGTTTGACCTGTGTGCCATCGATAACCATGGTTGAGTCGGCATCGATAATCGATGAGCGCGGGTCGCCCTGGTAGTCGACAGAGACCAGTGGACGTTCCTCGTAGCCGAGAATGCCTTTCAGCTCGTTTGTTGCGGCATCCTCCATCAGTTGGTTGACCTCTTCTGCCGAGGTGGAGCGCTCCACTTCGAAAACACAATCCGTGATCGATGCATTGGTCAGTGGTACACGTACCGCGATGCCATTGATTTTGCCTTCAAGGTCCGGGAATATCTGCGTGATTGCCTTGGCTGACCCGGTCGATGTCGGGATCAGTGACATGCCGCAGGCACGTGCACGGCGTAAATCCTTGTGGCCCTTGTCGACAATGGTCTGTGTATTGGTGATGTTGTGAATCGTCGTCATGCTGGCATGTGCGATACCAAGTTGCTCTTTCATCACCTTGACTACAGGCGCCAGGCAGTTGGTAGTGCATGAGGCAGCTGTAATAATGGAATCTGTTTCGACGTTGTAGGTGTCGTGATTGACGCCATAAACGATGTTACGCGCAGGTGCTGGACAGGGTGCGGAAACTATAACTTTTTTGATGCCCTGATCAAAGTATGGCTGCAGGCTCTCGACGGTTTTGTGTTTGCCTGTACAGTCAATAACGATGTCGACATCTTTCTTCTGCCAGTCGACATCCGCCGGATTGGCTTCCGAGGTAAAGCGTACCTTACGCCCATCAACCAGAAGTTTGTTCTCCCTGGAGGCGATATCGTGTTTCCAGTGGCCGTGCACTGAATCAAATTCCAGCAGGTGCGCGTGGCAGGCTGCATCGCCCTTGATCTCGTTAATGTGTACGAGGCGGTATTCATCGTGACGCCAGCCGGCACGAAATGCCAGTTTGCCCATGCGTCCGAATCCATTGATGGCAACTTTGACAGCCATTGTTTCTCTCTCTTATTTCAGATCTTTATGTTAAGCCGCGAGAGTGTACTCCGCAATTGTTACAGGGAGATGACGGCTTTGCCGATCGAAGTTATAGCCGAAATATATCACTGGATAAACAAAAAATCCCCGCAATAGCGGGGATTGATGTTTGGCTGGTTGTAGATGCCTTATCCGATGCCGTCATCCAGTTTATCGAATATGGTGCAGGAATCACTGCTGCCCGAGTTGTAGCTGCACTCTTCAATGAGACGTGACAAGTTGTTCTGCATCGTGCCCAATTCCGATAGTTTTGTCTGGATGGCATTCAGCTTTGTCTTGGCGAACTGCAGAATATCGTCTGCTGTGTGGCTGGCTTCAGGGCGTTTCATCTGTAGCAGTTGCGAGATTTCAGAAAGGGTGAAGCCGACAGACTTGGCGTTCAGGATGAACCTGATGCGTCGGACATCTTCCTCGCTGTAGTTTCGGTATTTACCCGGCCCGCTACGAGCAGGTGTCAGAAGTCCCTGGCGTTCCCAGAATCGCAGGGTCTCAACGGGTATGTTTGTCTCTTTTTCAAGTTGACCAATTCGCATAATTCTCTCCTTGTAATAAATTGCAAATTGCAAATTGCATGCGAGCTGCAGAAAGCAGCCTGCGAGGAGCAACCCTTGCTCCATACCCACGAAGTATAGCCCGATTCTTGTGAAAAGGGCAATGCTTCTTAATCGGATCATTGCTATACTGAATTTCATTGAAAAGCCGGGGGTGTTTCTCCTTGTGGAGAGGCTGAGAGAGTCCCTTGGAACCTGATCCAGTTCATGCTGGCGTAGGGAAGGCTGACAGGCGCATAGCCCACTGTCTCCTTCACTATTCACACAGAGAGATAAGTTATGAGCGCCATACCAGAAGAGTTCATCAAGAAGACCACAGCCCTGTCAGACGAGGTAACACGCCCGTTTGCCAATTCACGCAAAATTTACGTCGAGGGTTCGCGTCCTGATATCCGGGTGCCGATGCGTGAAGTGTCACAGACACCGACCACCACCAACGGTGCCAATGAGCCTAATCCTCCTATCTATGTTTACGACACCTCGGGTCCCTATTCGGATCCATCTGTCTCAATTGATCTTCTGAAAGGGTTGTCTGACCTGCGCAGCGCCTGGATCGATGAACGTGATGATACTGAACAGCTCGATGGTCCAAGCTCTGAATATGGCACCGAGCGTTATAATGATCCTGAGCTGGATAAGCTGCGTTTCGAACATATCCGCGCCCCGCGCCGTGCCAAGGCAGGAAAATGTGTCACCCAGATGAATTATGCACGCCAGGGAATGATTACACCTGAAATGGAGTTCGTCGCAATCCGTGAGAATCAGCGGCTTGACGAATTGCGTACCAATCCTGAATACAAGGCACTGCTGAAGCAGCATCCCGGAGAGAATTTCGGTGCCAACCTGCCGGATACCATTACTCCTGAATTCGTGCGTGAAGAGATTGCTTCCGGGCGCGCGATCATTCCTGCCAATATCAACCACCCCGAAGTTGAGCCGATGATTATCGGGCGCAATTTCCGCGTCAAGATCAATACCAACATCGGTAATTCGGCAGTCTCTTCTTCTATCGAGGAAGAGGTTGAGAAAATGGTCTGGTCAGCACGCTGGGGTGGCGATACGCTGATGGATCTCTCCACCGGAAAGAATATTCACGAGACGCGTGAGTGGATTCTGCGCAACTCGCCGATGCCGATTGGTACTGTACCAATCTACCAGGCGCTGGAAAAGGTCAACGGCAAGTCCGAGGACCTCACCTGGGAGATGTTCCGCGATACCCTGATCGAGCAGGCGGAGCAGGGCGTTGATTACTTCACGATTCATGCCGGCGTATTGCTGCGCTATGTGCCACTGACGGCAGAGAGGGTGACCGGTATTGTTTCGCGCGGTGGTTCCATCATGGCCAAGTGGTGTCTTGCGCATCACCAGGAGAATTTCCTCTACACGCATTTCGAAGAGATCTGCGAGATCATGAAAGCCTACGACGTCTCTTTCTCACTCGGTGACGGGTTACGTCCCGGCTGTCTTGCCGATGCCAATGACGCCGCCCAGTACGGTGAGTTGGAAACCCTTGGTGAGCTGACAAAAATTGCCTGGGAGCACGATGTGCAGGTGATGATTGAGGGACCTGGTCATGTACCGATGCAGATGATCAAGGAGAACATGGAGAAAGAGCTGGAAGATTGTCACGAGGCGCCTTTTTACACGCTTGGGCCACTGACGACTGACATCGCCCCTGGCTATGACCACATCACCTCGGCAATCGGTGCGGCCCAGATTGGCTGGTATGGGACTGCCATGCTTTGCTACGTTACACCCAAGGAGCATCTTGGTCTGCCCGACAAGAACGATGTGCGCGACGGCATCATTGCCTACAAACTGGCTGCCCACGCGGCTGATGTTGCCAAGGGACTGCCGGGTGCGCAGGTCAGGGACAACGCGCTGTCAAAGGCACGTTTCGAGTTCCGCTGGGAAGATCAGTTCAACCTCTCGCTTGACCCAGAGCGTGCACGTGAATACCACGACGAAACCATGCCTGCACAGGCACATAAAGTGGCGCATTTCTGTTCCATGTGTGGCCCGCACTTCTGCTCCATGAAAATTACCCAGGACGTACGTGATTACGCAGAGTCCCTGAAAATCGGTGACGTTGCTGTGGCGGTCGAAGAGGGAATGAAAGAGAAGGCAGAAGAGTTCAAGCAGCAGGGTGCGGAGATCTACAAAGAGGTGTAGGAAGCGGCATAGCGCACGCCCTGTGCGCTTGCCTCTTGATGGCGTTGTCATGCAATACGGATGGATCAATGAATTCCAATAAGATTGCAGTAATCACCGGAGCGAGCAGGGGCATTGGAGCTGAGACGGCAAAGCTGTTTGCAAGGAATGGTTATGCTGTATGCATAAATTACCTCTCGAATGAACAGGCAGCTGAGAACATCAAGAGTGAAATTCTGAAAGATGGTGGTCGTTGCATAACAGTAAAAGCAGATGTTTCAGTTGCAAGTGAAGTCATCCATCTGTTTGAAACCGTTGACCAGGAGTTAGGTTGTCTTTCGGTACTGGTCAATAACGCAGCGATCCTGAAAAATCAATGCCGCCTGGAAGAGATTAGCGAAGAGAGATTTGATCTCGTTTTAAAGACCAATGTTATGAGCTGTTTTCTCTGTTGTAAGGAAGCAGTGAAACGAATGTCTACAAAATATAACGGGGCAGGCGGAACGATAGTCAATGTCTCTTCAGGCGCGGCAAGAAGCGGTTCACCGAATGAATATATTGATTATGCAGCCTCCAAGGGCGCTGTCGATACCTTGACGCGAGGTTTGTCCCTAGAGGTTGCTGCAGAAGGCATTCGAGTCAACGGTGTCCGGCCCGGTTTTATCTATACTGATATGCATGCATCGGGGGGTGAGCCAAACCGTGTCGACAGGCTGAAATCGAAAATACCGATGCAAAGAGGCGGTCAACCCACTGAGGTTGCCGAGGCAATCTACTGGCTGGCGTCTGATAGCTCTTCATATGCAACCGGTACCTTCTATTGATCTTACGGGTGGCCTGTAACAGATTATTAGCAGTGCTGACTGCTTGCTGGTTCAATACATTTACATTGCGTAACAGTTAAAGGTGTCGAAATGTCCGAGAAAGACCTGGAGAGGTTGAAGCAGACAAGGCAATGGGCGCACAAGAAACTGACTGACAAGGGTTCGGCAACTTACCGGGCTTTTGTCGAGATGGAGTCTGCGGCGTTTAAAGATGGTGCCTTGTCGAAGAAAAATAAGGAATTAATCGCGATAGGAATATCGGTACGGATTGATTGTGAATCCTGCATGCAGTGGCATATCGAACAGGCTGCAGAAGCCGGGGCAGCATATGATGAAGTGCTGGAAGCTGTCGAGATTGGAATAGAAATGGGGGGAGGGCCTGCGACCGTATCTGCCCGTTTTGCCCTGCAGGTTATGGATGCCGTTTTTGGCGCATAATCGATGCGCAATAATCACTTCAATAGTAAAAGAAGAGTCATTTCAATGAAGCCTCGCATCAGCATGATTACACTGGGTGTGCGCGACCTTTCGGCATCAATCAAATTCTATGAAAATGGACTGGGTTTTCCCCGCATGGAATCCCCTCCGGAAGTTGCCTTTTTTACACTGAATGGCACCTGGCTCGGTTTGTATGGCCGCGACGCATTGGCAGAGGATGCGACCGTCCCTGTAAAAGGTGACGGCTTTAATTCATTTACGCTTGCACATAACGTTGAGTCTGAGGCGCAGGTAGATGAGGTAGTCGCGCAAGCAGTGAAAGCTGGTGCAACCCTGGTGAAGAAACCCCAGGCTGTCTTTTGGGGTGGCTATAGTGGTTATTTCGCTGATCCGGATGGCCATTTGTGGGAAGTGGCTTACAATCCGTACACATGGATTGGGCCAAAAGACGGGGCTGATTAAAGAGCCCGGCAAGTCATAAGGGTACTCGGCAAGAATCTGTGCTACATCTTGATTATTCTTGTACAGAAAATTCGGAATGCCTTAACTTGATGCTTTCCCGGTTTTACTAGTTGAATGGGATATAAGGAAATAAAAATGGCACGCTTGTTACGCTACAGCAGATCGAGTAATCACAGTCTGGATAAGAACGCCGAGCATCTCTTTTCCGCGCGTCACGCTTTGAATGTTTATGATGAAAATGCGGTATACAGTTTCATTCCCAAGAATGGCTGCTCATCCATGCGTGTGTCATTGGCGATAGCAAATGGCTGTATAAAGGACGCATCGGAGCACGACTGGATACATAAAAACAATGATACTTTCTCGTGTGGATTAAGGGATCTTGTAACCGCCAAGTACACGTTTGTTATTTTGCGTTGCCCTTTCTCCCGATTAGCCAGCGCCTATTTGGATAAAATGATTGGAGAGACATATGCGTCAAAAAGATACATTGAGTTACATCGCAGAGGAAAAGCGTGGAAGCAATTGAATGGTTTGGATAATGTCACTTTCGATTATTTTGTCAGAAGTCTGAGTGAACCAGATATTCTCAAGGGAAATATTCACTGGAGACCACAAAGTGATTTTCTTGTCTACGATGAGTATGACGATTACTTTTGCCTCGAAGATTTCCAGGTAGCAGTAGAGACGCTGAAGAATAAAATCAATCTATCCATTATTGATGCTCGACCGCTTACCAGGCACGGTGTAAGTAATCAATATCATACGGAAGGAAGTGGCTTTTCTGTTCTCGCACCAGACAAGTTGCATGAGATGAAATTACAGGGCACCCTTCCGGCATACCGGGATTTTTACACCGAAGAGCTGGTAGAGATAGTAAGGTCTGTTTACAAACAAGACCTGGATTTATATAAAGATATTTTCGGCGACACTGCGCTTATGTTTCAGTAGGGTATTTCTAGCCTGCCTTTACCATGTGCAGCAACCGTATTGCACAGGTGAGTCTTACGCATCATTGATGTCTTCAATATGCAAGTGTTCAACAACAGGAATTCAAATATGTCACAGTTTGATAATGTATCGATTGTACGGGAAGCGAATATTTATTTTGATGGAAAGGTTACCAGTCGTGTAGTGCTTTTCCAGGACGGAACCCGAAAAACACTTGGCATCATGCTTCCAGGCGAGTATGAATTCAGTACAGATGAAAAAGAGCTGATGGAAATCAGTTCAGGGATTCTTGAGGTCCTTTTGCCAGACGCTGAATGGAAAAGTATCAGGGGAGGGGAGAGCTTTGAGGTGCCGGCGGATTCAAAATTCCACCTGAAGGTGGTGGAAGTTACTGATTACTGTTGCAGTTATCTGTAGTGATAAGAAGTACCAGAGATTCAGCTCGGTAAAGCATTGCTTCACATGGATCGGTGTCATGGTGCGTACACCAGGTTGCAGTCATATTGGTCATGACAAGTTGATAGATGCATCAAGATTCATATGAGAAAGATTCGAAACCGGAAGGGGTGAAGTGAATGTTATCCAGAAGCCAAATTATTGAATTGTTCGCATCAATTGATGAGAAAAACAGAGAGAAGTTTGTGATGTTTCTTACCCGGAATTGTTCATTCCGATTTGGGAATTTACCTGTTGTACATGGTGTGAATGCAATTAGCGAGTTTGTTGGCGGTTTTTTTGATTCTATAGCTTCACTAAATCATGAGCTCTCCGAAATTTGGCCGGTTCCGGGCGGCACGGTTTGTCACGGTACGGTTTCGTATGTCCGCCACGACAAGTCGGTTCTATCTGTCCCCTTCTCGACAGTATTCAAAGTTGATGGCGACAAGATCAGCGAGTACCTGATTTTTGCTGATACATCAGAGTTATACTCATAGTCCATTTTTCAGAAGCTGAATCGAATCTATCACCTGGTTTAAGCATGTAGTAACAGCTAATCTTGTCTTCAGTTATTTAAAAAAACAGGAAGCAGATGAAAGTAGAAGTCGTTAAGGCCGACTATTCGAATCCCAGGCATCAAAGTGATATACCGATGTTGCTGGATGCTTATGCATCTGGTCCGATGGGAGGAGGTGTCTCACTTGATGGTGACGTTAAAGCGAGCCTTGTGCGTGAATTGTCCGGGCTTCCACATGCATTTTCTGTGATTGCGTATGTCGATGATTGCGCGGCAGGATTGATTAACTGCTTTGAGGCATTTTCCACCTTTGCCTGTAAGCCCCTGATCAATATTCATGACGTCATGGTTCTTGATGGATACAGGGGGCTTGGTATTAGCCAGGTCATGCTTGAGAAGGTCGAGGAGATCGCAATTTCGAAAGGTTGCTGCAAGCTGACGCTTGAGGTGTTGGCTAATAATACGACTGCCAAAGCTGCCTACAGGAAGTTTGGTTTTTGCGACTATGAGTTGGATCCGAAAACGGGCAGTGCGCTGTTCTGGCAGAAAAAACTCACTAGTTAGGTAAAGGTTTACCCGTCGTAGCGGTTTGAGAGTCTGCCAATACCATCAATGACAATTTCAACAGTCTCACCGGGTTGCATGATATCGGCACCGGTTGAAGTGCCGCAGGCAATCACATCACCTGGCAGCAGTTGGATTTCCTGTGAAATCATGCTGACAATTTCACGTGGTTTGAAGATCATGTCGGAGACCGGATAGTTCTGTTTCTCTGTGCCATTCACAATGGCCTTGACGGTGAGTCCGTCCGCTTCGATATCTGTTTCGATCACGGGGCCAATCGGACCAAAGGTCGGGAAGCTCTTGGCGCGGCACCAGTGGGTGAAGCCGGACTCTTCGAAAAGAGTGGTCGGTGCAGTGACGTCATTCACGCAGGTATAGCCAAAGATGTGGTCATCAGCATCTGCAGAAGTGATCTGAAATGTTGGCTTGCCGATGACAATGCCCAGTTCGGCTTCGAACTTGAGGTCGTTGGTGTAACCAGTCGGTCTGCTGATCGTGTCGTCATTCGCCGAAACGCAACTTGCCAGCTTGACGAAGAAGAGCGGTGATTTCGGCATGAAGAGGTCATCGGCAACACGACGCTCATGGAAGTTGTTCCACAGGCCAAGAAATTGACGTGGTTCGACTGGGGATAGCAGTTTTGCATGGTCAAGTCTGACTGACTCACCATTCATCGTGTTGTTCTCGAAAGGTGATCCGGTACAGAGATTAATCGTGTCACCTTTGAGTTGGCCGTAGGTTGCTTTGCCCTCGTGTTCTATACGTACCCATTTAGTCATGACTGTTTAATCCTTTCAGGAGGCTTCGCGCTTGTCATGTTCGATCATGGCGTAGGCAGAGTGATTGTGAATAGACTCGAAATTCTCGGCTTCAACCGTGTAGGCGCAGATGCGCTCATCCTCGTTGAGTCGCTGTGCAACATCACGCACCATGTCTTCAACAAACTTGGGATTGTCATAGGCACGTTCGGTTACAAACTTTTCGTCTGGACGCTTGAGCAAGCCATAGAGTTCGCTGGAGGCCTCTCTCTCGACCAGGTCAATCAGATCCTCTATCCAGAAAAAATCTTCCGCGCAAACGGTGACGGTGACATGTGAACGCTGGTTGTGCGCACCGCGTTCTGAAATGCTCTTTGAGCAGGGACACAGGCTTGTTGCCGGAACCAGTACGCGAGTAGACATTTCCGGAATGCTGTCCCGAATTTCACCGATGAGTGTGACCTCATAATCCATCAGGCTCTCGACGCCGCTGACCGGCGCCTTCTTGTTGACGAAGAAGGGGAAGCTCATTTCAATATGGCCCACTTCCGACTCCAGCAGTTGCGCCATCTCGCTGAGCATGTCCTTGAACGAGGCGACGGTAATTTCGCGTTCATGATTGTTGAGAATGCCGACAAAGCGCGACATGTGCGTGCCTTTGAAGTTGTGCGGCAGATAGACGGACATGTTGAAGTTGGCAACCGTGTGCTGCTCGTTACCACTGCGGTCTGCAACCTTGACCGGGTGGCGGATATCCTTGATACCAACCTTGTTGATAGCGATCTGGCGCGTGTCTGCGCTGCCCTGAACATCCTCGATGTCGGCTGCAGTTGTTGGTTTCGCGATGTCTGTGGCTGAGCTCATTTGTGCGTCTGCTGTTGGATTTGAGCCGGACATTCTACCGTTTTTTTATGTACTTGTGCCAGTTGGCGATACTATATGTGTCTATCGTCAGTGACTTCTGCTTGCTATGTAGACAGCAATCTCCCTTAACATGTCGGCTTTTGAGTCGAAAATCTTCAATGAGGCGATAGATTCTTCGATTAGTTCGTCCACGCGGTCGCGCGCACCTTGTAGTCCAAGCAGGTCGGGATAGGTGGTTTTCAGCTGCAGCGCATCCTTGCCCTGGGTTTTGCCAAGGGTAGAAGTGTCACTCACAACATCAAGAATGTCATCGACGATCTGGAAGGCGAGACCGATGCACTTGGCGAAATGATCGAGACGTTTATGCTCTTCTTTTTTGATTTTATCGGCACAAAGGGCACCAAACATGACGCTGGTACGGATAAGGGCGCCTGTTTTGTGAATATGGATGTTCTCCAGTTCTCCCAGTTGCAACTCTTTTCCGGTTGCCTCCAGGTCAAGAGCCTGGCCACCGGCCATGCCGAGTGAACCGGAGGAACGCGCAAGAAGCTCGATCATGCCGAGACGATTTGCCGGGGTGATGCCGTCTATGTTTGCCGCAAGCGCCCCGAAAGCCAAGGCCTGCAGTGCATCTCCTGCGAGAATCGCGGTAGCCTCATCAAATTTGACGTGACATGTGGGTTGTCCGCGACGCAAGTCGTCGTCATCCATGGCGGGCAGGTCATCGTGAATCAGGGAGTATGCATGTATCAATTCAAGTACAGCGGCTGGTGTATCGACAATCTCTGCAGGCCGGTCGAAGAGAGCGGCAGTTGCATAGGTCAGTATGGGGCGAATGCGTTTGCCTCCGGCAAGTGCCGAGTAACGCATCGCCTGGTGCAGATGCACGGGGTTACGATCGTCCGCAGGGAGCATCCGCGTCATGTGCTTCTCAACGCGCACCTGGCAACTGCTGATAAATGTTTGTAATTCAGGTGACATCTAGTTACTCACGCTATCGGCTGATACCTGTTCAAGTTCTGCATCTTCACTGGCCTGCGAGAGCATCTCTATCTTCTGTTCGGCTTCACGCAGCGCAGTTTCACACTGGCGCGTCAGCGCAACACCCTTTTCAAATGTTTTCAGCGACTCCTCAAGTGTCAATTCGCCGCTCTCCATGGTCTCAACGAGCTTCTCGAGTTCGTTCAGAGCCTCTTCGAATCCGGTTGCTTGTGTTGTTTTTTTGGCCAAGGGTAATTTCCTTCCTCAAAATTGTGCAAATAACCTAACGCAGAGTCGCCGGGAGGGCAATGCTGTCGCAGATGTTCTTTTCAAGGTATATTGTCGCATTATTGAAGATTCAATTGATGGGAATTATACGATGTTCACAAGAGTGGTGATTTTGACAGTGGTAGCACTATTCCTGGCTGGAGAGGCGCAATCCCGGGATAGAACAGATCCCTACGAGCAGTTTCGTTCCGAAAATGAACGCTATGAGTTTGAATTCGACGAATCTCTTGTGGAGCAGTGGAAAGAGCAGGTTAAAGATGTGCCAAAGCTCAATCTCAAGAAATCACGTGAACTGGATATCGATCATGGACCTGTCGGTGCTGCTGTCTACGTGGATGAAAGCAGCCTCACCGTCAATGAAAAAGACCGCATGGTGCGTTACTGGATGGTGATGAAAACAGGCAGTGGTCGTTATGGCAGCATGAGCTACGAGGGGATTCGCTGCGGGACCGGGCAATATAAAAACTATGCGTATACAAGTGCGCGCGATCCTGACAATATCAGGCCGATCAAGTCACCCAAGTGGCGTGAAATACGCCAGAATACGCGTGACCCCCGCCATGAGATGGCGCGTGACTACTTTTGTGCAGGTGTTATTCCGAGGACGCAGGCTGGCGTGATCAAGGCGGTCCGGGGCCATGTCGCACCATGGGAAGATACTTCGGCCGACCTGCTCAAGCGCTAAACCAGGGAATTTATGAGAGAGTACGATGCTTCAGCGATCGAGGTCCTCAGTGGCCTCGAGCCGGTGCGCAAGCGCCCCGGCATGTATACGGATACCACGCGCCCCAACCACCTTGCACAGGAAGTTATAGATAACAGCGTTGACGAGGCGATCGCCGGTTTTGCCAAGTCGATCGATGTCATTCTCTACAAGGATGGCTCCCTGCAGGTCAGTGATGACGGGCGTGGCATGCCGGTGGATGTTCATCCGCAGCAAGGCATTCCCGGTGTCGAGGTAATCCTCACAAAGCTGCATGCCGGCGGCAAGTTTTCCAACAAGAGCTACCAGTTTTCAGGTGGTTTACACGGTGTCGGCGTCTCTGTTGTCAACGCATTGTCTAAACACCTCGAGGTGTGGGTAAGGCGCGATGGCAAGGAGTACAACATTGCATTTGGCGGTGGTGTAAAGCGCAGTGATCTCGAGGAGATCGGCAGTGTCGGCAAGCGGAATACCGGCACCACGCTGAAATTCTGGCCGGATCCTTCCTATTTCGACAGTTCGAAATTCTCTGTCAGGCAACTTGAACACGTACTCAGAGCCAAGGCAGTTCTTTGCCCCGGATTGAATGTTTCCTTTCTCGATGAGAAGAGCGGGGAGAAAAAAGAGTGGTGCTACGACGATGGTTTGCGTGATTACCTGGTAGACGAACTGCAGGGTGTGGAAACGCTGCCGCAGGAACCCTTTATCGGCACGATGAAAGGTGACAAAGAGGCTGCCGACTGGGCGGTGGTATGGCTGCCGACAGGTGGCGATGCTGTTACCGAGAGCTACGTTAACCTGATCCCTACAGCCCAGGGCGGTACCCATGTGAATGGCTTGCGTAGCGGGCTCACAGACGCGGTTCGGGAATTCTGTGAGTTTCGTAACCTGCTGCCGCGTGGTATTAAGCTGACGCCGGACGATGTCTGGAACCAGGTCAGTTATGTTCTTTCAGTCAAACTTGCCGACCCACAATTCTCGGGGCAGACCAAGGAGAGGCTCTCCTCACGTGAATGCGCTGCCTTTGTTTCCGGAATCGTCAAGGACAGTTTCAGCCTGTGGCTGAATCAGCATACCGAGGCTGGTGAGGCGATTGCCGAGTTGGCAGTTAACTCGGCGCAGGCACGTCAGCGAGCCGGTCGAAAAGTAGCGCGTAAAAAGGTCACACAGGGACCGGCGCTGCCAGGAAAACTGGCCGATTGCTCATCAACAGACCCGCGCCAGACCGAGCTCTTCCTTGTTGAGGGTGACTCTGCTGGCGGTTCTGCCAAGCAGGCACGTGACAAGGAGTTCCAGGCAATCATGCCGTTGCGTGGAAAAATCCTCAATACCTGGGAGGTTGATCCCGCCGAGGTGCTGGCATCGCAGGAAGTTCACGATATCTCTGTCGCAATCGGCGTTGATCCTGGCAGCGAAGATCTCTCCAGGCTGCGCTTCGGTAAAATCTGTATCCTCGCCGATGCTGATTCTGACGGTATGCATATTGCCACTCTGCTTTGTGCCCTGTTCGTACGTCACTTTCCACGCCTGGTAAGCGAGGGGCACGTCTATGTTGCCATGCCGCCACTGTTTCGAATTGATGTTGGCAAGCAGGTTTTCTACGCACTCGACGAGTCTGAAAAGCAGGGCGTGCTCGACCGTATTGCTGCCGAGAAACTCAAGGGGAAAATCGCCATTCAGCGCTTCAAAGGGCTCGGCGAGATGAATCCGCTGCAACTACGCGAGACGACTATTCATCCGGATACGCGCCGACTTGTGCAGTTGACCCTGGAGGCTGATGACAATACCCACCAGATGCTCGACATGTTGTTGGCAAAAAAACGTGCTGCAGATCGCAAGAGTTGGCTCCAGGAGAAGGGTGACCTGGCGGATATTGCCTAGAAAAACCTGATCTTTTCCTTCTCTATCCCGCTAGGGATAGAGAAGGCTATTGATTCTTTCTTTTGGGGTATTAGTAGTGCCTATTACACCGGTTTGGTATAAACTGCGCTTATCGCAATAAAAGGGCAAGAGGGTTTTATGGCCGATCGCAGGCTTCAGGTATTCCATACAGTAGCTCGGCTTCTCAGTTTTACCAAGGCAGCAGAGACCTTACACATGACTCAACCGGCCGTGACCTTCCAGGTCAGGCAGCTTGAGGAGTATTTCAATACACGACTGTTTGACCGTACCCACAACAAGATCAGCCTTACCGAGGCTGGCGAGCGTGTGTATGGATTTGCCGAGCAGATTTTTGACCTCTATGGGCAAATGGAGAACGCGGTACGAGAAATGACCGGTGAGGTGAGTGGTGATCTCATCATTGGTGCGAGTACCACCATCGCCGAGTATATGCTTCCACCACTTCTGGGTGACTTCAAAGAGCAGTATCCTGATGTCGACATTCATCTCAAGGTCGCCAATACAGACGGTATTGTGCACATGGTGGAGAGCAACGTCATTGATCTAGGTGTTGTCGAAGCGCCGGTAAGCAACAAGAACCTGGTTGTCGAGCACTGTCGCAACGACCAGCTGGTTGCCATCGTACCGCCCAAACATCCTCTCTCGGAGAAAAAAGATACCACGATCGAAGAGGTACTCGGCCATCCTTTTATCTGTCGTGAAGAGGGTTCGGGTACGCGGGAAGTGATTGCCGAGTTTCTCGAGGAACGCGACAAGGATCATCACATCGAAATGACGGTGGGTATGGAGCTCGGTAGCCCTGAAGCGGTCAAGGGAGCAGTCGAAGCGGGTATGGGCGTTTCCATCGTGTCGCGCGCGACCATACAGAAAGAGCTCCAACTGGGCACCCTGGTTTCCATTCCTATCAAACCGATACTGGAACGCCCTTTCTCCTTCGTCCACAAGAAACAGAAGTTTCGCAAGCGCCTGATGGAGACACTGCTTGAATTTGCCGGCGACTACTGTGATGGCGAAGAGGAGAGCTAGTGTTTCCGGGGATGCCAGTTGCCGGGGCCGGCGCAGATGCCAGGCGCCTCGAAAAAATTCTCAAACAGCTGTCATCGGCGGACAGGGAATCCCTCTTTGCATTCGCTGAATTTCTGCTTGCACGTTCTACTGATGAAATACAGGATGCCCCGAAAGAGGAGCAGCAGCCGAAAGGAATTGAACGTCCCGTGGAGGAGTCTGTAATCGGTGCCGTCAAACGCCTCAGGGAGAACTACTTTATGGTTGACCCTGACACGCTCTTGCACGAAACTTCTGAACTCATGCAGTCGCATATGCTGAAAGGACGTCCCGCAGCTGATGTGATTGACGATCTTGAGCAGCTGTTTGACTCGAAATACAAGGACTATACCGACTCCATGAAGGAAAATTCTGAATGAACCTGATAACAGCTTGGTTTAAACGTACCTTCTCAGATCCGCAGGTGATTGCATTAACACTTGCGCTGTTGGTAGGTTTTGCCGTTGTCTTCTTTTTTGGCGCCATGCTGGCCCCCGTGCTTGCAAGCTTGGTGATTGCCTACCTGCTGGAGGGGCTCGTGTTGCTGGGCGAGGGCTCTGGCATGCCGAGGCTGGTTGCAGTGGTTATCGTCTTCCTGCTGTTTATCATGTTTGTCACCCTGATTATATTTGGCGTCATGCCGCTTGCGTTCCAACAGCTGACAGAACTGGTGCAACAGACACCGGCTATGCTGGCAGCCGGGCAAAAAAGCCTGATGCGCCTGCCGGAACTCTATCCGGACCTGGTTGACTCAAACCAGATCACTGATTTGATCAATGTTATCAAGGCAGAGATGGCGAGCTTTGCGCAACGTGTTCTGTCGCTTTCAGCCTCGTCGGTGGTTGGCCTTATCACCATCCTCGTCTATTTTATCCTGGTACCCCTGCTGGTCTTTTTCTTTCTCAAGGACAAGAGTCTCATTATCAACTGGTTGCTACAGTTTTTCCCCAGCAATCGTGGCATTGTCGACCAGGTGTGGAAGGATGTTGATGTACAAATTGCAAACTATGTGCGCGGCAAATTCTGGGAGATCACGATTGTCGGCGTGGTGAGCTATATCACTTTTACCTTCTTTGGTCTCAACTACGCACTGCTGCTGGCGGTGCTAGTCGGTCTGTCGGTTATCATTCCCTATATTGGCGCTGCTGTGGTGACGGTTCCTGTCCTTATCGTTGCCTGGTTCCAGTGGGGCTGGGGCGGTGAATTTATCTACCTGACGATCGCTTATCTCATCATCCAGGCACTCGATGGCAACGCGCTTGTGCCCTTGCTCTTCTCCGAGGTCGTCAATCTGCATCCTGTCGCCATCATCGTATCGATTCTGCTGTTTGGTGGACTGTGGGGTTTCTGGGGTGTGTTCTTTGCAATTCCACTCGGTACCCTTGTCAAGGCGGTACTCACAGCATGGCCAAAACGGCCTGACAGGGAAGCGGTGACATAGTCTTGATTATTTTGCTGACAGCACTGTTCCAATAGCTTGCTTCAGGTATTGAAAAGCCCCGCATTGCTGGGCTTTTTTGTAGTACTGCTTGGAGCGGTCAGTTACAGATAATCGGAAGCGTATTCTGCCAGCCTTGAGCGTTCGCCACGCATCAGGGTGATGTGGCCTGCATGCTCCCAGTTCTTGAACTTGTCGACCACGTATGTGAGACCGGAGCTGGTTTCGGTCAGGTACGGCGTGTCGATCTGTGCGACGTTGCCGAGGCAGACGATCTTGGTGCCTGGCCCCGCACGCGTGATGAGGGTCTTCATCTGTTTCGCGGTGAGGTTCTGCGCTTCGTCGATGATCAGGTACTTGTTGAGGAAAGTACGGCCCCGCATGAAGTTGATCGAGTGAATGCGGATACGTGAACGCAACAGGTCGTCAGTTGCTGCGCGTCCCCAGTCGCCACCGCCCTCGGTACGTGTGAGTACTTCGAGGTTGTCCATCAGTGCGCCCATCCAGGGTGTCATTTTCTCTTCTTCCGTGCCGGGCAGGAAGCCGATGTCATCACCGACAGGCACGGTGACACGGGTCATGATGATTTCCGTGTAGCGATTTTCATCGAGAACCTGTGCGAGTCCCGCGGCAAGCGTAAGCAACGTTTTACCGGTACCGGCAACGCCTAGCAGGGAGACAAAATCCAGATCGGGATCCATCAGCATGTTCAGCGCAAAATTCTGCTCGCGGTTGCGTGACATGATGCCCCATACGCTGTGCTTGGAGGAGTGGTAGTCGTTGACGATTTCGATGATGGCGTCTTCGCCATCCTTCATGCGTACGATCGCCTCGAAACCACTGCCATCATCCATGTATAGACACTGGTTGATATGCCATTGCTTGGCATCGGGGCCGCTGACACGGTAGTAGGTGTGTCCCTCTTCCTGCCAGGATTCGACATCCTTGCTGTGGGATTCCCAGAAGTCGTTCGGCAACTCCTGGTGTCCCTTGTAAAGCAGGTCGACATCGTCGAGCACCTGGTCGTTGCTGTAATCCTCGGCGCTGAGGCCTACCACGGCTGCCTTGATGCGCAGGTTGATATCTTTCGAGACCAGGGTGACGGGCTGGTGTGGGTGAATCTCCTTGAGTGCCAGGGCCGTGCCGAGGATGTCATTGTCTGGGGTGTTACCCGGCAGTGATTCTGGCAGTGACTGTGGCAAGTGTTCTGTCTGGAAATAGAGCCTTCCCTGCTGGGGTTCTTCATCTGACTCTTCAGAGATGCCTGACCAGGCCGGTAGTGCAAGTCCCTTGTCGATTCCTGCCTTGTCCATGTTGCTCATCAGGTCATCGAGAAAGCGACTTGCCTGGCGCACGTTGCGCGCGACTTCGGATGTGCCTTTTTTGGCCCGGTCGAGTTCCTCGAGAACAATCATCGGGATAAAGATGTCATGCTCCTTGAAGCGGAAGATTGACGTCGGGTCATGCATCAGCACGTTGGTGTCGAGTACAAAAAGTCGTTTGACAGGCACGATACGGGCTCCGGAGTGGATTAGTGGATTACTGCTTGTTCAGCTGCTTGACTACTTCGAGGACTTCATCGACGTGGCCTTTGACCTTGACGCCGCGCCACTCATGGTGGAGCTTTCCCTTCTTGTCGATAATAAAAGTGCTGCGTTCGATACCGCGCACCTGTTTGCCGTACATGTTTTTCATTTTCATGACACCGAACAGGTTGCAGAGCGCTTCTTCTGTATCAGAGATCAGTTCAAACGGGAATTCCTGTTTGGTTTTGAATTTTTCCTGCGCCTTGAGGCTATCGCGTGATGCACCGAGAATGACGCATGACTGGCGCCGGAACTTGTTGATTGCCTCTTTGAAATCGAGGCCTTCCTGTGTGCATCCCGGTGTACTGGCCTTGGGATAGAAGTAAATGACGATGTTTTTCCCTGCGTAATCGGAGAGGTGGGTTTCCTTGTCTCCTGTCAGCAGAAGTTTGATATCTGGTACTTTTTTGTTGAGTGCGACCTGCTGATCTGCCATGCGCAATTTCTTCCTGTTTTATTTAGTGGGTGACGGGTTCCAGTACAGCATCCAGGTTGAGTGAGTCACAGTACTCCATAAACTCGGTACGCAGTGCCGGAATCTGTACTTGCGACGGGATGCCTATGAGCAGGTTAACGGCGAACATGGGTGTTCCCGTGTGTGCTGCGGAATAGCTGCTGGTACTTAGATCCTGGATATTGATTTGTCGCTGGGCGAAAAAATCTGATAGCTTGTGCACGATGCCAGGGTGGTCGAGGGCAACGACGTTAACGGCGTAGGGCACCAGCATGTCTGCAGACTGTCTTGACTCGGTACGCTTGCACTGAGCCTGGAGCCCAAGAGATTCCGCGATTGCGGGAAGCGCCTGCTCCAGTTTCGAGAGCTGGTTCCATGCGCCCTTGATCAGCATCTGTATGGCAAATTCGCCACCAAGAACCGTCATACGACTATCTGTAATATTCAGGTCGAGCTTGGCGATCCGATCAGTCAGTTGTTCACCGATACCAGGGCGGTCACTGCCGATGGCGGAGATGACAAGTTGCTGTTGTTTATCTTGCATGTGAGCCCTGTCTGCTGCATTTGTAAATCAAAGTGTATCCTTTATGGATCACTCAAAAAAGCCTGTTTTGCCGCTTTTATCTCTTTTCTGCAATTACCGCAGAAATACCCTAGAGTTCGACTTCGCGAAGCTGTTTTGCCGCATCTTCTGGACTGATGGTCGAGACAAACAGTCCGGAGCCGAGCTCAAAGCCCGTCGGGATGCTGGTTCTTGGGCAGATTTCGAGGTGCCAGTGATAGCTGTTTTGACAGTCGTCGTAGTCCTTGCCATGCGGGATCGAGTGCATGAAGAAGTTGTACTGCGCACCACCGATAACATGATCTAGACGCTGCATGGTACGTTTCAGCATGCCAGCAAACTCCTCCAGCTCTTCTTCATTCGCATCCATGAAATCTGCTTCATGATGTAGTGGCAGGATATGAACTTCCCATTCAAAGCGGCTGGCAAATGGCTTGATGGCAATAAAACGCTTGCCCTTCTCGATAACATACTGACCAACATCGATTTTTCTGCGTATCTCGCCTGACTCGCGATCGTAGATGGTCGCCTCGTAGGTCAGCGCCTCGTCAATCAGAGAGCAGAAAACGCACTGGTTATGCTTGTTGTAATAGTTGCGGCTGTTGGTGACCTCGTCCTCAACATTCTGCGGAACCACCGGCATGGCGATGATCTGGCTGTGGGTGTGCGGGATGCTTGCGCCAGCCGCAGGACCGAAATTCTTGAATACCAGCACGTACTTGAGGCGCGGATCAGAGGTGTAAAGCTCTTTCATGCGCTGGTGATAGAGAATGAATAGCTGCTGCAGATGCGCCACATCCATTTCGTGCATTGCGATGCCGTGAGCGGGATTATCGATGACAACCTCGTGACGACCATAGCCGTCAATCACCTGCTGCAGACCGAGGGTCAGACTGGTCTGCTCCCTGTCGTCACCAAGCACGGGATAGAGATTGGGGACGATACGCATCTGCCACTCTTCATCATTTGGCCATGATTTTATTGTCGGCGGAGTTTTCTCCTCATTACCCTTGCAAAAGGGGCAGGTCTCGACATGTTTGCGGTTGTCGCGCTCAATTTTCTCTTCAGCTTTGCGCGGACGCATGCCGCGTGCTGTCGAAACAAGTACTGACTCGGTCGGTACGATCGGATTGATGCGGATTTCACGTGTCGGTGTGTCGTCGCTGCTCATTTTTACTCCACATTGCTGATTATTACTCTTGATGATGGAGTTGTCGTCGATTCGGGGGCCAGGTACAAGCAAAATGCTTATATGGCGATATAACCTGAGCCATCAGGAGGTGGTGGCTATGCCTTATCTGTGTATTCCAGTTTGCCGTAAAGATTGGCATAACGGCCGTTTAGGGCAAGTAGCTCGGAGTGATTACCCTGTTCCAGCAGGCGACCCTGCTCCAGAAGCAGTATGCGATCAGCGTTTTCAACAGTGGAAAGCCTGTGTGCAATGATGATCGTGGTGCGGCCCTGGCGCAGGGTGTCGATCGCATCTTTCACCAGTGACTCTGAGCGTGAATCCAGGGCAGATGTGGCTTCATCCAGAATCAGCAGCGGGGCATTTTTCAGCAATGCACGTGCAATCGCTATCCGCTGGCGTTGGCCACCGGAAAGCTGGATGCCATTTTCACCAACAAGGGTATCGAGTTGATGCGGCATCTCCTTGATGAACTCCCAGGCATGTGCAGCCTTTGCAGCGGCAATGATCTGTGCCTCGTCAAAGTCGGTGTCTTGGCCATAGGCGATGTTTGCACGGATGGTGTCGTTAAACAGCACCACGTCCTGGCTGACGTAGGAGATCTGCTTGCGCAGGTTAGCCAGGCTCAGGTCACGCAGATCGTGTCCGTCGAGCGTGATGTGCCCACTGGCTGGATCGTAGAAACGCGGTAGCAGACTGGCAATGGTCGATTTACCGCTACCAGACTGGCCGACCAGTGCAATCGTCTCTCCGGCTGCTGCAGTAAAGCTGATCTGGTGCAATGCAGGGGCTTTGTCGCTGCTGTAACTGAAACAGACGTTTTCAAGTTTCAGAACCCCTTCAGGTTGGTCGAGGCTCTTTTTTCCGGAATTTTTTTCTATCTCTTCATCGAGTAGCTGGAAAATCGATTCTGCTGCGGCCAAGCCACGCTGAAGTGGCTGCATTGCAGATGCAAGGCGCTTGATTGGTGAGATCATCAGGCCAAGAGCGGCAAAGAACGAGATCAGGTGACCAGCAGTCAGTCCCTGGTCGATTGCCTGCAGGGTTCCCAGGTAGACGATTGAGCACAACACAACGGAGGAGATCAGTTCTACAACGGCGACATTAGCGGCACCGGCAAGCAAAACTTTTTGTGAATAGAGACGCACCCGGTTGGCAATTTTAAAGAAACGCGTGCTCTCGTATTCTTTTCCACCAAATACCTTGACTACCTTGTGACCACGCATGCTCTCTTCGAGTACATGGGTCATGTCTCCGATGCTGTTCTGATGTGCGTGGCTGAAGCTGCGCATGCGGCGCGAAAAAATCTGGGCAACGATCACGACTGGTGGAAAGGCGATAAGAATGATGATCGTCAACTGCCAGTTAAGGTACAGGGCGACAGCCAGCAGGCCTAGTGTTGTCACGGTATCGCGAACAAGAATTGTCAGGGTGCGCGTTGCTGCAGATGTCACCTGGTTGACGTTGAAGGTCAACTTGGAAAGAGTGTTACCTGTCGCATTGTTATCGTAATAACGTGTTGGCAGGTCTAGCAGGTGGGCAAACATCTGTTTGCGAATATCGAGTACGATCTTTCCGGATACCCAGCCCATCGCACCGGTAGAGATGACGTGTGCAGTACCTCGAACCAGGAACAGCAGAACCAGTAATATCAGTGTCTGCTGGAGGCTGTCTAGATCTTTTTCGATGAAGCCGCCGTCGAACAGGGGTTTCAGCAGTGCAGGTACTGCCGCATCGGAAAGCCCCAGGATTACCATGAAAATGATCGATACAATTAATGCAGTCAGGTAAGGGCGTACATAACGTAGCAGCCTCATGTATACCTGGCGCGAATCGGCGGTCGGTTTGCTCATATTCTCTGTTGGTCCGTACCGGTTTAGCTGTAATAATCGGATTTGCCGTCCGATTGTCGTTTGAAACGACGATGAAACCAGAAATACTCTTCAGGCCGTTTCCTGACCCATGACTCGAACAGCTGGTTAATTCGTGTTGCATCAATTGTTTCATCATCGCCAGGAAAGTCGTCCAGCGCAGCGAAGAGTTGCAGATCATACCCTGTTCCATCATTGCGGCGAAGTGGCAGAAAAGGGACAACAGCGGCACCAGTCATTTTTGTCAGGCGGGCTGTTGCTGTACTACTCAGTGTTTCGATACCAAAGAAAGGGGCGAAAACAGCATTATTTCGGCTCGGACTCTGGTCGGGTGCATACCAGATGGTCTTGCCATTGCGCAGGCTGCGGATCATTCTCTTGATATCATTTTTACTGATTGCTCCCTCTGTATGACGCGTACGATTCTTTTGCATCAGGTATTCGACAGCGGGGTTGTCACTGGGACGGTATAGTGCCTCAAAGGGCACCTTCATTGCCAGCAGGCGCCCACCGATCTCAAGAGAACTGAAGTGTGCCGATAGCAGGATGACGCCTTTGCCGGCGGCGCGTGCCTTCTCGAGATGTTCCAGGCCAGTGTAATTGACCAGTTTTGAGAGATCTTCACTCTTTCCCCACCAAGCCAACGCTACTTCGAGGAAACCCTTGCCCGCTGATTCGATATGCTGACGCGCCAGCGCTTCACGCTCTGTTATATCGAGTTCAGGAAAGCAGAGCTCGAGGTTTTTCTTCAATACAAGGCGTCGTTTTTCAGACAGCAGCAACCATGTCAGGTGCCCGATCAAGCCTCCCGCACGCATCATGAGCGGGTAAGGAAGCAGGATCAACAGCCTGAAAATACCAAGACCGGTCCAGGTCGGCCAGGTTTTCGGGTGCAGGTGGGATGGAATCATTGCATGTCTGTTTTCATCAAGTGTGCGCCAGTTTACAATAGCACGCGATATTTTGCCCTGAAAGCTCCCTATTTTGTCCTGAAAGCTACTGTCTGCTTGATTCCGTGCGGAATTTTGATATTGTGATGCGAGGAATTTTCCGCAACCGTTCTGATAAAGTACAGCTATGACTCATCTCTCACGCATCAGGGTGAATGAAACAGGAAAACGATGGTGAAGCTTCACCAGTCGTACCTGATCCTGTTTTGAAAATACCTTTTGTGTGGAGTGCACTATGAAACCCGAAACCTTTACTGCCCTTGCCGGGCAGGGCTACAACCGAATTCCCGTCGCACGAGAAGTGCTTGCAGATCTTGATACGCCTCTGAGTGTTTATCTCAAGCTGGCGAACAAGCCTTATAGCTATCTGTTCGAATCTGTTCATGGCGGTGAGAAATGGGGGCGATACTCGATTATCGGCCTGCCTTGCCGGGAACGTATCGAGGTGCGTGATCACGAGATAACGCGTTTTGACGGGGACACCGTACTCAAGAGTGAAACACACCCTGATCCACTCGAATGGATCAGTGATTTCCAGGCCGGTTTCAAGGCAGCAGAGATTGATGGTCTACCGCGTTTTGCCGGTGGACTGGTTGGTTACTTCGGTTATGACACTGTGCGTTATATCGAACCGCGGTTGGCACAGTGCCCGAACCCGGATCATTTAAACAGCCCTGATATCCTGCTGATGATCTCTGACGAGTTGGTGGTCTTCGATAATCTCAGTGGCCGCATGTTTATTATCGTGCACGTCGATCCGATGCAGGGTGGCACACTCGAGGAGGCTAACCGGCGTATTGATGGACTGGTAGCTGCCATGCAGCAGGGCGCACCACGCAAGCAGCATGAGACACCGCGTAAGGTCAGTGAGAGTGATTTCGAGTCCGGCTTCACGGAGGAGGGTTTCAAGAGTGCGGTTGAGCGCATCAAGGAGTACATTCTTGATGGTGACTGCATGCAGGTTGTTATCTCCCAGCGACTCTCAATTCCTTTTACTGCTGAACCGCTTGATCTCTATCGGGCGTTGCGTGGTCTCAATCCGTCACCCTACATGTACCATCTCGACCTGGACGATTTTCACGTTGTCGGTTCATCACCGGAGATTCTCACCCGTCTTGAGGATGGAGTCGTTACCGTCAGGCCGATTGCCGGTACGCGCCGACGTGGTTACACAGAAGAAGAGGATCGCGCACTTGAGGATGAGTTGCTGGCCGATCCAAAAGAGTTGGCCGAACACCTGATGCTGATTGACCTCGGACGCAATGATGCGGGCCGTGTCGCAGAGATTGGCAGTGTGGAACTGACAGAGAAGATGGTGGTTGAACGCTATTCACACGTCATGCATATTGTCTCAAACGTTATCGGCAGACTGAAACCAGACATGAGTGCCATGGATGTGATTCGTGCGACTTTCCCTGCCGGGACCGTTTCCGGTGCACCGAAAATCCGTGCAATGGAGATCATTGATGAACTCGAGCCGGTCAAGCGCGGTGTCTATTCCGGTGCTGTCGGCTACCTCGCATGGAATGGCAATATGGATACTGCGATTGCAATCAGAACCGCGGTCATCAAGGATAAGACGCTGCATATTCAGGCGGGCGCAGGTGTTGTGGCTGACTCGCTCCCCGAGCTTGAGTGGCAGGAGACCATGAACAAAGGTCGTGCAGTTTTTCGTGCCGTCGAGATGGCTGAAGCCGGTCTTGACCGCATCGGGCAAGAGGGAGAAGAGTAATGTTAATGATGATAGATAATTACGACTCCTTCACCTTTAACCTGGTGCAATACTTTGGTGAGTTGGGAGCTGATGTGCACGTTCATCGAAACGATGAAATAACACTCGATGAGATAGCTGCCTTCAAACCCGCACATCTCGTCATCTCTCCGGGCCCTTGTACCCCGAACGAGGCAGGTATCTCGGTCGAGGCGATCAAGCGTTTTGCCGGCGAGATACCGATTCTCGGTGTTTGTCTTGGCCACCAGTCGATTGGTCAGGCATACGGTGGAAAGATCATTCGTGCGCAGAATGTCATGCATGGCAAGACCTCACCAATCTATCATGCAGATACAGGTGTTTTCAGTGGTTTGCAGAATCCGTTCGAGGCAACCCGTTATCACTCACTGGTGATCGAGAAGGAGAGCCTGCCCGATTGCCTTGAGATGACAGCCTGGACCCAGACCAGCGACGGCAAGGTCGACGAAATCATGGGCGTGCGTCATAAAGAACTGCCAATACAGGGTGTGCAATTTCATCCTGAATCGATCCTGACGCGCCACGGACACGATATGCTGCAAAATTTTCTTGAGCAAAAGTAGGCCATTCGGGTTTTGACCCCGGGAGTAAAAACTTATGTCAATACAGAATGCAATTAACCAGGTCATCAGCCATACGGATCTCTCCAGCGAGGAGATGGTCGAGGTGATGCACACCATCATGACCGGCGGAGCAACCCCGGCACAGATCGGTGCCTTCCTCGTTGGCTTGCGCATGAAAGGCGAGACAGTCACCGAGATTGCTGCTGCAGCGACTGTTATGCGTGAGTTGGCACAGAGAGTCGATATTGAAGCGAAGAATCTTGTTGATACCTGTGGCACCGGTGGTGACTCCTCAGGTACTTTTAACATCTCGACAGCCGGTGCTTTTGTTGCTGCAGCTGCAGGTGCACGTGTTGCCAAGCATGGCAATCGTTCAATCTCCTCAAAGTCCGGTAGTGCAGATGTGCTTGAAGCGGCCGGCGTCAGACTTGATCTGAATCCGGAGCAGGTACGTCGCTGTCTTGACGAGGTGGGTATCGGCTTTATGTTTGCACCGGCACATCACAGCGCGATGAAGCATGCGATCGGCCCGCGACGCGAACTTGGTGCGCGTACGGTTTTCAATGTCCTCGGTCCCCTGACCAACCCTGCCGGTGCCCCCAACCAGGTGCTGGGTGTGTTCAGCAAGGATTTACTTGAGCCAATGGCTGAAGTTCTGCACAAACTTGGCAGTCGACATGTATTGGTCGTGCATGCACGTGATGGTCTCGATGAGATCAGTATCGCCGCTGAAACTGATGTGGCCGAACTCAAGGATGGCCAGGTCAGGCATTTTTCTGTCTCGCCTGAGATGTTCGGGCTGAAGCGTAATTCACTTGATACACTCAAAGCTGAAGATGCACAGCAGAGCCTCGCGATTATTCGCAGTGTGCTTGAAGATACTGCAGGGCCTGCGAGAGATATTGTCTGCATCAATGCAGGTGCAGCTATCTATGCTGCAGGTATCGCATCTTCGTTGGAGGACGGTGTTGAACGCGCGGACAAGGCGATCAGTAGTGGTGACGCGCACAAGAAACTGGATCAGCTTATTGTCCTGACACAGAGCCTTGAGAGCTGATTTCGATGCAAGATACACCTGATATCCTGAAAAAAATCGTTGCGCGTAAACTCGAGGAGATTGCCGAGCGCATTGCGGTAGTCGATCTGGATGCGATTATCGCAAAAGCGAAAGAGGCTGAAGTGCCACGTGGCTTTAGCAGGGCGATCGAGGAGAAAATTAACGCTGGCAAGGCTGGAGTGATAGCCGAGATCAAGAAGGCATCACCGTCGAAAGGTGTTTTGCGTGAGGATTTTGATCCGGCTGAAATCGCCCGCAGTTATGAATGGGGTGGTGCTGCCTGTCTTTCTATCCTCACTGACAAGGATTTTTTCCAAGGTGCTGAAGAGTATCTTGTCGAGGCGAGTGCGGCCTGTTCACTGCCTGTGATCCGCAAGGATTTTATTATCGATCCCTACCAGGTCTACGAAGCGCGCGCGATCGGTGCAGATTGTATTCTTCTGATTGCCGCCTGTCTTGAAGATGCGCAGATGCGCAATCTCAACACGCTTGCGCACCAGTTGGGTATGGATGTACTCATCGAGGTGCATGATGCTGAAGAGCTTGAGCGCGCATTGCCACTGAACAACCGCCTCATCGGTATCAATAATCGCAACCTGCGAACTTTTGATGTCTCCCTGCAGACAACCATCGATCTGCTTGAGATGATTCCGGATGATCGTATCGTGGTGACCGAGAGTGGTATTCACAGCAGGGAAGATGTCAAACTGATGCGTGACAACAGCATCAATGCATTTCTTGTCGGCGAGGCCTTCATGCGTACGCCTAATCCGGGCAAAACCCTGGCCGAGCTCTTCTCCTGATATCAGGCGGAATCCGGATAAAACCTCATTTGGATGTTGTCAGTCGGTCGAGGCGCAGTCGATGACGATCATCGAAGAGTCTCTCTGATCCCAGCCAGATGGCTGCAAGGCTGCCGAGCCCGGTGCCGCCGGCAATCAGGTACATAATCAGCAGCTGGTACTTCGCCGCTTCCAGCGGTTCGACACCGGCAAGTATCTGTCCTGTCATCATACCCGGCAAGCTGACAAGCCCCGCGGCTGCCATGGTATTGATGATAGGGATCATGCCTGAGCGCAGGGCATCACGACGTATTGTACGGATCGCCTCTATTCCACGTCGACCAAGAATCAACTGGGCCTCGATCAGTTCACGTTTTTCCCACGCACTACGGGTCAGGTTATCGAGGCCAACGGCTATGCCTGTCATGGTGTTGCCGAGCAGCATACCAAGTAACGGAATTGCATATTGTGGCTGGTACCAGGGGGTTGGCTGGATCACGATCAGCAACGCGATCAGGGTGACACTGAATGACGAGATCGACATCGCAGTGGCGCCAATGCCGTAGCCCCACCAGCCGCTGAAACGCCGGCGTTGACGCGATAGTACCTCGTATCCCGCAACGCCGAGCATAATGCTGCCAAGCAGTAATACCATCCAGAACGCCTGTTCTGCAAAGATGATTTTCAGCACATAGCCGAGCAGGATCAACTGTACCGCGCTGCGCAGTGCAGCGATAAGAAACTGGCGGCCAACGCCAAGATGCAGGCGCCAGGAGAGAAATGCCATCAGCAGAATCAATGCCGAGGTGATGGCCAGGTCAAATGGAGTCAGGATAATCAGGCTTATCATTTCTCCTCCTGCAGGCTTGCTGCGAGAAGGATTTCTCCATTTCTGATTTCGAAATGACGATCACCAACACGCTGCTGTTGTGACTTGTCGTGCGTAACCCAGATAACGGGTGTTGCATGCGTCTGCTGATATTCACTGATCAGTTTTTCGACAACCAGGGTGTGCTGGGCATCGAGGTTGGCTGTCGGTTCATCGAGAAGCAGTGCGCGAGGTTGATTGGCGAGCAGCCTGATTATTGCAAGGCGCTGTTTTTCCCCGGAAGAGAGGTGTGATACCGGTGATTCAAACAGGGCGGCATCCAGTCCCAGCGAGGAGAGCTCGACAGGTGAGCTTAATGGGAAATGTTCACCGACGTGATCTTCCCACCAGTGACTGACTGCAGGCAGGTATCCGGCCAAGCGTCGCCATTCAAAGGCGGGTGTCAGCGAGCGTTGTGTGTCATTGATCCAGGCATCGCCGGAGGTATCCGGATCGAGATCGATGATTGCACGCAGCAAGCGGCTCTTACCGCTACCCGAAGGGCCGCTGAGAGTGATTGTTTCCGAGCTGGCAAGTGCCATGCTCCATGGCGACTGTAAACCGCTTGAAATTTCTTCGAGTCGAAGTTCAGGCATGCTTGCGGTTAAAAACCAGGTCCCAGACACCATGGCCAAGTCGCTGGCCACGCTGTTCAAACTTGGTCAGCGGACGTTCATCAGGGCGCGCAGAGAATTTACCTTCACCGGCACTGTTGCTGAAATCGGGCGATGCTGACAGCACCTCCATCATCTGCTCGGAATAGTTTTCCCAGTCGGTTGCGGCGTGAAAAAAACCATCGGGTCTGATTACGCGTGCCAATTCCGAGACGAATTCCGGTTTGAGAATACGACGCTTGTGATGGCGTTTCTTGTGCCAGGGATCGGGAAAAAAGAGCATCACACCCTGCAGGCATGCATCAGGCATGGTGTGCATCACCTCGACAGCATCATGCTTGATCAGGCGCAGGTTGGTGAGGCCGAGTTCATCGATCCTGAGAAGCAGGTGGCCAACACCTGGGCCATGTACCTCGACACCGAGATAATTGATTTGCGGGTGATGTTGCGCATAGTGGGCGAGTGACTCGCCATTGCCAAAACCGATCTCCATTACCACCGGATTGTCGTTGCCGAAAATCTGTTGTGGGATGAAAGGCTGTGCGGGATTGAAGTCGATTCCCCATTGCGGCCACAAGGTATCGAAGGCGTGCTGCTGACCTGTGGTCAGGCGTCCCTCGCGTAGCACGTAGCTGCGAATGGCCCTGTGATGTTTTTGCTCTTCAGACATGGGCGCATGATAGACCTAAAACGGTCTTATTGCACAGGTCTGTAAAGCTGGCGAAAGCGCGCCACGCTGAAACCGTCCATGCGTTGTCCGTCTACAAAGATCAACGGTACACCTCGTGCCCTGTAACGCCTGAATCCCTCCATTCCCTCACGTGTTTTCTCCACGTCATACTCGGTAAACGGGATTTGATGGCTGTTGAAGTAGTTTCTTGCCCTTTTACAAATACCGCACCAGCTGGCGCAGTAAAAAATAACCTCTGGTTGTTTTATTGTTCCTCCGGCTGTCGGAGTGGGTGTGACTTGTGCACTCACTGCTGTGGTCAGCAGCAGGAGCAAGGTGGCGACGATCATTTTTGACATGAGATGATCTCCTCCAGTGTTTTCTCAAATTCAGTCGGATTAATTGGTAACTTCAGCACAGTATAGAGTGGATGGATCTCCTTCAGCCTGGGGGCTTGATCGATTTCCGACTTGTCGGCAAACAGAATCACCCTGGTCTCCTTTTGATGTCGCTGCAGAGCGATAAGCAGAACATCGAGATTGCTGATATTGACACCTGCATAGTTGTTCCCATAGCCGTAGATAAATTCGGCGACAAGAATATCCGGTGGCGCTTTTTTGACCAGTTTGAGCGCTTTGCGGATAGAAGTTGCAATCTCCTGCTCAATGCCCAGGCGTTGATACATCGCCGTGAAATTGGGATGGCGGGGCGATTCTATAACCGAGAGCAGCTGGCAGGGCATTGTCTTGTCCGTCTGTTCTATTACTCCCACTCCAGTTCGGAGTAGACCTGCTGGGCATTTCGACCATTCAGGGTCTCGTGGTTTTCCAGGTAACTGTACGCACTCAGGTCAACTTCACTGATGGCATCCATGGTGCCGCCGTTCTCCATGAATTCAGACACCGCGGTACGCACGTATTCGAGGTATCCACGAGTCTCTTTTGTGGCGCGCTCAAGCGTTGTGACCGGGCCATGTCCGGGCACGATGTGCTTTGGTTCGAGTGCGGCGAGTGCATCGAACACCTCGAGCCAACTGCTGCTGGTCGACATCGATCCCACTCCCAGCATGCGCTGTACGTAGATGATATCTCCACTGAAGACGACCTGTTGTGATGGTACCCAGATGAAGGCATCACCCGGTGTGTGTGCAGCGCCTGCGTGGTAGATCTCGATTTTCTCCCCGCCCAGTTCCAGTGTCATCTGCTCATCAAAGGTTTCATCGGCGTAGACTGTCTCGGTGCCTTCGATACCCTCGTCACCAACCAGGATACCTAGTCCGATGAGCTGATCTGTCGAGCGCGCATTCTGATCTTCAACCGCTGCGCTGCTGGCGATCAGGCGGGCGCCGAGTGCCTTGAAGTAGCTGTTGCCCATCCAGCGGTGATCCTGTCCGCCGCTGTTGATGACGATCTTGACCGGTTTGTCGGTGATGCTCTTGATACTGTGGTGGAGCATTTCTGCTCCCTTGTACGTGCCGCCGGAATCGATCAGGATGGCACCTTCGTCGGTGAGGATGAGGCCGAAATTGGCGTTGTTGCCAAGATTCTCTTTATCCCTGTTAGTTGTCGGCCCGATGATCGCATAAATGTTATCGGTGACTTTCACTGTCTGCAGTTTCAGCTCCAGAGGTTCTTCGGCCCATGACAGGGATGTCGTTGCGAGGGCAACGATGGCGGAGAGAAAAAGGCTGCGTAGTTTCATAATTTATTCCTTTGCGGCAAGTGTACCCGGTTCGCTGTCCGGCATCAGTTCGTGGAGCTGGATAGTTCCATCGATTAGTTCCAGTTTCTCTTTTCTGCTCAGTTGCTTGACCCTGTATTCCAGCTTGAGCGCGAGGCCATGCTCACCAACGTGACTGGACCATGCCAGTTCAAACGGGCCACGCCCGCGCAGGTATTTTGCGCCCTTGTTGTTCTTGTGTTTATCGAGGCGATTGTCGATGTCGGTGGTGATGCCTGTGTAGAGGCTGTTGTCACCACATCGAATCAGATAGAGAAACCAGTCAGACATTCGGTATCATAATATGTTTATACGAGTCGGTCACGCAGGGATAACAGGTATGCAAAGTGTTGAGGAGAGAATGGAGCAGCTGGAGACGCAGGTTGCTTTTAACGAAGCAGAGATCAATACCCTGAGCACAAGGCTGATCGAGCAGCAGGGACTGATCGATATGCTGTTGTCGAGACAGAAGCAGTTGATAGAGCAGGTGGAGTCACTTGCGGAAAAGAGCGATACAGCAGGCGCAGGGGTTGAGCTTCCACCGCATTACTGATCCTTCAATCTGTTACTTTATCTCGTCGAGTGGCAGGCAGGCGTAGTCTGGTGCCTGCAGGCTGCCGGCAAGAGCGATTTCGAGAGCAGAACTCTGAATGTTGCTTCCCTGCCTTGCCGTGATGGTTTTGAGGTAGATATCGTCGCACTTGTTGCCATAGTAGTGCAGATCGATTTCATACGGCTCCTCATCTGACAACGCTTCCTGGTTGTGTGTTTCGGAAGCAACGAGAAGTCTTCCCCCCATGCGCATAAAACGTGCAACAGTTGAATCGATACTCTGTGAAATATCCGGTTCTACACCGCTGGCATGTCTCAATACCACGCGGCAGGAGGTGACTTTTTCCTGTTCACCGAAATAGTCGGCGATTACTTGCCCATTGGCGCTGTTTGTCGTGATACGAACCAGCGGGATGGAGCCCGAATTCACTTTTTCGGCTATCGCGGTCTGGTAGGAGGCAAACATGATATGTGCAGCCGAAACAAATTTTCCTGCTGCCTGCTTCTCTTCCAGTAGTGCTTTGGTGCACAGGTTTTTGGTTATTTCAACCAGGTAGTCAGGAGTGGAGAGGGCGGCCAGGTTTGTCCTGGTTTTATTGATTGTATCCGGAGGTGTTTCTGCATCAAGAGTCGCCCTGATTGCTGCAATCTCTTCGAGGGTTGGCAAGCCGTTGTCTTTTGCCTTGCATGCCGAACTCTCTTTCATCTTTTCGAGATAGCGGTCATACACGTAGGCACTGCCATCCTCGAAATCGATTTTGCACCAGCCTTTTGAACAGCTTTCAGCCCTGATGCACTTGGTGTCGGCAGCAAGTACACCTGCCTTCTCTGCACTGGTACTCGCTGTTTTGCGGACATTGAGGGTGTCGGTGAGCGCAATTCCCGTGACACGGTAATAGGCTTCAGCCATAACCGTGGAAGTGGTTAGCAGCAGAATTGTCAGAATGAGTGTGAGGCTTCTCATTGCTTTGTGTGGCTTATTGATAATCAGTCTCTATCGCCGTTCCGGCAAGATATGTCATAGTGCCGACAAGAGGTGTTGTCGGGGAAACGGCGCTCAGTGTAAACAATTCCGTCTGTTGGTGAAAGTCCCGCAACCTGCGGGGATCGCAACATCCTTGTTGCTAACTGCAGGTTCTGGCTATTTAGCGTGTCGTTCAGCCTTGTGCTGTGCAAATTCCTCGGGGCTGATCATGCCATCCTTGTTGGTATCGATATCCTCGAATGCAGGCGGTTGCATGTGCCTGCCTTTGCCCTTGTGATGCTTGCAGTAGGGATGACGTCCGGAGCCCTGTCCCATCATTGGGCCGCGCATCGCACGCCTGCTCTCGCGCATGGCACGTCTCTCCTCACGCATGGCCTCGTGCATGGCGCGTCTTTTCGCACGGTGTGCTTCCATTGCGGCTTTCATTTCATCAGAACTGAGTTCTCCATCGGAGTCGGTGTCCATGTCAGCGAACATCGGTGCTTGCCCCATATTTTTCATACGACGGCCCATGCTCACCATCTTTTCAATGCGAGCTGCACGGCCGGTGTCGAACTCTTCTTCCGAGATGGTTCCACTCTTATCTGTGTCGAACTTTTCTATCATGTTCATTTTCTCGCCCATGGGGCCCTTGCACGCAAATGTTGCGCCGGAGGCCACGATTGCCGAGGTGACAAGAAGGGTAATCAGGCTTTTTTTCATCTTTTTCTCCTGGATAGATGTAAAAGGGTTCAGCAATTTTGAGTGTTCGCTGGCTCAACAGTTCAATTCAAACTGAACTGGTGAGATTGCGGGAAGATAATGCGGAACAGGTGGACTGTTTTCGTTTGAGTATGAGCGGAAAAAAATGACGGGGCCCCGGGTGACTCCGGCCCCGCCCAATCCCCACGGCCTACCTGTAAACGCGCGACTTACCGGTGGTCATCAGTGACTGATGCATCGATCGACTGGTAATCATCCGGAGTCTTGTTACCATCTGCCTTTGCCCGCAAACCGGGCACTGGTAGCGAACCTGTTCCGTGTTGTGTTCCTGGATAGATTCCGCAATCAGCATGGCGTTGTGGCAATGTGTACAGTGCATAACTGCTCTCCCGTTATCCGGGCAGGGTTATCCCCGGCCCGCGTGGTGTATTAATCCCAGTTCAGAGCGCCACCGGTCTGGTACTCGGTAACACGTGTCTCGAAGAAATTTTTCTCCTTGCGCATATTCGCCTGTTCGTCGAGCCACGGCAGGGTGTTCTCTGCGCCCGGAAAGGGTTCGTCGAGTTGCAGTGAGCGTGCACGGCGGTTGGCGATAAAACGGAACTGGGCGATATGATCTTCAGACGAGTAGCCGAGGATCGGATCAGGCAGCAGGTAGTTTGCATAGCCCTGCTCGCACGCTTCCGCCTCTTCCCACATCTCCCTGATGGCGTTTTTATCCAGTGTCAGATTCTCTTCCTTGATGATGGTCTTGGCGACACGGATACCGAACGAGGCATGCATCACCTCGTCACGCATGATGTACTGCAGCTGTTCGGCAGTGCCCTTCATCAGGCCACGGCGCTGCAGTGCAAATATCGGGCTGAAGCCGTTGTAGAACCAGCAGCCTTCGAAGATACCTGCAAAAAAGATGTACGCCATGACGAAGTTATGTAGCTCATCGGGATCACGCAGATCGATGTCGGCGCGCAGCACAGAATCGAGGCGACGGTTGGCGACCTGGATCTTGGCATTGATTTCCGGCACGACGCGATAGCGGTTGTAGATCTCGCCCTGGTCGAGCCCGATGGTCTCGATACAGTGCTGGTAGGTCCAGGTATGCAGTGACTCTTCATAGACCTGGCGTGCCTGGTAGATCTGCAGTTCGGGGGCGGTCATCTTCTCCATTACCGCGAGGCCGATGTTGCGCATCGCGAGAATGTCGGAGGTGGTCAGGTAGGAGAGCACGTTCTCGAAAACATGGCGCTCCTCGAGCGTCAGCTTGTGATGGTAATCGTGCACATCCTGCGCCATGTTGATGTCGAGTGGCGTCCAGTGGTTCTTGTTGGCGTTGAGAAAGTAGTCCCAGGCCCATGGGTACTTGAAGGGTGCCAGCTGGTTGACGTCACCTTCACCATTGATGACGCGCTTGTCTTCCGCACGCACCGGTTTTTGCCCGAGGGCGATATTGGCGCTCGGGTCGAGTGTGTCTGTCGCACTGGCCTTCGGCTTTCCCGCTGGTTTGGCAGTTTCTGCTGCAGAGCCAACTGCAGCCTCCGGTTTGTTATCAACAGCAGGCGCTGTTTTTTGTGTTTCGGTAACTACCGGCTTTTGCGTCGAGAGTGGATCATCCCAGTTAAGCATCATCTATCTCCTTTATTGTTATTGGCAGGCTTCACAATCTGGATCGAGAATCGAACACACTTTCGGCGCTTCCTGTGGGCTCGCCTGGGTTTCGCCATCCCTGCCTGCATCCGAGGTCTTTTCGACACCGGTGGCGCCCATGGAACGCAGGTAGTAGGTGGTTTTCAAGCCACGAACCCATGCCAGCTTGTAGAGGTTGTCGAGCTTTTTGCCGGACGGTTCCGCCATGTAGAGATTGAGGCTCTGTGCCTGGTCAATCCACTTCTGGCGACGTGAACCCGCCTCGATCAGCCAGCGTGCATCCATTTCGAAAGCCGTGGCATAGAGGGCCTTGACGTCATCCGGAATGCGGTCAATCTCCTGGGTTGAGCCATCGTAGTACTTGAGGTCGTTAACCATTACTTCATCCCACAAACCAAGCTCCTTGAGATCCTTGACCATGTAGGGATTGATAACGGTGAACTCACCAGAGAGGTTCGATTTAACGAACAGGTTCTGGTAGGTCGGCTCGATCGACTGGCTGACACCGCAGATGTTTGAAATGGTCGCGGTCGGTGCGATCGCCATGGTGTTGGAGTTGCGCATGCCGACACGCTTGACCTGCTCACGCAGGCTGTCCCAGTCCAGCGTGGTGCCTTCATCCACCTGCAGGTACTGTTCGCCACGGTGCTTTTTCATTGCGATCAGTGAATCATACGGCAGTATGCCCTGGCTCCACAGTGAGCCTTCAAAGCTGTTGTACTTGCCGCGCTCTGCAGCAAGATCACTGGATGCCTTGATGGCATAGTAGGAGACAGCTTCCATCGAGGTGTCTGCGAACTGGACTGCATCATCCGACGAGTAGGGGATACGCATTTTGTAGAGTGCATCCTGGAATCCCATGATGCCCATACCGACAGGACGATGACGCAGGTTTGAGTTGCGTGCCTGCGGAACCGAGTAGTAGTTGTACTCGATGACGTTGTCTAGCATGCGCATCGCGGTGGTGATGGTTTTCTCCAGCTTTGCCATGTCGAGACCTGTATCAGTGGTGTGCTGGGTCAGGTTGACGGAACCCAGGTTGCACACGGCAATTTCCTGGTCATTGGTGTGCAGCGTGATCTCTGTGCAGAGATTTGAGCTGTGCACCATGCCTGCATGCTGGTTGGTATAACGCAGGTTGCACGGGTCCTTGAAAGTGACCCATGGATGGCCTGTCTCGAACAGCATGCCGAGCATCTTGCGCCACAGGTCATTGGCCTTGAGAGTGCGCGAGATCTTGATCTCGCCATTCGCTGCTTTCTCTTCGTAAGCGGTGTAGGCCTGTTCGAATTCGAGACCGGTAAGGTCATGCAGATCGGGCGTTTCATTCGGGGAGAAGAGTGTCCAGTCGCCATCTTCGGCAACACGCTTCATGAAAAGATCAGGAATCCAGTTGGCAGTGTTCATGTCGTGCGTACGGCGACGTTCGTCACCGGTATTTTTACGCAGCTCGAGGAAGTCCTCGATATCGATGTGCCAGGTCTCCAGGTAGGCACATACGGCGCCTTTGCGCTTGCCGCCCTGGTTAACTGCGACGGCAGTGTCGTTGGTTACCTTGAGAAAGGGCACAACGCCCTGGGATTTGCCATTAGTGCCCTTGATATGGGAACCAAGACCACGTACGCGGCTCCAGTCGTTGCCGAGTCCGCCGGCAAATTTCGACAGCAGGGCGTTGTCCTTGATCGAGCCGTAGATTCCATCGAGATGGTCTGGAACCGTTGTCAGGTAGCAGCTGGAGAGCTGTGGACGCAGGGTGCCGGAGTTGAACAGTGTTGGCGTCGAACTCATGAAATCGAAGCTGGAAAGCAGTCTGTAGAATTCTATTGCACGCTCTTCACGGTCAATTTCGTTGATCGCAAGCCCCATCGCAACACGCATAAAGAATGCCTGTGGCAATTCAAAACGTGTGCCGTCTTCGTCATGGATGAAGTAGCGGTCGAAGAGCGTCTGCAGGCCGAGATAAGTGAACTGCAGGTCGCGGGTCGCATCCAGTGCGGCGGTAATTTTTTCCAGGTCATACTGGTTCAGACGCGGATCGATCAGCTCAAGCTCAATAGCCTTGTTGAGATAGCTTTTGAAATAGTCGCCGTAGACATCCGCCATCTCTTCCTGGGTTGCGATGGCCGTGTTCATCTCGAGGAAGCCAAGTGCTTCACGGCGCATGTTGTCGAGCAGCAGGCGTGCGGCGACCTTGGAGTAATTCGGTTCACTTTCGATCAAGGTGCGTGCGGTCATGACCAGGGTTGTTCCAACGTCTTTTTCCTTTACACCATCGAAAAGGTTGCGACAGGTTCCGTCGATGATTTTCTGGCTGTCAACATCCTCAAGGCCCTTGCATGCCTCGTTGACCAGCGCTGTCAGCCGGACATGGTCGATCGGTGCCTTGGTGCCGTCCGCGAGCGTCACATCAACGATGTGTTTATCATCGATGAGGCCTTCTTCACTATCATCCTCTGCACGTTTTTTCTTCTGCTCTTCACGATAGAGGACGTAGGCGCGTGCGACCTTGTGTTCGCCGCTGCGCATCAATGCCAGTTCGACCTGATCCTGGATATCTTCGATATGCAGGGTATCGCTGTCACTGCGACGGGTCAGGACTTCGACGACCTGGTCAGTCAGTTCTGCAACTGTCTGGTGGATACGCGAAGAAGTTGCCGCATTGCCGCCTTCGACGGCAAGGAATGCCTTGGTCATTGCAACAGTGATTTTTGACGGGTCGAAACTGGTCTGTTTTCTGTTACGTCGAATGACGTAGAGTCCGTTATCTTGTGAAATCTGTTCTGGTTCTGCTAAATCTGCGACTGGCGCGGTTGCAGTCGTCTTGGAAGCCGTGTCGGCTGACATGGTCGATGCCATTATTTCTCTCTCCAGTCAGGAAAAGTTGTCTGTTTTGTTATCCAGTGGCACAATCTTGTGCGAACCGCTATTGTGCGGTTTTCGATCTCGAGCTGATCAGGCGCCTTTATTGTCCTGTGCCGCTTGCCGGTGAAGGATTTGCAGCATCTTGTGGATCCCTGTGGAAAGCTTGGCGTCTGGGCGATCAGTGGAATGCACTAAAAACAATATATACGCATTTTCCTGAGTGTCAACCACAACATCTTGTGTTTGGGTGGTGATTTACTGGTGAATGAGGTGTGGAAAGCTTGTGGATAAACTGGTGCAGAAAAGGCGCAAAAGCGCGTGGTTGCGCGCTTGTCGCTGTGCATGAACTGAAGCGCCTGAGCGGGGGATAAAAAGGAAAAAATATTTTTCCTTTAGTTCACTGAAACGAGAGGGAATCAGAAAGGTTTTAGACCAGCCAGCAGAACGATAGCGAGCAGGAAAATGACCGGGATTTCATTAAACCAGCGGTACCAGGTATGGCTGCGACTGTTGTTGTCTTCGGCAAATTGCTTGACGATTTGTCCACACCAGAAGTGATAACCGACCAGGCCTGCTATCAAGACCAGCTTGAGGTGCAACCATCCCATGGATGAATAGGCAGCCCAGGCATAATCAACCAGCATCCAGATACCAAAGGCGATATTGAGAATCATCCAGGGTGTGATGAATTTGTAGAGTTTGCGTTCCATCAGCTTGAACTGCTCGCTGGTGGCCCGATCTTCGATCATGGCGTGATTGACAAAAATACGTGGCAGGTAAAAAAGCCCTGCAAACCAGGCGACCATGAAAAAGAGATGGAAAGATTTAAGCCACAACATGGGTCATTTATTCAGAGTAGTTTGGAACTGGCTGAAAGTATCGGCGTAAATGGGCGTTGAGTAAAGTGGAGGGAGATAATTTTAAATCTCCTTTCAAATATGACTGATCCCGGTCAGGGTTCATCTGCACTTTTTGACTCAAGTCGCCTGGCGATCTCCTCGTTGCCGGGTGCTGATTCAGGTTCAGGAGCCTCCTTGTTTTTGAACCAGCCACGGATTTTGGCAGCTATACGCTTGATCGCACGCCAGATTTTCGGCAACAGCCAGATTGCCAGCAGTATGAACAGAATCAGTGCGGCAATAAACAGCACGGGGTAATTAAGCGCTGTCCAGAGTCCACCAACCACGGCGATATCTTCGGTCACCGAGGCGGTCCAGTTGGTAACGGGTTCAGGTGACGTATTGATAACCAGGCGCGAACCGGCCTTGGTGAAGTGGCTGGTTGCGGCAACGCTGCCGCCAAGCAGCAGGGCGCCGAACTCGGCAGCCTGGTTCATATCGAGACCACCGGCCGCACCTGCGGCAATCATTGCACCTGCCGGGATACGGATGAAAGTGTGTATCGCATCCCAGCCGCTATCGACGCCTGGTGTCTTGTCTGCAACGAATTCGACGAAATACATCAGTGCGGCAATGCCCATGACAAGCGGATCCTGCAGCACCTCGAGGGCAGGTGGCAGCGTCGTATAGCCGGTCGAGCCCATGTATCCCAGTACAAGAACTGCGGCGTAGAGGTTAATGCCGGAGGCCCAGGCAGCGCCGAGCATCAGCGCTATGGCGTCAATGATTTCCATGTGATTTTCTCTTCGGGTATCACTTTATCTGACTTCTATATGCGATGGTGAGTTCATCATGCAATCAGTTTGCAGCCGACTGAGGCAAGTTACAAGTTCTGCTGCGAAGTGGGAGGATGTTGTATGAATCCTTTTACCAATGCTTTTCAGGCGGTTTGGTGTATTATTAGCCGCTTGCAGGTAAGTACAAGACAGGAAACATGATCAAGATAGGTATAGTTGGTGGCACAGGTTACACAGGCGTTGAGTTGTTGCGCTTGTTGGCCATGCATCCGCAGGCGGATTTGCAGGTCATTACTTCAAGAGGTGAGGCTGGCCGCCCCGTGGCTGATCTATTTCCCAGCCTGCGCGGGCATATCGATCTCGCGTTCAGTGAGCCGGATGATGATGCCCTGAAGGCATGCGACCTGGTTTTTTTCGCCACTCCAAACGGTACGGCGATGAAGTCAGCACCAGTCCTGCTTGCAGCCAATACCCGTGTCATTGACCTGGCAGCCGATTTTCGTATTAGCGATCAGGCAGTGTGGGAACAGTGGTACGGCATGACGCATGCATCTCCCGAACTACTGCCAGATGCAGTTTATGGTTTACCGGAGATTAATCGTGAGTCGATTCGTGGTGCCATGCTGGTTGCCAATCCCGGCTGTTATCCAACTGCTACCATCCTTGGCTATCTGCCTCTTGCACAGAAAGGGCTGATTGAAGGCCCGTTGATTGCAGACTGCAAATCGGGCGTCAGTGGCGCCGGCCGTGGTGCCAATGTCGGCACCCTGATGGCGGAATGCGGTGAGAGCTTCAAGGCGTATGCGGTTGCTGGTCACCGTCATCTTCCCGAAATTCGGCAGGTACTCGGAAGCATCATGGGTGGTGAGCCCGCCATGACGTTTACCCCCCATTTGCTGCCGATGATTCGCGGAATACATGCCACGCTCTACAGCCAGGTAACGTCAGATACTGATCTTCAGGCGCTCTACGAGGATTTCTATGCGGACGAGCCTTTCGTCGACGTTCTGCCCTATGGCTGTCATCCGGAGACGCGCAGTGTGAGAGGTGTAAATCGCTGCCAGATTGCGGTTCATCGTCCACAGGGTGGTGATACAGTGGTTGCGCTCTCGGTGATAGATAACCTGGTCAAGGGTGCTGCCGGTCAGGCTGTGCATAATATGAACCTGATGTTCGGACTGGATGAGAGCATGGGGCTTGACCATGTTGCGCTGGCACCCTGATGGAAAAACCGGTTAAGAAAAAGGCAAGACGGGTATCCATGCCGAGTGCCAACATGATCTCGAAAATTGCTATTTCAGTCGCATTTGTCGCGATTGTGTGGCTTTTCTGGTCCATGGGTGAAGAGGTGAATGTCGGCGGAAAGGATATTGTTATCCGTGACCGTGCGCAGGCCGTGGAAGTTGTTGGCGAACTGCAGAAAACTCTCGAACAGGTTACCAGGGAGCGTGACACCTATCGTCAGCAGGTCATCATGATGGAGCGTTCGTTCCAGATTGATCGTGAAGTCGCAAAAACCTTGCGCGAGGAGCTCAAGGCGCTTCAGTCTGAACGGCATAAATGGACAGAAGAGACGGCCCTGGTCAAAAAGTTGTTGAGCGACAATACGATTGATACTGCGCTGGACATCAAGTCAATTGAGGTTGTGCCCAGCGAGATTATTGGTGAATACCATTTCGAGATTGCTGTCAGCCGTCTTCCTGATTCCGACAAACCGGTCAAGGCCGAGCTGCACTACGAATTGATTGGAAATGAGTCCGGTCTCGAGAGGCGCTACCTGTCGAGCGATGTCGATCTCAAGGCAAAAGAGGGCTACCAGCTGGAATTTCGCACTCTTGAGCGGGTGCAGGGCCATTTTATGCACCCCCCAGCATTTGAGTTGGAGAAGATCCGCTTTTTTATCGAGGGCAAGGGCGATAAAATACAGGGTGCTGAAAAGGATTTTGTGCCGACAGTGGCAGAGACTGCGATGAATTGACGGCATTTGCGTCAATACCCGTAGAGTTAGAAAGCGATTTATAGAAAAATCTTGACTAAAATAGTAGGAAAAGCCATATTGGCGCTATCGTATGCCCCGGTCTATTACCGGAAGCAGCTTTTCATACAATGATTTAAGGTGTAGTAACAATGTCACAAGTGGAAGTACAGGCAGAAGAGGCTCCGCTCGAATTTACTTCGGCGGCGGCAAGCAAGGTGGCCCAGTTGATAGAGGAAGAGGGTAATGCCGAGCTGATGCTGCGCATCTATGTGCAGGGCGGCGGTTGTTCCGGTTTTCAGTACGGTTTTACTTTTGATGAGACCGTCAACGAAGGCGATACAGCAGTTGAAACAGATGGCGTCAAACTTCTGATTGACCCGATGAGCCTGCAGTACCTGATGGGTGCCGAGGTTGATTACACCGAAGGGCTTCAGGGTGCACAGTTTGTTATCCGTAATCCGAATGCAACCACAACCTGTGGCTGCGGCTCCTCGTTTTCGACCTGAGCCGGACGCTTCGTCCCGAATAGAAAAACGCCGGTTGTGACCGGCGTATTTTTTGTGGGGCCTTCGGGGGTCACTAACTGTAGAACATATCCCTGAACATCCCTTCCGCCCACGCAAGACCGGCCTGTCCCGAGCGCTCACTCCATTTCTCCATTAGGTGAACACGGTCAAACGCAAAGCTTTTCTCATGTTCGTCGAACTTGTAAAACGCGATGATACTCATGGACTCTAGCGGGTCTGTTTTGACGCCGGAGAAGCACATGGTTTGCGGGCTGCGCCAGGCGATCTCCTCACCCCTGGCATGCGCGACAATCACCTCCGCGACATACTTGGCCTCGGAGTGGGCAGTGTTACCGCTCTTGGAAAACGGCTGCGAACGTGAATCCCCTGTGACATAGACGTGTTCATCATCCAGCAGGTGGTACTTGTAAGGATCGATAGCAGCCTCTTTCTGAGGTGATGCGGGGTCGGCAAGCCCGAAATTTTCCAGCACCCTGGAAGCCCTGATCGGCGGGTAGATCACGGCGTCGTCGAACTGGTAGTTATCAAATTCTGTTTCGATTTCATGATCTTCGAGGAGAATGTCTGTTATGCCAGCACTGGATTCATACTCGATAATGTCCGCATAGTATTCCGAGAATGCGCGCCTGAAGCCTTCGCTCTTGATACGAATATCGTTATTGCCGTCGAGCAGGAGGATCTTTCCCTTGACCCCGCGCTGTTTCATCATGGCTGCTGCCATGCAAGCCCTCTCGTAGGGGGCCGCCATGCAACGATAGTTGCCGGTGGGAACAGTCATCAACAGTGTCCCGCCGTTGAAATTTTCAATCTTGTGCTTGATTGCCATGACTTCGGATGCGCTGTTGAAACCAGCCGGGTAGTGCATGCGCAGTTGCTGTTCGACCTCGGGATCTTCAACCCCGATGTGTGCATAGTCATAGTCGATACCGGGTGCCATAACGAGGTAATCGTAAGCGATAGCACCCTCGGTGGTGTACAGTGTCTTGCCTGCCCGGTCGAGATCGATGGCCGTGGCGCTGATGAAGATATAGCCGTTGTTCTTCGCTGCATCGACATAGCTATGCGTGAGGAATTCGAGGTTAACCTGGTTTGCAATCCATGCGTTGCTGATAGGGCAGGAGACAAACTGCTCTCTCTTGTCCAGTAACACCACGTCAAAATCGCTGGCGAATTTCTTCAGGTATTTGGCCATGGTCAATCCCGACCAGCCTGCGCCAACGATCACCACGCGTGGTCCTTTTTTGGCTGGCAAGGAAGCAGGAGAAGAGAGATTGCTTCCGATAGCCGGTGCTTTAATAGCCTGGTCCATCTCGCTGGCATGGCTGCCAGGAGCAGCAACCGAGGCTGCAGCCAATGCGGCCGATGTTTGTAAAAATTTACGCCGGTTGATTTTTTGACTCATGTTCCAATCTCACCCCTGCTATCAATAGAAATCTGTGTTGCGCCAATTGGCTGAAGGTGCCTTTTCCCCCTCGGGAACCTCGATCCAGGAAACATAATTGACAATCATCATCAGCTCTTCCGGGCTTAACTGGTCGACGCCCCCTTTCATTACAGGGTCAACGCTACGCAGCTCTTTCCTGATCAGGTCGATCTGACGCAGTACATAGGGGTAATGTTGCCCGTAAAGCTTTGGGGTTCTGGTTTTGTCATTCCCTCCTCCTTCAGCACCATGACAAGAAGCACAGTGTTTCTGGTAGAGTTGCTCTCCCTGCTTGTATTCATCGGAGAAATCACTGAAAGGCCCCTGCTTGTGCCGCGGATGCATTGGCATCCTGGTGATGTAGGTGACGACATCGACCAGTGACTGGTAACCGCCGATGGTGCGTTCCTGCACAAAGGGGTACATGATGGAGTTCTCCCTGTGGCCATCACGAATATCGAGCAGCTGCTTGAGCAATACTTGCTGATGCTGCCCGGCAATCTGGGGATAAGCACCGTCGCTACTACCCCAGCCTTCCGGTAAATGACATGACGCGCAGGTTTCATAGACATTCCGTCCATTATTCAGATCGGGAGTGAATGTCAGTTCGACAGTCATCGTCTCTTCAGCAATCAAGCCAGACGAGAACAGGGCGGTCGCTAACAGAACCGCACCCCTATGAAATAGCCACATCTTGTTAATCCTCAATAAATCCGGGTGCACCCCGTCAGCATACAATTATTTTGTCTTCAGGTGTCGGAGTTGCCAGTGCTGAATCTGATGTTTTGCGCTCTTTTATTCGGGAGTCATACGATAGAGGCCTCCGTCGCCTGCATCGGTCAGGAACCAGATGGCACCCTCAGGCCCTTCGCGAACATCGCGAATACGGCCGTATGCACCTTTCAGTATTCTCTCTTCAGCCGTGATGCTGTCGTTGTCGCGCTTGAGTCGGCTGATGAGTTGATACTTGAGTGCGCCAACAAAGATGTCTCCTTTCCACTCAGGCCAGAGCCTGCCTGAGTAGATCATCATGCCTGACGGAGCAATCGAAGGGTCCCAGTAGTGGGCCGGCTGTTGCATGCCCGGCTTGTGTGTACCTTCGCCAATCTTCAGTCCGGTGTAGTGGGTGCCGTAGGAGATGATGGGCCAGCCGTAGTTTTTCCCTGCCTCGGGACGATTGATTTCGTCACCTCCTTTTGCGCCATGCTCTACGGTCCACAGGGCGCCGGTTTGCGGGTCTAGTGCTGCTCCCTGCGGATTGCGATGTCCATAGGACCAATTTTCTGCAGCGCCAGGCTTGTTGCTCCAGGGGTTATCACCAGGGGTTGTTCCGTCGCGTGCGATGCGAATCACCTTGCCGATATTGTTATTGATGTTCTGGGCCTTGTTTGCTTTACCGCGATCGCCCAGCGTGATCCACAAATTGCCATCCTCTGCTTCAACGATACGTGAGCCATAGTGATGACTGGTGCTTTCAGCCGGAGCCTGGCGGAAGATGACGCGTAGATTCTCGAGACGATCACCCTGTTCGTCAAGACGGGCGACAGCGACAGCAGTGCGGCTTTTTCCGTTGACCGGTTCGGAATAACTCAGGAATACTTCCCGGCTGGTGCTGAAATTGCGTGCTGCCACGACATCGAGCAGCCCCCCCTGACCGCGGGCATGTACACCGGGTACGCCCATGACCTTGATTCGGGCGCCATCGCTGAGGAGATGCCACAGGGTTCCACCCCTTTCAGTCACCAGTTTTGCGCCTCCGGGCAGAAAGGTGACAGCCCAAGGATGCGAAAAGGGACCTGTGATGCGTTCAACACGCACCTTTCCAGCGGAAGTCTGCTGGATATCGCCGTTCTGATTTGAAGTCGACTCAGCCGTGCAGGCAGATGCGAGTAAAACTGCCAGTGAGGTGGTCAAGGCAGTCGTAATGGATTTCCTCATGCGTTAGCCTCATACAGGGTAAATGCAACCCAGTGGAACGGACTTGCTGGCTCCGGTGACTTCGGTGAGGTTGCCGTTGAGTCCGTTGACTGTTCGATGGGCGAGCCACGCGAAGGCGGCAGCCTCAACCCAGTCAGGATCGATTCCGAGTTCCGCTGTTGTGCCTGTTTTCAATTCCGGGAGCCTTGCCTGGAGACGCTGCATCAGTGTGTTGTTATGAGCACCTCCACCACACACAAGCAGGCGTTCTGCAGTGGGGGCATGTGCAGTGACTGCCTGCGTGATTGTGACAAGAGTGAGTTCCAGCAGGGTAGCCTGGATATCTTCAGGTGAGAGTTCCTTGACCAGGTCGTCGCCTCGTTGCTCCAGCCACGTGAGGTTAAACTCTTCGGTACCGGTGCTTTTCGGGGGTGCCTGGTTGAAGTATGGCTCGTCGGCCAGCATGGAGAGGAGTTTTTCTGACGGATTTCCACTTGCTGCCCAGTCGCCATTGTTATCGTAGGGTTCCATCCTGGTGCGAAAGATCCAGTCATCCATTAGCCTGTTGCCGGGTCCTGAATCGAATCCGGTCACGGGTATAGAGGCGTCCTTTGGCAGTATTGTCAGGTTGGCGATTCCGCCTATGTTGACGATAACACGCGTTTCATCAGGTGAGCTCAATACAGCCTTGTGGAATGCCGGTGCAAGAGGGGCTCCCTGTCCCCCGACGGCCATGTCACGGCGTCGGAAATCGGCAACGGTAGTGATGCCGGTCTTGGCTGCAATACGGTTTGCGTCACCAATCTGCAGCGTAAAGGGGTGCTGGTTGTGCGGGCGGTGGCGCACGGTCTGCCCGTGAGAGCCAATTGCCCTGATCTGTTCTGTTGGAATGTTCGCCTTGTTGAGAAGTGCAATGACTGATTCGGCGAGTACGTCTCCTGCCCAGGCATCAGCCTCACCAAGTCGGTCGATTTCATTCTCACCGGGCAGGGCAAGCGCTTCCAGCTGCTGGTGCAATGGTGTGGGCCACTCGTGGCTGTGGGTCTTGAGGAGCTCAAGATCCTCATTCTCATCGATGCTGACAAGTGCGGCATCGATGCCGTCCATGCTGGTGCCGGACATCAGGCCTATATAGAGTGATGCCGGCATTGGTCCTTATGGTTGCCCGGCAATTACGGGCGCTTTCAACTGGTCCAGTTGCTGGAGCAGGGGTGCGGCTACTTTCTTGAACTGCGCCATTTTGTCGCCCTTGATAGGGTCAGCTGCCGGCAGCTTGTGAGAGAGCGGATCGACGTGCTTGTCGTTGATGCGGAACTCGTAATGGAGGTGCGGGCCGGTCGCCAGTCCGGTTGATCCGACATAGCCGATGACCTCGCCCTGTTTTACCTTGTGGCCTTTTTTCAGGCCGGACTTGAAGCGAGACAGGTGGGCATAGACGGTGGTGTATTTTTTACCGTGCTGGAGGTAGATGACCTTGCCGTAGCCTCTCTGTTTCTGGATGATCTTGACAGAGCCGTTGCCGGTTGCCAGAACCGGTGTGCCGGTCTTTGCGGCGTAATCGACACCCTTGTGAGAGCGCCAGCGTTTCAGTACCGGGTGGTATCTTGACTTGGTGAATTTCGAGCTGATGCGGGCGAAGTTGACCGGCGTGCGGGTAAAGGTCTTTTTACGGCTCTGGCCCTTTTCGTTGTAGTAGTCGACTGCTCCGTCTCTTTCGAAACGCACGACGCGGAAGCTCTTGCCGGTATTGATGAACTCGGCCGCGAGAATGCTGCCGTTACCGAAAAATTCGCCGTCGATATATTTTGCTTCGTAGATCACTGAGAAGTAATCACCCGGCTGAATCTCCCTGGCAAAATCGATATCGAAATTGAACAGACCGGCCATCTCGACGATAGTGCGGTCACTCAGTCCGGCTTTCTGGCCGTCAAGAAAGAGTGATGATGTGATGGTGCCGGAGGCGGTTACGATACGCTTTTCGACATCCTTCTCCAGTACCGTGGTAATTGCGCTACCTGCGTTGATATCGAATTGCACACTCTTGACCAGGTTGACCTCGTGAATCAGCAGGTCGAGTTCGCCTGTGCCTTCCTTGAAGCGCAGCAGCAGTTTCTGTCCGGGCTTCAGGGTTCTTTCGATCTGTTTGCCTTCCTTTCCGCTGTTGATGACAGCGTAGAGAGCAGTAGTGCCGATTTCCTGGGATGAAAAAATTGTCGACAGTGTGTCACCTGGTTTAACTTCGTGAATAACCCAGCGTTCCTCTATAAAAGCTGGCTCCGCCTGGGCTGGTTCTTCCGGTGTGACGGTCTCTTCTGGCGAGGCCAGCTCTTCCAGGGTGATCGTCTCTTCGGGAGTGACAGTGGGCTCAATGATGGGTGGTATCAGGGCCGGGAGTTCTTCAGCCGGCTCTTCAATTGCCGTGATTGTTTTTGGTTCAATCGTGATCTCTACCGGCCCTGTTTTTGTCGGGAGGTTGGTGATTTGCCAGAAAGCCAGCGGTGCCAGCAGGAATGCAAGAAACAGGAGCAGGATAATTTTATTGTAGAGTGATTTCATCTCTGGCCAGTTATCTGGGGTTTTATTAATCAATGTCAGCTGTATATGACATGCAGTCGCTGCCGAGGTTCACAACTATGACGCTTAAGTTGCAAGCATTCCGTGCTTTCTGGCTCTGCTGAGCAGATGCATATCATACACATTCCCTGCGGTTGTTGTCTTCTCCCGTGTATAGGGAGGCGCAACTATTTTACCTGGCTGGGTGTGAATCTGGCCCAGAACGGCTGGAAATCATCGCATGCATGCTGTAAATTCCGAGCTCTTTTTCGATTATTACTATATAGATGAAGCTGAAAAGCGGCCGGAGCAAGAGATGACAGGGGTAAGTGAGGCAATTGAGCTGATTTCGAGGGGGGCGGATGAAATTCTCCTCGTTGAGCAGCTGCAGAAAAAACTGGAGCAGGGAAGGCCGCTACGTATCAAGGCGGGATTTGATCCGACAGCACCAGATCTTCACCTGGGACACACGGTGCTGATTAACAAGCTGCGCCAGTTTCAGGACCTCGGCCACGAGATTCTTTTCCTGATTGGCGACTTTACCGGCATGATCGGCGACCCTACCGGAAAAAATGTTACGCGCAAGCCGCTCAGCAGGGATGATGTATTGCGCAATGCGGAAACCTACAAGGAGCAGGTTTTCAAGATTCTTGACCCGGCAAAAACTACCGTGGTGTTCAATTCCGAGTGGATGGGCAAGATGGGTGCCGCCGACCTGGTGCAACTGGCAGCGAAAAACACCGTGGCGCGCATGCTCGAACGCGATGATTTCAGCAAGCGCTATAAGGGCGGGCAGCCAATTGCTATTCACGAGTTTCTCTATCCCCTGGTGCAGGGGTACGACTCCGTGGAGCTGAAAGCGGACGTTGAACTCGGCGGTACCGACCAGAAATTCAACCTGCTGATGGGGCGCCAACTGCAGGAGGTCTATGGCCAGGAGCCACAAGTCGTCCTGACCATGCCGATTCTCGAGGGGCTCGACGGTGTGCAGAAGATGTCCAAGTCGCTGAATAACTATATAGGGATCACCGATGCGCCAGAGGAGATGTTTGGCAAGATCATGTCGATCTCCGACGACCTGATGTGGCGCTACTTCGAACTGTTGAGCTTTCGCCCCATGAGTGAAATCGGAGAGTTTCAGCAGCAGATAGCGGATGGAAAGAATCCAAGGGATATCAAGTTCCTCCTCGCCGAGGAGCTGATTGGCCGTTTTCACGATGAGCAGAGTGCCGTGGCAGCACGTGAAGCCTTTATTGCACGTTTCCAGAAGGGGGCGATGCCCGATGAGATAGAAGAGAAGAGCCTGCAGCCTGTGGAAGGAGACAGTATGCCGATAGCCAACCTGCTCAAGGAGGCTGGCCTGGTATCCAGTACATCAGAGGCTTACAGAATGATCAAGCAGGGCGCGGTCAAAGTTGACGGTCAGAAACTGGATGACCGCAACAAGCAATACAGTGCAGGCGACTGCCATGTTTTCCAGGTCGGAAAACGTCGTTTTGCACGCGTTACAATCGGCTGATTTACAGGGACTGCAAAAAAAGTTTCACAAAAGTGTTGACCTTCTTTCTGCAGGCCCTATAATGCGCCCTCCCTAGCAGCACAGAGGCATGCAAAACAGCTTCTGGAAAGCGAAAGGAAGGGGCGAAATTCTCAGTATGAATGAGCTCCTCTGTTAATAAAAAATCTTCACCAATTTGGTTGAAAATAGTTGTTGACAGAAACATGGCACGCTGTAGAATGCGCGCCTCGCTCGACGCCTCTTTGGCAACGTGAAAACGGTGAAAAAAGAGGTTGACAGCAAGTTTGAGGCATGTAGAATACGCGCCTCGTTGACGCCAACTAGGTTGACGGCAACAGGGAGATGAATTACGATTCCTCTTCTAACTTGCACGGAAGTGCAAGCGCTCTTTAAAAATTGAATCAAGTAACTTGTGTGGGTGCTCCGTCGAAAGTCTGCGATGACCAAAATATTCGATTGGGCAACTACAAAACAGAAGTTAATTCTAGATTGAAGTTAACGCTTAATCGAGCAAGGATTTGGTAAGCCCTAAGCTTACTATCAAACTTAAACTGAAGAGTTTGATCCTGGCTCAGATTGAACGCTGGCGGTATGCTTAACACATGCAAGTCGAACGCGAAAATACCTTCGGGTATGAGTAGAGTGGCGGACGGGTGAGTAACGCGTAGGAATCTACCTAGTAGTGGGGGACAACTACCGGAAACGGTAGCTAATACCGCATACGCCCTACGGGGGAAAGCGGGGGATCTTCGGACCTCGCGCTATTAGATGAGCCTGCGTCGGATTAGCTAGTTGGTAGGGTAATGGCCTACCAAGGCGACGATCCGTAGCTGGTCTGAGAGGATGATCAGCCACATTGGGACTGAGACACGGCCCAAACTCCTACGGGAGGCAGCAGTGGGGAATATTGGACAATGGGCGAAAGCCTGATCCAGCAATACCGCGTGTGTGAAGAAGGCCTGCGGGTTGTAAAGCACTTTCAGTAGGAAGGAAAAGCCTAAAGTTAATAACTTTGGGTCTTGACGTAACCTACAGAAGAAGCACCGGCTAACTCCGTGCCAGCAGCCGCGGTAATACGGAGGGTGCAAGCGTTAATCGGAATTACTGGGCGTAAAGCGTACGTAGGCTGTTAGGTAAGTCAGATGTGAAAGCCCTGGGCTCAACCTGGGAACTGCATTTGATACTGCCTGGCTAGAATCTGGTAGAGGGTAGCGGAATTCCACGTGTAGCAGTGAAATGCGTAGATATGTGGAGGAACATCAGTGGCGAAGGCGGCTACCTGGACCAAGATTGACGCTGAGGTACGAAAGCGTGGGGAGCAAACGGGATTAGATACCCCGGTAGTCCACGCCGTAAACGATGTCAACTAGCCGTTGGGTTCTTTTATGGACTTAGTGGCGCAGCTAACGCGATAAGTTGACCGCCTGGGGAGTACGGTCGCAAGATTAAAACTCAAAGGAATTGACGGGGGCCCGCACAAGCGGTGGAGCATGTGGTTTAATTCGATGCAACGCGAAGAACCTTACCAGCTCTTGACATCCTCAGAACTTGTCAGAAATGACTTGGTGCCTTCGGGAACTGAGTGACAGGTGCTGCATGGCTGTCGTCAGCTCGTGTCGTGAGATGTTGGGTTAAGTCCCGTAACGAGCGCAACCCTTGTCCCTAGTTGCCAGCACATAATGGTGGGAACTCTAGGGAGACTGCCGGTGACAAACCGGAGGAAGGTGGGGACGACGTCAAGTCATCATGGCCCTTACGAGCTGGGCTACACACGTGCTACAATGGTCGGTACAGAGGGTTGCAAACCCGCGAGGGGGAGCTAATCCCAGAAAACCGGTCGTAGTCCGGATTGGAGTCTGCAACTCGACTCCATGAAGTCGGAATCGCTAGTAATCGCGAATCAGAATGTCGCGGTGAATACGTTCCCGGGCCTTGTACACACCGCCCGTCACACCATGGGAGTGGGTTGCACCAGAAGTAGCTAGACTAACCTTCAGGAGGTCGGTTACCACGGTGTGATTCATGACTGGGGTGAAGTCGTAACAAGGTAGCCGTAGGGGAACCTGCGGCTGGATCACCTCCTTAAATGAAAGTCATCTACGACGTCGATGGAGTACCCACACAAGTTACTTGAATCATGCAGACACGGGTCTCGCGTTCAGATTCGAATGTTCTACAGGCCCTGGCAAATTGGGTCTATAGCTCAGTTGGTTAGAGCGCACCCCTGATAAGGGTGAGGTCGGTGGTTCAAATCCACCTAGACCCACCAATTTTGCACTGCTCGGCGTAGAAAGGCCGGATAGTGGGGAGCAGGTTTTGGGGCCATAGCTCAGCTGGGAGAGCGCCTGCCTTGCACGCAGGAGGTCGGCGGTTCGATCCCGCCTGGCTCCACCATTTTCTTAGTGTCAACTGGCAAGCAGCAATGCTTGTCACTTTACATTAGTGAAGTGTTTGCTCTTTAAAAATTAGGTTTAATCGAGAAAACAAGCGCTTTGGTGTAATTACCAAAAAACGTTACAAGCATTCGCTTAACTTAATAACTCGAAATAATTGGGTTTATCCTGAGTATTTGGGGTTATATGGTCAAGTGAATAAGCGTACACGGTGGATGCCTAGGCGGTAAGAGGCGATGAAGGACGTTGTAATCTGCGATAAGCTTCGGGGAGCTGATAAACAAGCTTTGATCCGGAGATTTCCGAATGGGGAAACCCACCTGTCATAAGACAGGTATCTTATACTGAATACATAGGTATATGAGGCGAACCCGGGGAACTGAAACATCTAAGTACCCGGAGGAAAAGAAATCAATTGAGATTCCCTAAGTAGCGGCGAGCGAACGGGGACCAGCCCTTAAGTTCTTGGTGTGATAGTGGAACAGTCTGGAAAGTCTGGCGATACAGGGTGATAGCCCCGTACACTAAATCTAACTTTGAATGAAATCGAGTAGGACGGGACACGTGATATCCTGTCTGAATATGGGGGGACCATCCTCCAAGGCTAAATACTACTTACCGACCGATAGTGAACTAGTACCGTGAGGGAAAGGCGAAAAGAACCCCGTTGAGGGGAGTGAAATAGAACCTGAAACCGTGTACGTACAAGCAGTAGGAGCCCTTCGGGGTGACTGCGTACCTTTTGTATAATGGGTCAGCGACTTACTTCTCAGTAGCAAGCTTAACCGAATAGGGGAGGCGTAGGGAAACCGAGTCTTAATAGGGCGTTTAGTTGCTGGGAGTAGACCCGAAACCGGGCGATCTATCCATGGCCAGGGTGAAGGTGAAGTAACATTCACTGGAGGCCCGAACCCACTTATGTTGAAAAATGAGGGGATGAGCTGTGGATCGGAGTGAAAGGCTAATCAAGCCCGGAGATAGCTGGTTCTCCTCGAAAGCTATTTAGGTAGCGCCTCGTGTATCACCTATGGGGGTAGAGCACTGTTTCGGCTAGGGGGTCATCCCGACTTACCAAACCGATGCAAACTCCGAATACCATAGAGTGCAATCACGGGAGACACACGGCGGGTGCTAACGTCCGTCGTGGAAAGGGAAACAACCCAGACCGCCAGCTAAGGTCCCAAAATCATATCTCAGTGGGAAACGATGTGGGAAGGCCCAGACAGCCAGGAGGTTGGCTTAGAAGCAGCCATCCTTTAAAGAAAGCGTAATAGCTCACTGGTCGAGTCGGCCTGCGCGGAAGATTTAACGGGGCTTAAGATATGTACCGAAGCTGCGGATGCATGTTTACATGCATGGTAGAGGAGCGTTCTGTAAGCGGTTGAAGGTGTGCTGTAAGGCATGCTGGACGTATCAGAAGTGCGAATGCTGACATGAGTAACGATAAAGGGGGTGAGAGGCCCCCTCGCCGAAAACCCAAGGTTTCCTGCTCAACGCTAATCGGAGCAGGGTTAGTCGGCCCCTAAGGCGAGGCAGAAATGCGTAGTCGATGGGAAACAGGTTAATATTCCTGTACCACTTATCATTGCGATGGAGGGACGGAGAAGGCTAGACCAGAACACAGACGGTTTTGTGTATCTAAGGCAGTAGGCAGATCTTTTAGGTAAATCCGGAAGGTCAATGCTGAGAGCTGATGGCGACGGTTCTACGGAACCGGAGTGGTCAATGCCATACTTCCAGGAAAATCTTCTAAGCTTCAGATGATAAGTGACCGTACTCTAAACGGACACACGTGGGTAGGGTGAGAATCCCAAGGCGCTTGAGAGAACTCGGGTGAAGGAACTAGGCAAAATGGTACCGTAACTTCGGGAGAAGGTACGCCCTTGCCGGTGATCGGACTTGCTCCGTAAGCTGGTGGGGGTAGCATTAAAATGGTGGCTGCAACTGTTTATTAAAAACATAGCACTCTGCAAACACGAAAGTGGACGTATAGGGTGTGACGCCTGCCCGGTGCCGGAAGGTTAATTGATGGGGTTAGCTTCGGCGAAGCTCCTGATCGAAGCCCCGGTAAACGGCGGCCGTAACTATAACGGTCCTAAGGTAGCGAAATTCCTTGTCGGGTAAGTTCCGACCTGCACGAATGGCGTAATGATGGCCACACTGTCTCCACCCGAGACTCAGTGAAATTGAAATAGCTGTTAAGATGCAGTTTACCTGCGGCTAGACGGAAAGACCCCGTGCACCTTTACTACAGCTTTGCACTGGACTTTGAGCCTACTTGTGTAGGATAGCTGGGAGGCTTTGAAACCGGATCGCTAGATTCGGTGGAGCCAACCTTGAAATACCAGCCTGGTATGTTTGAAGTTCTAACCTCGACCCGTTATCCGGGTTAGGGACAGTGTATGGTGGGTAGTTTGACTGGGGCGGTCTCCTCCCAAAGAGTAACGGAGGAGCGCGAAGGTACCCTCAGCGCGGTCGGACATCGCGCAATGAGTGCAATAGCATAAGGGTGCTTGACTGAGAGACAGACACGTCGATCAGGTACGAAAGTAGGCTATAGTGATCCGGTGGTTCTGTATGGAAGGGCCATCGCTCAACGGATAAAAGGTACGCCGGGGATAACAGGCTGATACCGCCCAAGAGTTCATATCGACGGCGGTGTTTGGCACCTCGATGTCGGCTCATCACATCCTGGGGCTGAAGTCGGTCCCAAGGGTATGGCTGTTCGCCATTTAAAGTGGTACGCGAGCTGGGTTTAGAACGTCGTGAGACAGTTCGGTCCCTATCTGCCGTAGGCGTTTGAGACTTGAGGGAAGCTGCTCCTAGTACGAGAGGACCGGAGTGGACGAACCTCTGGTGTTCCGGTTGTCACGCCAGTGGCATTGCCGGGTAGCTATGTTCGGAAGGGATAACCGCTGAAAGCATCTAAGCGGGAAGCCCCTCCCAAGATTAGGTCTCACTGGACCTTTAAGGTCCCTGAAGGGTCGTTGAAGACTACAACGTTGATAGGTCGGGTGTGGAAGCGCAGTAATGCGTGAAGCTAACCGATACTAATTGCCCGTGAGGCTTGACCATATAACACCCAAATATTCAGGCGTAACAGCAGCCTGAATGGGTGAAGCGAAAGCTTGAAACGAGCGTTTGTTTGATCGATTAAACCGAATTTGTATAGACGACCAAGTCGGATATACGAGCCAGTTTGCCCGGCGGCAATAGAACATTGGAACCACCTGATCCCATACCGAACTCAGAAGTGAAACGATGTATCGCCGATGGTAGTGTGGGGTTTCCCCATGTGAGAGTAGGTCACTGCCGGGCTTTAATACCAAGAACCCCGATCGCGTAAGCGGTCGGGGTTTTTACTTTGAACGGCAGGCCGCTCTCGCACATCCCTGTGCTTCGTGGCATTGAAGCATCCATGCTCACATGACCGAAGAGTGAGGCCGGAACAGACAAAGCAAAGAGTTTTTCTTTGCAGTCGGGAGCGTTCCTGGAATCTGAAAATAAGTGGATTTCCACTATTTGTAGCTAGCCTGTTGTTTCTGATACAATTTGGCATCTCAACACAACTTTCACCTTCAAACGGACTTGATCGTATGCGAAAGCTTCTCACCATTCTGACTACTCTCATGCTTGTGTTAACAACACAGCTTGATGCCAAGTCTCTTGCTTATAAGTACCAAGCTCCTGATGGATCTGTGATTCACTCTGACTCATTGCTTGGATTTCCTTTCAAATTGGTTGAGCAAAAACTGCATACAAATTATGCAGATTTCAGCATGAAGGGCTCTGTTGCCAAACCAATGAAAGAGTCAATTGCCCTGCGTAGAGTGAATTTCATTTCAGCTGTCGATGCAGCGGTCAAAAAGCATGAAATAGATGCCGCATTGATACATGCAGTTATTGAAGCAGAATCCGCTTACCAGCCAGATGTTATTTCGCGTGCTGGTGCTATCGGCCTGATGCAAATAATGCCAGGTACGGCTGCACGATTTAATGTATCCGATTCCAATAATCCGAATCAGAATGTTATGGGCGGTGCTGAATACCTCAAATACCTGCTTGGCTATTATAAGAATAATCTTAAGCTGGCCGTGGCTGCCTATAATGCCGGCGAAGGTGCTGTAGACAAGTATGGAAAAACGATTCCTCCATATCGTGAAACACAAAATTATGTCAAACGCGTCTTTAGCCTTTATCGACGTAACCTGACCGCAGAGACTCATAAGACAAAATCAGTGAAGATCAGTATGAACTAGCCTTGAAAATGCGCGATAATCAACCATCTCTCAATTGATTATTGCGAATTAGTGAATATTCTCTACAGGCTTGGTTTCCACCTCGCCAGCAAAACAATTCAGGTGCGGATGGAATTGTCCGCCTGTCGCCCCGCAATGCGCCTCACTCTGCCTGCATGGATTCCCGGCAGCTATATGATTCGTGATTTTGCACGCAATATCACCTCTCTTAAAGCTTACGATGCTGCAGACAAACAGTTGTCAGTGACAAAGCTGGACAAGCATAACTGGCAGGTTGATTGCACAGAAGGCGAGCTGGTCATAGAGTATTCAATCTATGCAAATGATCTCTCTGTTCGCAGCGCATTTATAGATAGTTCACTACTCTTTTTTAATGGAACTTCACTCTTTCTTCGTCCTATCGAATGTGATGTTGAGAGCTACCGTGTGCACATCAGCAGGCTCCAGGAGAGTTGTTGTACTAATTGGAAAATAGCGACAACATTACCGAAAATAGCAACTGATAGTGACGGATATGGTGAATATCAGGTTAATTCTTATGAACAGTTAATTGATACCCCATTGATAGCAGCTGATTATGATAGTTGTGAATTGACGGTTGCGGGCGTGCCTCACCGAATGGTTTTTTGTGGTCGCCACACTGGCGACCTTGAACGCGTCGGGAGAGATATAACACCAATACTGGAAGAGCATATTGCGCTTTTCGGAGAATTACCGGTTCAGCAGTACCTTTTCATGACGATGGTGACCGGAAATGGATATGGTGGCCTCGAGCATGCAGACTCTACGGCATTAATCTGTTCGCGAAAGGAGTTGCCTGCTTACGGCAACGAATCTGTCAGCGAGGACTACCAGCGCTATCTCGGTCTTTGCAGCCATGAATATTTCCATCTTTGGAACGTTAAGCGTATCAAGCCATCTATCATGCAGGAGCCTGATCTTGGAAACGAGGTATACACGCCACAGTTGTGGTCATACGAGGGCATCACTTCCTATTACGATAAACTCGCACTGTTGCGTTCCGGAAGTATAGAAATTGTCGCTTATCTCAAACAAATCGCAAAGGTTGTTACGCGCGTTACTCGTGGAACAGGTAGAGAACTACAATCGATTGCCGAATCGAGTTTTGATGCATGGACCAAGTTCTACAAGCAGGATGAAAATGCGCCAAACGCAATCGTCAGCTATTACACAAAAGGATCACTCGTCGCCTTTGGCCTGGATATGGAATTGCGCCAGCAGAGTGAAGACAGCTTTTCACTCGATGATGTCATGCGGCGTTTGTGGCAGGAGTATGGCAGCAAGGGACGTGGTACTGATGATGACAGCATTGAGGAGATCTGCATCTCCCTGGTTGGTGACGGTATAGCAAGCTTCTTTGATCTGTATGTACGAGGAACAGCTGAGCTGCCACTGGAACGCTGGTTTGCTGCTGTTGGTATCAGTTCGAGAATACGTCCGAAAAGTGGTGATGGTGATGACGGCAGTGCTTCTGCATCACAACCTGACGAAGCGGCCGAAGCAAAAGTATCACTTGATGCTGTCGTTGCCGAGCATCCTGCTGGTGTATTGTTGAGTGTGCTCTACCAGGATGGCCTTGCACAAAGGGCAGGGCTCGCTGCCAGGGATCTGCTGGTTGCTGTCGACGGTTACCAGGTTAACAAAAAGAATGTTGATGCAATTGTTTCTGCATTACCACTGCAACAGACCGTAAAACTGCATGCGTTTCGTGATGGTGTCATGCTTGAACTGGATGTTGTTACCGAGGAGACGCAGCTGTCAACATGTGATCTCTGGCCAACTGCTGAAGAGCAGTTGAGTGATGAGATTCGCCAGCGCCGTCAACAGTGGCAGGCATCCCTTGCAGCGAACATGGCCGGTTCCCTGAATGACTGATACGACCGACCGTGCCCTGTTGCACGCGCTTTCCGGTGGTCACTTTATTTCAGGTGAACAGTTGGCCCACCAGTGTGGCATCAGTCGCACGGCCGTGTGGAAGCGGCTGCAGAACTTTAATCAGCGCTGGGGCCTGGATATTCATTCAGTGCGTGGCAAAGGTTACCGCCTATCGCGCGCAATTGAACTCCTCGAAGAGGAGATACTTGCCACGGAACATCCGGATACCAATGTAGCCCCGCAGGTTCATCTTTCCCTGCCGTCGACGAGTGCCAGCCTGCTGGAACAGTTGCAACAGGGTGGCCTTGAAAATGGAGCCAGTGTCTTTGCTGAACACCAGTCGGCAGGCAGGGGACGGCGTGGGCGCGAATGGATTTCGCCATTTGCCAGTAACATCTATTGTTCCATTCACTGGCGTTTCGACTGTGGTTTTGCTGAGTTGGGCGCCTTGAGTCTCGCTGTTGGCGCTATATTATGTCGCCTGCTTGATGAATACGGTGTGGCCGATGTCGGGCTTAAATGGCCGAATGATATTCTTGTCGAACGGCGTAAGCTGGCAGGCATCCTTGTTGACCTGCTCGGTTCCAGCGAGGGACCAGTTGATGCCGTCATCGGCATCGGACTAAATTTCTCCATGCCGGGTAACGCCGATGAGCTGATTGACCAGCCGTGGACCGACCTGGAATCACTCGGTATGGGTGAGTTGTCACGCAACCGTATTGCCAGTGACCTTGTGCATGCTCTGACAAGCGGCCTGCCTGAGTATGCGCACTCGGGTTTTCATGCTTTTGTGGATGACTGGCGTCGTTTCGATACCTTGCTTGGCTCCCCTGTTACCGTTGTCATGGGAGATAATCGTATCCAGGGTATTCATGCAGGTATATCGACAGATGGTGCGCTTGTGCTGGAAAATAATGGAGAGAAGAGACGCTACTACTCCGGTGAGGTCAGTCTCAGGGGTACAGGGTCGGCAGGAGACGGGAATGCATAAGCTGCTTTTTGATATAGGTAACACACGTCTGAAATGGGCGCTTCTCAAGGATGGTGTTATGCAACAGCAGCAGGGTCTGTCGCATGATGCAGCGAGCGATGATGCCATTGCTGAAATTATCGCCGGGTCGGGCTGTGAGCAACTTTACGTCGCCAATGTCGCCGGTACGGAGACAGAGCGGCGTATGCATTCGATAGCAATGCAATCAGGTATTTCTGATCCCGTGTTTATACGTACGCAGGTACAGGCATTCGGCTTGACTAACGCCTACGACGAGCCACAACGACTTGGTGTCGATCGTTGGCTGGCCATGGTCGCCGCCAGGAGCCTTTATCGGCGGGCTTTCTACGTGATCGATGCAGGAAGTGCGGTAACTATTGATGCAGTCGATGCGCAAGGCCAGCACCTCGGGGGATTGATTGCGCCTGGATTCAAAAACATGATGAATGCACTTGTGCACAATACAAGTCTCTCCACAGATGAATGGGCGCCACCGCAACAGGTAATGCTGGAGAACAATACACAACAGGCCATGCTGGGCGGTTGTGCTGCAGCTATTGCAGGTCTTATCAACCAACAGGTCCCCGGAGATACATGCCTGTTCCTTACGGGGGGAGACGCCCACTGGATTGCCGCTATGCTTGATCGTGAGTACGAGTTGGTAGAAGGACTGGTTTTACAGGGTATTGCACGTTATGCGGAGGTGGCCTGAATGTTGCGCTGGTTGATCTACATATTGGTGACAGCCAACCTGGTGATTTTTTTATGGCTTGGTCTGGGGCCTGATAACCGTATACCCATGGTGGTCCAGCAGGAGGAGGGTGATTTACGCGTCATCAGGGATGATCCTGAGGAGCAGGAAGTGCCTGACGCGGAACAAGCAGTGCGCTACTGCTATGCTTCGCTGCCATTCAGTAACAAACTGGTCGCAGACGACATCATTTCGACCCTCGCAGCCGAGGGGCTGGGAACATCTCTCCACAAGGAGAGCCTGGTTCAGCCACCCGAGTACCATTTGATTCTGCCAGCACCCAGCGCATCAGTCGGAATAATTCAGAAACAGTTGCGAGATGCCGGTATTGAGGGTGCGGAGATTATCACGGCAGCTGATGGTCAGCAGACAATCCTGCTTGATATATTTCTTGTCGAAAGTAACATGGCTGATCGCATCGTTGAGGTCGAGTCAGCTGGGTTTGCACCCCGTGTTTTGAAGAAAAGTGGTGATTTACTCCTCTATAGTGTCCATGTGAGCACGGAACTTGAGCAGGATGCGTTCCATAAGCTATTGAATAAAAAAGACATATTGTACGACGGCCAGATGTTTTCATCTTTTCCATGCGCAGAGATTGTCTCCGGCAACTGAAACTAATAGAATATGCATCCTTGTGAAGGCGGTCTCCTGTACCGCCAGCAATAGATTTCGCCGGTGTAGCTCAGTAGGTAGAGCAACTGACTTGTAATCAGTAGGTCGCGGGTTCAATTCCTGTCGCCGGCTCCATATAAAAGAAAGGGTTAGCAATCGCTAACCCTTTTTACTTGTACATGCTTTTCTTATTGCTTTGATTGCCCTGTCTGAATAGTAATTGCCTGCAGAGATCTGGTCGGCTATGTAATATAGATGGGGTGCGGTTTCAATTCCTGTCGCCGGCTCCAATTCTCCAAGAATTTTCGGGGGTATCTCACTCCCCGGGAAGCTTGCCTCTCCTGTCAACGTATGAAGGGCACCATAAGCTTCTCAGGCTCAGTGAACTTGTTGATGTCATAGCTCATGCGTCCCATGGACTGGTTCATGATCGACATATTATTGCTCATCTGTTCCATGGAAGATGTCATCGCTGCCATGTTGGTATTCATGGTGCCGATATTGGAGCCGAGTCCCTGCATCGAATCACCCATTTGAAGCATGCTGCCAGTCATCACCTCTATGTTATTTGCCAGGCTATCCAGGTCTTCTCCCATGCTGTTCTGGCCACTGTCCATGCTCGTCGCCATTTCAGTAATGCGTCCCGACATGCCGGACATGTCATTGCGCATCGAATGGACATCATCACTCATGCGTATGACTGCTTTGGTCATCGTGGACATATTATTGCCCATGTTGTACATGAACATCCCCATGCCGATGAAAGCGACTCCGGCAAGAGCCGCAGCAAGCAAAATCAGCATGGAGTGACTGCTGTTGCTGCTCTTTTCGGATTTGTTATTCATGAATTCCCCTTTTGCGTCAGTTTAACCTATACCCGGCTTGCAGGAACTATATATAGATACCGAAAAACGCTCCCGCTTCTTCTGAGGGCGGAGTGGCGAAGTTGCAAACAACAACTCCTTTCTGTATAAAGCGCTAACGCGGATTCGGCAGATGGTGCGCACCTGGTAAGTCGCAGAATCCAGTTCTGCCACCGGTTTCAGAATCTTTCAATTTCAGACCTTCAGTTTCGGGAATCTCATCATGGGTTTTAAATGCGGTATCGTCGGGTTGCCTAACGTCGGTAAATCTACGCTCTTCAATGCACTGACCAAGGCGACCATTGCCGCGGAAAACTATCCTTTCTGTACGATCGACCCCAATGTCGGTGTTGTGCCAGTTGCAGACCCGCGCCAGGATCGCATCGCAGAGATCGTCAATCCTCAGAATGTTGTTCCGACTACCATGCAATTTGTCGATATTGCCGGATTGGTCGAAGGCGCATCGAAAGGTGAGGGGCTTGGCAATAAATTCCTCGCCAATATCCGTGAGACTGATGCGATCTGCCACGTGGTGCGCTGTTTCGAAAATGACGATGTTGTACACGTTTCAGGCAAGGTTGAGCCGTTATCCGATATCGAAGTCATTAATACTGAACTCGCACTGGCTGATCTCGAGTCGGTCGAGAAGGCTCTCGACAAAATTACGCGCCAGGCCAAAACCGGCGACAAGAAGGTCATCGCTCAGAAAGAGCGTTTCGAGAAAGTACGCGATCACCTCGATAGCGGTGCCCCGGTACGTTCGATGGGTCTCGATGAGGATGCACTTCTCGAACTTCGAGATCTGCATCTGCTAACTATCAAGCCGACGCTCTACATTGCCAATGTCTCCGAGGACGGCTTCGACAACAATCCCTACCTCGACCAGGTTGAACAATTTGCACACAATGAAAACTCGGAAGTCGTACCCGTGTGTGCCGCCATTGAAATGGAAATGGCTGAGCTTGATGCAGAGGATCTGCAGGAATTCCTTGATGACCTCGGTCTCGAGGAGCCGGGGCTCAATCGTGTCATCCGTGCCGGTTACAAGTTACTTGGCCTGCAGACCTACTTCACCGCAGGCGTCAAGGAAGTGCGTGCCTGGACTGTACCGGTTGGAGCGACTGCACCACAGGCGGCCGGTGTTATCCATACGGATTTCGAGCGTGGCTTTATTCGCGCAGAAGTGACCAGCTACGACGATTTCATCGAAAATGGTGGAGAGCAGGGTGCAAAAGAGGCCGGAAAACTGCGTCTTGAGGGTAAGGATTACATCGTCCAGGATGGTGACGTGGTTCACTTCCGCTTCAACGTCTGATTGCCTGAGATGCCCGGGGCGATTGTTTCAATTTCCGCTCCAAACCTGAATAGGCTGTGAAAGAAAGCAGCGGGTTGCCGGGTCATCTATTCTATAGAGATCAGGTAAAAAGGGCTCGGGATGACGATTTCATACAACAATTTTGTCAGGCTGCTGATTTACGGTGGTCTTGTGATTCTGCTTCTCGCGGAATATTCGCCGGCACTACTCGGTAGCGATGAATTCAACGGCTTTGATGTCAGCAACAGCCTGATTCCCGCAGATGAAATCCACCAGGGTGGGCCGCCAAGGGATGGCATTCCAGCCATCGATCAACCACGTTTCGTCAAGGCGGCCGATGCGAGTCACGTAAAAAGTGACGAAATTGTGTTGGGTATTGAGTTCAACGGCGAAGCGCGTGCGTATCCCATTTCGATTCTTAACTGGCATGAGATTATTAACGACCGTATTCAGGCGCAGTCCGTGGTCGTGAGCTTTTGTCCCCTGTGCGGTACCGGCATGGTCTATCTTGTTGACGAACGGGAAGGGTACGGTGTCTCCGGGTTGCTCTACAACAGCGATATGCTGCTTTACGACAGGGCCACCGAATCCCTCTGGTCACAAATAAAGAGCCAGGCGATCAGTGGATCGCGCAAGGGTGAAGAACTCAACCGGCTACCGGTAAGCCACATGAAATGGAGTGCATGGGCGTCCGAATACCCTGACTCACTGGTCTTGTCACGTGATACCGGCCATCAGCGAGACTATGACAAGTCCCCTTACCTGGGTTACAGCAGCAGCGAACGGCTCTATTTTCCGGTCAATAACCGTGATAACCGCTATACCAACAAGGAGAGTGTGATTGGGCTGGTGCGGAATGGTCAATCCAGGGTCTGGCCGGTCAGCGAAATCAGGAAATGTGATTCACCCATCAGGGACCATTTTAATGGCGAGCCTGTCACAATCAATTTTGACGAGACGGCTGATCACGCCAGGATAACCGACAAACAGGGCAAATTACTGGATGCGACCAGGGCCTACTGGTTCGCATGGATCGCCTTTTATCCTGACAGTGAGCTATATCAGTGCGATCAAGAGTGATTTTTCGGTAAAAAATGCCGGAATAGACACCACTTTACGGTGATTTTGTGCTTGACGCAGGCCGCATAACTCACTAGAATTCTGCCTCTTCATTGTCGGGGCCAAGAGTGCGCCGGCGAAAGATTCAAAGTATTCGGAGATTCAGGGTATGTACGCCGTGATCCAGACAGGTGGGAAGCAGTATCGCGTCAGCGAAGGAGCTACCCTCCGCGTAGAAAAAATCAAGGCCGACGAAGGCGCTTCTATCGAAATCGATAAGGTGCTGATGGTTGGTGAAGGCGACAGCGTCAAAATCGGTTCACCTTACGTCGATGGCGGCAAGGTAACTGCAACCGTTAAAGCGCACGGTCGTGGCAAGAAAGTCAACATCATCAAGTTCAAGCGCCGCAAGCATCACATGAAGCGCCAGGGACATCGTCAGTCCTATACTGAACTCGAGATTACCGGCATCGCCGGCTAAGGGAGACGTACAATGGCACATAAAAAAGCAGGCGGTAGTTCGCGCAACGGTCGCGATTCAGAATCCAAACGTCTTGGCGTCAAAATTTATGGCGGTGAGGCAATTTCGGCTGGTAGCATCATCATTCGTCAGCGCGGTACCAAGGTACACGCAGGTGTGAATGTTGGCTGTGGACGTGATCATACCCTGTTCGCAAAAGCGGACGGTGTCGTCAAGTTTGAGATCAAGGGCCCGAAGAACAGGCAGTTCGTGAGCGTGGTTCCGGCTTAAGCCAGACGTATAAAGACTTAAAAGCCCCGCCGCGTTCAACGTGTCGGGGCTTTTTCATGTACAGGATGTCATGGAGCAGCCTAATGCGCTCTCATACAAACTATTTTGGTAAACTGATTCAATGAAATTCGTCGACGAAGCAATCATCAAGGCCGAAGCAGGTGACGGCGGCAACGGCTGTGCAAGCTTTCGTCGTGAGAAATATATCCCGCGTGGCGGTCCCGACGGCGGTGACGGCGGTGACGGCGGCAGTGTCTACCTGGTTGCCGACTCGGGTCTGAATACACTGGTCGACTTCCGCCACAAGCGTCATCATCGTGCAGAGCGTGGCCAGAATGGCATGGGACGCCAGATGACTGGTCACAAGGGAGAGAATCTCTATATTAAAGTGCCTGTTGGTACGCGTGTGACAGACACCGAGAGCGAGGAGATGATCGGCGAGGTGCTAGAGGATGGGCAGCAGCTGCTGGTGTGCCAGGGCGGCACCCATGGGATTGGCAATATCCACTTCAAAAGCAGCACCAACCGTGCTCCTCGCCAGTTCACCCATGGTACAGAGGGTGACCGGCGTGTACTCAAGCTGGAGCTGATTGTACTGGCTGACGTCGGTCTTCTCGGAATGCCCAATGCGGGCAAGTCCAGCCTGATTACCAAGGTGTCCAGCGCACGCCCCAAGGTTGCTGACTATCCTTTCACGACACTCTACCCGAATCTCGGTGTGGTGCGTGCCGGAGAGGATCGCAGCTTTGTTATTGCAGATATTCCCGGTGTCATCGAGGGAGCTGCAGAAGGGGCGGGGCTTGGCATCCAGTTTCTCAAGCACCTGTCACGCACGCGCCTGCTGCTGCACATGATCGATCTCTCCACGTGGGAGCCTGATCAGATCAGCGAGGACGCAAAAAAGATTATCAAAGAGGTCGAGAAGTTTGGTGGCGATCTCGCTTCACGTGAGCGCTGGCTGGTTTTGAACAAGAAAGACCTGCTACCTGCCGAGGATTTTGCCGAGCGCCGTGAAAAACTGATTGCCGATCTTGAATGGAGTGGTCCTGTCTACGAAATATCTGCCATCAGTGGTGATGGTACCGATGAACTGGTCGCCGCGCTGATGCGCCACATTGAATTGAAGAAAGCTGAGTCGCAGCCTGTTGAGGAAGAGAGTGAGGAGCCATGGGATCCACTGGCATGAATTCTAATGGAGTCGACCACCGCAAACGCCTGTCCGGGTCGAAGCGCTGGGTTGTCAAGATTGGCAGTGCGCTGCTGACCGCAGAAGGTCGTGGTCTCGATCGTGATCGCCTGCGCCTGTGGGTTGACCAGATGGCGGACTGGATGCAGGAAGGCAACGAGCTGGTGCTGGTTTCATCCGGTGCTGTTGCCGAGGGCATGTCCCGTATGGGTTGGACAAAACGTCCTGAAGCATTGCACGAGCAGCAGGCAGCAGCCGCAATCGGTCAAATGGGACTGGTGCAGGCGTGGGAGAGCTGCTTTGCTCGCCGTGGGCTACGTACCGCACAAGTGCTTTTAACGCACGATGACCTGACAGGCAGGAAGCGTTATCTCAACGCGCGCAGCACGCTGCGTTCATTGAACAGCTTTGGTGTTATTCCTGTCGTCAACGAGAACGACACGGTCGCAAACGATGAACTGCGTTTTGGCGACAATGACACGCTTGCAGCTCTAGTTGCCAACCTTATTGAAGCCGATCTACTGGTACTTCTGACGGATAAATCAGGTCTTTACGACAAGGACCCCGGGTTTTATTCCGATGCAGAGCTGGTTGCAGAGGCAAATGCCGAGGATGAGTGGCTAGACGAGATCGCCGGTGACAGCGCCAGTGGTCTCGGACGCGGCGGTATGGTCACCAAGGTGCGTGCTGCGCGCGTTGCAGCACGCTCTGGTACCGCGACCATCATTGCCGGTGGAACCGAGCCTGACGTACTCAGCAGGATTGCACATGGTGAGGAGGTTGGAACCCTGCTGCTGGCAACACGCAAACCAACAGCTGCGCGCAAGCGCTGGCTCGCGGGGCATCTGCAGGTTGCCGGAAAACTGGTACTTGATGATGGTGCGCGCAAGGTGCTGAAGGAGAGGGGCTGTAGTCTCCTGGCAATTGGTGTCACTACAGTTAAGGGTAATTTCCGACGCGGAGAGGTGGTGGCCTGCGTCACCGACTCCGGCGAGGAGTTTGCGCGCGGCCTGGTTAACTTTAATGCAGACGAACTGCGCCAGATCAAGGGTAAGGCATCAACCGAGATTGGTGAAATTCTCGGCTATCTCGATGACGAGGAAGTGATCCACAGGGACAACCTGGTTCTCCTTTAGAGAGGGCCTGAATTTTGCGTGTAATTCAGGCTCCTGGTCTTCACTGTGTTGCGCCTGGAATGACGAAGTTAAAAGTGTCAGGCGGTAAGTTCCACGATTATATTGGGAGCAAAAAAAACCGGCCAACAGGCCGGTTTTTTGCAATTACGCTGCAACCGAAGTTACATGGCGCGAATTGCTGCGTTCAGGCGTGATTTATGGCGTGCTGCCTTGTTCGCATGAATCAGGCCTTTGCCTGCCATACGGTCAATCACGGGCACTGCGGACTTGTACGCTTCGGTCGCTGCGTCTTTGTCACCAGCATCGATCGCTTTCAAGGTCTTCTTGATCTGCGTACGCATCATGCTGCGATGTGATGCATTGCGACCGCGACTTTTCTCCGCCTGGCGAACACGCTTGCGAGCTTGCGCTGAATTTGCCACAGAGTTTCTCCTAAATTCGTTAGTTTGCTAAATAAGGCGCGCAATTCTGACCGCTTTTCCATCGTATGTCAATAGTAATATTCATTACTGCCCAAGCATGGGATCTGGCTTTAATGCTTGCGAAAGTGGTCATATTTGTTGCAAATATGTTACGCAGTCAGTTTTTGTTGTGAAGACTGTTGCTCCGAAGCTGTTTCATCGCTAAACTACTATTCGAATGTGTAGTATAGGCATGGTCAAGACTCATGACTCAATATGTTATTACTATCTCTGAGGGGAGTAGAAATGAAAAAGAGTTTAATTGCTATGGCCATGGCCGCAGCTATCGCGGCACCAGCAGCCAATGCTAATGTAGTAATTTACGGAAAAGTGCACGTTTCTTTCGATCACGTCGAGAGTGAGAGCAGTGATGCACGCTGGGCAGTCAGCAGCAATTCGTCACGTATCGGTTTCAAGGGAACTGAAGACCTGGGCAACGGCCTTAGCCTGATTTGGAAGGCAGAGACCGGTTATGATTTTGCTGATGGTGGTGCGTGGAGCTCTAGTGGTCGTAACGCATATATCGGCCTGACTGGTGACTGGGGTACCTTCCTTTACGGTAACCATGACACTGCACTGAAGATGTCAACTGCCAAGCTTGATATCTTTTCTGACACCATTGCTGATTATGATGAATCAATTGATTTCGATGACGAGCGCTGGGGCCAAAACATTATGTACATCAGTCCCAATATGAACGGACTGACATTTGCAGTGAATGGTGCGGTTCACGCAGGTGATGGACCTGAAGAGGATCTCTTTCAGTCGTATTCACTTGCAGCCATGTATAGCAATAATGGTCTCTATCTCTCTGCTGCATACGAATTTGAAGATGACAGTGACTCCGATGATGATGAAACAAACTGGCGTCTTGGTGCAGGTTACGATATGAACAATGTTCATGTCGGTTTCGTTTACGAAGATACTGATCAAGAGAGTGACAATTCCAGTGATGGCTACCTGTGGCAGCTCTCTGGCTCCTACACTTTCGGTAACAATGTTGTGAAGGCAATGTATGGCGCAGAAGTTCTGGATGACGGTGATAATGACGAGTCGGGATGGGCAGTCGGCTTTGACCACATGCTGAGCAAGCGCAGCAAGGTCTATGCAGTCTATGTAGATACCGACAATGACATCAAGAACCATGATCTCTCTGGTGATGATCAGAAAGGCTTTTCAGTTGGTATGATCCATAAATTCTGATTCGGCTTCTGTTCAGAAACCTGAAAACCCGGCACTGCCGGGCTTTCTTTTTTCTGCTTTCTCCTTTACTCTTTAGCTTTTAACTGTTGGCGTCATCGATGTCCAGACTCGTCAGTGCTCTTACCAAGGTCGGCGGTAATACCGGCCTGTCACGCATACTCGGTTTTATCCGTGACCTGGTCTTCGCTCGCCTGTTCGGTGCTGATGCACACACCGATGCATTCTTTGTTGCCTTCAAGATACCCAACCTGTTTCGTCGCCTCTTTGCCGAGGGTGCCTTTGCCGCGGCTTTTGTGCCCGTGCTTAGCGAATACAAGGAGACGCGAAGTTTCGATGACCTGAAGAGCTTCATTGATCACGTTGCGGGAACACTCGGATTGTTTTTGCTGCTGATTTCTTTGCTTGGTGTCCTCGGCGCACCCCTGTTAATCGCCGTGGTCGCACCGGGCTGGTATTTCGGTGAAACCGGCGAGGCTCAACTTGCCGGCGATATGCTGCGCCTGACTTTTCCCTATCTGCTGTTTATTTCACTAACGGCCTTTGCCGGAGGTATTCTCAATACGCACGGGCAGTTTGGTATACCGGCATTTACACCAGTACTGCTGAATCTCTGCCTGATTGCCGCAGCATACTTTTTAACTCCCTTTTTCGATCCTCCGATCATGGGGTTGGCATGGGGTGTGCTGATTGCCGGTATTGCGCAGTTCGCTTTCCAGTTGCCGTTTTTGCATCGCTTGCGGCTATTGCCAAAATTCAAGCCAAGTAAAAAGGATGAGGGTGTACTCAAGGTTCTTCGTCTTATGGGGCCTGCCGTATTTGGTGCCTCTGCGACACAGATCGGTCTATTGTTGAATACCCTGATCGCCTCGCTGCTGGTCGAGGGCAGTATCTCCTGGCTCTATTACTCGGATCGCTTGATGGAGTTTCCGGTCGGGATTCTGGGAGCAGCACTTGCCACGGTGATTTTGCCATCACTGTCGAGAACGCATAACTCGTCTACGCCTGCCGAGTTTTCACGTCTGCTCGATTGGGGGCTTCGCTGGTCAATTTTGCTCGGCCTGCCTGCTGCAGTCGGTCTCTTTGTCATGGCAGGGCCGCTGATCAGTACACTGTTCCAGTCCACTGTGTTCGATAGTAATGATGTGATGATGTCTCGCCTGAGCCTGATGGCATACGGATTTGGCCTGCTGCCTTTCCTACTTGTGAAGGTGTTTGCGCCGGGCTTCTATGCGCGACAGGATACGAAGACACCTGTTCGATTTGCAATTATCGCCATCCTTGTCAATGTTTCGGTGAGCCTGATTCTGTTCAGCCCGATGGGGCATGTTGGCCTGGCATTGGCAACGACTATCTCGGCCACAGTCAATGCGAGTCTCCTGTATCTGCGCCTTCGTAGTCTTGATATCTACATGCCACCCGCAGGATGGCGCATGTTGCTGTTTAAAACTGTCACAGCCTCTTTCGTCATGGGATTGTTGCTTTGGTGGCAGATGCCAATGCTTGAGACCTGGCTACAGGCAGCGCAAGGCTGGAAAGTATGGCAGCTGCTGTTATGGATAGTAACAGGGGTGCTGGTCTATTTTGGTGTGCTGTTGGCGCTGGGTGTCAGGAAGGGGGATTTCAGCGGTAAAGCAGCTTAAGATAATCAGATTCAAATTGTAGGAGCCCTGCCACTATGGCGATTCTGTCTGTAATCTCTTAATCCCTCGATTGATTCGCCATCGCCAACATCGCCTTGGCTGCATTCGATAACGTGCGCATACGATGTGTGACTGCGCCTAAATGACGAGTCAACTTCATTTCGCAGTCGATGATCTTGAGTTCACTGCTCAGCATGGTGTGCGGAATCACGCTCCAGCCAAGCCCGGTTTCTGCGAGCATTTTCAGAGTTTCAAGGTAGTTGGTCGACATGTTGACTGTGAGCTGTAAGCCGAGCCGGGAAAATGCCTTCTCGAGAATCTGTCTTGTGTAGGTCGTCGGTCCGGGCAATACGGCCGGATAGGCAGTCAACTCATCGAGTGGCACATGGCGTTCTGACGGTAGTGGATGGTCAGTCGCGGCGACGACTTTCAACTGATCTGTCCAGAGGTGTTCCAGCTGCAGTTTTTCAGGCTTGTCTGTCGGCAGGGTGACGATTGCCATCTCGAGTTCACCCTGTTCAACCAGTTGGCAGGCGACTTCAGAATCCATGAAGCGAATATCCAGCTCAACATCAGGATAGCTCTGGCTGAAATTACGCAGGATACCCGGCAACCGGTGCAAACCAATATGGTGACTGGTCGCCATTAACAGCTTACCGCCGACATGGTCTGACAGGCTGTTGACGGCACGCTGCATCTCGTCGGCATCGGCAATCATCTGTAGTGCTTTGGGAAGCAGGATCTCTCCCGCCTCTGTTAGCGAGATATGCCTGCCAATACGGTTGAAAAGCGGAGCCGAGAGTTCGTTCTCGAGCGCCGCGATTCTCTTGGAGACCGCCGGCTGGGTCAGATAGAGGTTTTCTGCAGCGCGTGAAAAGGAGCCGCTGCGTGCAACTTCAATGAAAACCGAGAGAGTGTGAATATCCATACATCTATTCTATATTGGAATGGTTGTAATGAAAAATATGAATTTGTTTTATGGTTGGTTGGGAACTATGCTCATTATCGTTAATTGATTGAAAGGCAGGTTGCAAATGCAGGCGCAAACACTCTACGACAAACTCTGGAATGACCACGTGGTGCGATATGACGATGACGGCACTGCGTTGCTTTACATCGATCGCCAGTTGGTACACGAGGTGACTTCGCCGCAGGCATTTGAAGGTTTGAGGATTGCAGGACGTTCTCCGTGGCGAATCGATGCCAATCTCGCGACGCCGGATCACAATGTGCCGACCACGGACCGTGACCAGGGCATTGCAGATCCTGTATCGAAACTTCAGGTCGATACCCTCGATGATAACTGTGATGCATTCGGTATCACAGAATTCAAGATGGATGACATCCGCCAGGGTATCGTGCATGTCGTGGGTCCCGAGCAGGGAGCGACATTGCCTGGTATGACAGTCGTCTGCGGAGATTCACACACTGCCACACATGGTGCCTTTGGTGCATTGGCTTTTGGCATCGGTACATCGGAAGTTGAGCACGTGCTGGCTACCCAGTGCCTGATCCAGCGCAAGTCGAAAGCGATGCTGGTGAGTGTCGACGGCAAGGTTGGCGAGGGCGTGACTGCCAAGGATATTATTCTTGCCGTGATCGGCAAAATCGGCACTGCCGGTGGTACCGGTCATGCAATTGAATTCGGTGGTGAGGCGATTCGTGATCTCTCCATCGAGGGACGCATGACGCTGTGTAACATGGCGATCGAGGGCGGTGCCCGGGCCGGTTTTGTTGCAGTAGACGAGAAAACTGTTGAATACGTCGAAGGACGTCCATATGCACCTAAGGGTGAGCAGTGGGCGCAGGCGGTTGGTTACTGGAACACGCTGCACTCGGATGAGGGTGCAGAGTTTGACACGGTTGTACATATTGATGCTGTATCGATTGAGCCACAGGTGACCTGGGGTACTTCTCCTGAAATGGTGGTTGGCGTCTGTGGACAGGTACCAGATCCGGCGCAAGAGAGTGATAGCGTCAAGGCAGAGGGTATGCAGCGAGCACTCGATTACATGGGGCTTGAGGCTGGTATTCCTATCACTGATATTGCTGTCGATAAGGTATTTATCGGCTCCTGCACCAACTCGCGTATCGAGGATTTGCGAGCTGCGGCGGCGATTGCCAAGGGCTCAAAGGTGGCGGACAATATCAAGTTGGCACTGGTGGTACCCGGATCAGGACTGGTCAAGGCGCAGGCCGAGGAAGAGGGGCTCGACAAGATATTTATCGAGGCCGGATTTGAATGGCGTGAACCAGGTTGTTCAATGTGTCTTGCCATGAACGCAGATCGGCTGGAAGCAGGTGAGCGATGCGCATCAACTTCCAACCGTAACTTTGAAGGGCGCCAGGGTCCCGGTGGACGCACCCACCTCGTGAGTCCGGCGATGGCTGCAGCTGCTGCCATCCACGGACATTTTGTAGATATTCGTTCGTAGTATTTAGGAGATTAATGATGAAAAAGTTATCTGTTCTGTTTATTGCTTTAGTCACATTGGTACTGTTGGGCGGCTGTGAAACCGTCAAGGGCGTCGGCAAGGATGTCCAGAAAGCAGGTTCGGCAATTGAGAAGGAAGCAGCAAAATAATCATGCAGAAATTTAACGCTTTTTCGGGCGTTGTATGCCCGCTCGACCGTGCCAACGTGGATACGGACGCCATTATTCCGAAGCAGTTCCTGAAATCGATCAAGCGCAGCGGTTTCGGACCTAACTTGTTTGACGAATGGCGTTACCTCGATCGCGGCGAGCCGGGCATGGATAATAGCAGCCGCCCCCTGAATCCGGATTTTGTACTCAACGATCCGCGTTACAGGGGTGCGCAAATTCTGCTTGCGCGTGACAATTTTGGTTGTGGATCATCGCGTGAGCATGCGCCATGGGCGCTTGAGGATTACGGCTTCCGCGTGATTATCGCTCCGAGTTTTGCCGATATCTTCTTTAATAACAGCTTCAAGAACGGTTTGTTGCCGATTGCACTCTCTGCTGAACAGGTAGATGCGCTGTTTGCCATGGCCAGTGCTGAAGAGGCTCTGACGATTGATGTCGATCTCGAGTCGCAGACCATCACCCCGGCTGGTGGTGATGCTGTCAGCTTCGATGTTGATCCGTTTCGCAAGCACTGTCTGCTTGAAGGGCTCGATGATATCGGCCTGACACTGCAGCACGTCGACGAGATTCGCAGTTACGAGAAGCAGCGCGCTGCACAGGCACCGTGGTTGTTTAGCGGATCCTGAACGGAATCCCATTACTGAATTCAACAAGCTTTAGAGATATAAAATCATGTCCAGGAAAATTCTTATTTTGCCGGGAGACGGCATAGGTCCCGAGATTGTTACCGAGGCAGTCAAGGTGCTTGCGCGCTTGCGCGACGAGCATGGTCTCGATATCGAGATGGATGAGGCGCTGGTTGGTGGTGCTGCCATCGATGCAACCGGCGGACCACTGCCCGATGCAACGCTCGAAATTGCACGCGAGGCAGATGCGATCCTGCTCGGCGCTGTGGGCGGCCACAAGTGGGAATCACTGGACATAGCGATCCGTCCCGAGAAAGGTTTGCTCGGACTGCGTTCTGAACTCAACCTGTTCGCGAATCTGCGCCCCGCGATTCTCTATCCGCAGCTCGCAGATGCATCGTCACTCAAGCCCGAGATTGTATCCGGACTGGACATCATGATCGTGCGCGAACTGACCGGCGGTATCTATTTCGGCAAGCCACGTGGTGTACACACACGTGACGACGGGCAGCGTGAAGGCTACAACACCCTGGTCTATTCGGAAGTCGAGATCGACCGCATCGCACGCGTGGCATTCGACATTGCAATGAAGCGCGGCAAGCGACTCTGCTCGGTAGATAAGGCCAATGTTCTCGAGTGTACCGAGCTATGGCGCGAGATCGTCACCGTGGCGGGCAAGGACTACGATGACGTGGAACTCAGCCACATGTATGTCGACAATGCCGCCATGCAGCTGGTTCGTGCACCAAAACAGTTTGACGTGATGGTGACCACCAACATGTTTGGTGACATCCTATCCGATGCTGCAGCAATGCTGACGGGTTCAATCGGCATGCTTCCTTCTGCCTCGCTGGATGAGAACAGCAAGGGTATGTATGAACCGATTCACGGCTCGGCACCGGATATTGCAGGACAGAATATGGCTAATCCGCTCGCAACCATTCTCTCGGTTGCCATGATGCTGCGTTATACCCTCGACGAGCCACAAATGGCTGACACCATTGAGACGGCTGTCAACAAGGTGCTGGACGATGGCTTGCGCACGGCAGATATCATGTCTGAAGGCATGCAGCAGGTCAGCTGTGAAGCGATGGGCGATGCAGTTGTTGCAGCGCTAAATTGAATTGAAGTTGGAAATTTTTGATTGCAGGTTTGAATCACAATGAGTGAACTAAAGCGGGTTGGATTTGTAGGTTGGCGTGGCATGGTTGGATCCGTGCTGATGGATCGTATGCGCGAAGAGAATGATTTTGCGCAGATTGATGAGCCGGTCTTTTTTACAACTTCCCAGGCTGGACAGGCCGGTCCTGATATCGGCAAGGCGATTCCTGCGCTCAAGGATGCTTCGGATATCAAAGAGCTGAAGCAGATGGATGCAGTCGTCAGTTGCCAGGGTGGTGATTACACCAAGTCCGTTTATGCAGACCTGCGTAACAGTGGCTGGAAAGGTTACTGGATCGATGCGGCATCAAGCCTGCGCATGACCGATGACAGTGTTATCGTGCTCGATCCGGTTAATCGCGAGGTTATCGACCAGGCGCTGGTTGACGGCAAGAAAGACTTTATCGGCGGCAACTGTACTGTCAGCCTGATGCTGATGGCGCTTGGTGGCCTGTTTCGTGAAGATCTTGTCGAGTGGACAACCGCCATGACATACCAGGCAGCCTCGGGTGCCGGTGCGCGTAACATGCGTGAACTGATCAGCCAGATGGGCGCCATTCATGCCTCTGTTGAAGAGGAGCTTGCTAACCCTGCCTCGGCTATCCTCGAGATTGATCGCAAGGTCTCGGCTGCCATGCGCAGTGATGCCTTTCCGACTGACCAGTTCGGTGTGCCGCTTGCAGGCAGCCTGATCCCGTGGATCGATGTGCAGCTGGAGAACGGCCAGAGCAAGGAAGAGTGGAAAGGCGGTGTTGAAACCAACAAGATTCTCGGACGCGGTGACAACCCGGTTCCGATCGATGGCTTGTGCGTACGTGTCGGTGCGATGCGCTCCCACAGCCAGGCGCTGACCATCAAGCTGAGAAAGGATGTTCCGATAGATGAAGTCGAGGCTATCCTTGCTTCTGCAAATGACTGGGTGCGTGTCTTGCCAAATGATCGTGACATCTCGATCAGTGATCTCAGTCCCGCTGCAATCACAGGCACACTGCAGGTACCGGTTGGGCGTCTGCGTAAGATGAGCATGGGGCCCGATTACCTCTCTGCTTTTACTGCCGGCGACCAGTTATTGTGGGGCGCTGCCGAGCCACTGCGCAGGATGTTGAATATTCTTCTGAGCAGCTGATTTTTGCTGTTGTTTTTCTCAGAAAATGGGTGCAGTCTGGGGAATATATCGCTACTATTCATATTAATATAGATAACGATATTTCTTTAGCTGCGCCCAAGGTGTAGCCGACGGATTAACATTGATTCGATTTGAACTGACCAAGGCATCTCAGATGGTGCGGAGAGAATTTAGATGAGACACCCGTTTCTTCTCGGCTTGTTTGTATTTTTACAGTCTGCAGCCAGCTACGCGTTAACCCTCGGGCAAGTACATGTTGATTCTTACATCAACGAGCCTCTGAAAGCCGCGATCGAGATCAAGCAGGCCAAAGCTTCAGAGTTGGCCACTCTCAAGGCGCAACTCGCTTCAAAGGCGGAGTTTGCCCGTGCGAGTCTCGAATGGGATGCACAGACCGATGCATTACAGGTTCAATTCGACAGAAACAGCAAAAACCCACGCATCCTGGTCACAACAGCCACATCCGTATCAGATCCTTTCCTCAGCTTTGTCGTTGAAGCGAGTTGGTCAACAGGCAAGACGCTGCGTGACTACACCATCCTGCTGGATCCGCCAACTTATGCAATGAGCCGGGTAGCCCCGGTCGATCCGATTGTTCTGCCTGTGCCTGAGAAGGCAAGGCTGCCAGTAGCGAAACAGCCAAGTGTGCCGAGTGTCTCTGCAAAGCCTCCTGTCAGAACACAACCTGCCAGTCCGGCTGTTGGCGCCTTGATGCTGGCGCGTACCCGTAAAGGTGACCACCTGTGGACCTATGCAACTTTCGTCAAGCCTGACGGTGTAACCGTTCAACAGACAGTGGTTGGCTTGCTGGAAGCGAATCCGAACGCCTTCTACGGCGGCAACATGCACCTGATGAAAAGTGGGCAGGTTCTGAGGGTGCCGCCTGCAGAACTGATGGCCGCAATTCCGCAAGCCGATGCGAACAAGCGCATTCTTGCACATGAAAAGGCGTGGAAGGCTGGTACGGCCATTGCTTCGGCTGATCCACTCATGCCAGGTTCACAGGATATCTCCTACGTGGAGCCTGGAACAGTCACTGCTCCACAACAGCAAGGTGGCAGGCTGAAACTGGCATCCGCGACTGAGGCGGCCACGTCAGCATCAACACAAGGAGCCCAGGAGAGTGGTGCAGCGACACAGGGTTCGAACGAATCAGCACTGCTGCGAGAGCAACTCGCCTCTGCGAAAAAAGAGACGGATGATTTACGCATGCGACTCAACAAGCTTGAGGAGCAGCTCAAGCTGAGCCAGGAGCTGATCGCACTGAAAAATGAGCAGCTTGCTCAAATGCAGGCGTTCTATCGTCGTCTGAATGAACAGGGCCTGGCCGAAGGTCAGCCGGTGCCTGAAGTCCCGGTTGCACCAGTTGAGGAGGAAGCGGCAGTTGTAGCAGAGGAGCCTACTCCGCAGGTTGCACCGGAAATACCCGCGGCTACACAAGCAGAGCCTGAAGAAGAGACATTCATGCCCGGCGAGATTGTAGCTGTACCAGGAGTTGTAGAGGTGCCGGAGATCGTAGCTGCACCTGAGGTTGAAGAGGTGCCAGAGGTTGAAGAGGTACCTGGGGTTGAAGAGGTGCCTTGGGTTGTAGCGGTGCCAGAATCAGCCGCACCTGCAGAGCCTGTAACACCCGTAGAAACGGCAGCACCAGCAGAGCCGATGCAGCAGGAAGAGCAGCCTGCGCAGGCAGAAGCTGTAGAAAGCCCCCAGCAGCCAGTCGCGGTGACAGAAACGCCTGCACCAGCAGCTGAACCGCAGGCAATTGAGCCAGCACCAATTGCAACAGAGCCAAAGGTCGTCGAGCCAGCAGCACTGGCAGAAGAACCTCAGGCCAATAAGACGCCATCAGGCGGTGCTGCTGATGGTACGCCTCTGCTGGTATTTGTGGAAGGTTATGTCGAAAAGTCCATGGACTACATTGAGGAGTCTGGCTTCATAGAAAAATCATTTGCTTTTATGGAAGATGCGGGCGGATTTATCAAGGACTCCATGCAGCGGATGGATTTTGACGTGGATGAAGGTCGTTATCTGGAACAGATGCATGCACTGCCGGTGACTTATCAGTATGCAGGTGTTGGAGCTATCGTTGCGATTCTGCTCTTCCTGCTTGCGCTGATAGCACGTGGCACGCGTTCTGACGAGCCGTTGCCAGAAGGATTTGATGAGGCAGAAACTGAAGAGAGAAGTGCAGACAGAAAATTTGTCGATGCAGCTGCTATTGAAGACGAATTCGACGATGAAGTGGAAGAAATACTTCATGATGTCGATGACGAGGTGGATTTCGATCTCGGTCGTAATTTTGATGTGGAGCCGGTAGAGGAGCTCAACATTGATGAATCGACCAAGCTCGCTGAACTCGAGGCGGTGCTCGACGATTTTGAGAGTCGTTACGCTGGCGATCAATCAGATGAGTCGCAAGAAGAGCAATCCGACGAAGCTGATCACACCAGCGAGGATGTCTTCGAAGCGGAAACCGACGATGCTACAGATCAGGAAGCGGCTCAGCAGGACGTGTTCGATGAGGATGTCGAAAACCTGTCCGTAGATGATGGTGAACCATCGCTCGACAATCTCGACTTTGATCGTGACTTTGAGGGGCTCGGAGATGAGGACGATGATCTTTTCACAGGTGAAATCATTGATGGTGCTACTATCCCTGCAGCCAAAGGTCCCGGCAAGGTTGTCGACAAAGTTCGTGAAATGGAGAATGACCACTGGAATCTGAGGGAAGAAGAGAGGCAAGTCGAAGAAGAATCCCAGCCGCTAGTAGATGATACGGCAGCTGAAGAATCCTTCAAGACACCAGAACTTGAAGCTGAGCCTGATGATGAATTGCAGGCAGAAGAGTCCGGTCAGGACGATCTGCTCGATTTTGATGTCGATGAGTTGCTCATGCCGCGTGATGAGGGTGGTCGCACTGACATTGGCGGCCAGGAAGAGCAGTCGGCTACTGTAGAGCATGATTCGAATACCATCGATTTTGAAATCTTTTCCGATACCGATACTTCAGCTGAAGAGGAGCCACTTGAGGCTGCTGTTGAGAGTGCAGAGGAAGACCTGGACTCCATACTGGATGACTTCACAGAGGCTTCGGAAGAGGATATTGATCTGCTGGCTGGTACCAGTGACGAGCCTGCAGAGGTAGAAGGTGTTGACTTGCTCGCCGGCGTAAGCGATGCGCCCGCAGTTGAAGAGAGTGATGATCTGCTTGCCGACTTCGACGCTGACTCCCAGGCGGAAGCCGTTGAGTCAGCCGCAGAGCCATCTTCTGATGACGTGGATACCATGATTGACCTTGCGAAAGTCTTTATCACCATGGGTGACACCGATGGTGCAAGAGGTATGCTCGAAGAGGCTCTCGAGAAGGGCAATGCGACGCAGAAGAGCGTGATTAATGAGCTGATAGAACAGCTCGGCTAGACAAGGTCGCGAGACGGCGTGCGTATCGCGCTAGGCGTTGAGTACGACGGTACCCGCTTTCACGGCTGGCAGCTGCAGGACGGGGTGCGCACGGTACAGGGTGTCGTTGAAAAAGCGCTTGCCAGCGTTGCTGACCACCCGCTTCGCGTGCACTGCGCCGGACGGACGGATGCGGGTGTCCATGCCGTCGAACAGGTCATTCACTTTGATACGCACAGTCAACGTCTTCCCAAGGCGTGGGTGCTGGGTAGCAACGCAAACCTTCCTGACGACGTCAATATCCTGTGGGCGCAGGAGATGCCGGATGACAGCTTCCATGCGCGTTTCTCGGCAATCGGACGCTGCTACCGCTATTTCATTCTCAATCGTAACAGCCGCTCGGCACTGCTTGCTGGTCGTGCTACCTGGGTGCATCGTCCACTTGATGTAGAGCCAATGCAGATTGCAGCCAATGCGCTACTGGGTACACATGACTTCAGTAGCTATCGTGCGCTCGGTTGCCAGGCAAAGAGCCCCGTGCGTACGCTGCACCGGCTTGATGTCAGCAGGCGAGGCGATCTTATTGAACTGCGCGTGGAGGCAAATGCCTTCCTGCACCGTATGGTGCGGAACCTTGCAGGTGTGCTGATTGCTATCGGCAAGGGTGATGCCGACACGGGATGGGCGCAGGATATTCTTGAAATGAAAGACAGGACCCGCGGAGGTGTGACAGCACCACCTGACGGACTTTACTTTAACCGTGTAAACTACCCGGATCAGTTCGTTCTGCCACATATCGCAGAGCGGCATCCATTTACGGACTGAGTTTCAGAGGCTCCTTTTATTCAATGAGAACGCGGGTTAAAATTTGCGGCATTACACGGCCACAGGACGGTGTTGCGGCAGCAAAAGCCGGTGCCGATGCGATTGGCCTGGTGTTCTATCCGCCGAGTCCGCGCAATGTTGATATTGCCCAGGCACGGGAGATCTGTGATGCTCTGCCGCCTTTTGTCAGCAAGGTGGCGCTGTTCGTTAATGCAGAAGCGGTATTGATCAGGGAGGTGCGCGAGGCAGTACCAATCGACATCATCCAGTTTCATGGCAATGAGTGCCCCGACTACTGCCAGAAGCATGGACTACCGTACATCAAGGCGATCAGGATGCGCGAAGATACCGATCTGCACAAGGAGCGTGAAAACTTCGCTTCTGCGTCTGCCCTGCTGGTCGATGCATACAAGGCTGGTGTGCCGGGTGGTACAGGGGAGAGTTTTGACTGGTCGCTGATTCCGGAGGAACTGGCTGGAGATATTATCCTCGCTGGTGGCCTGACGCCCGACAATGTCGGTGATGCAATAACACAGGTACACCCGTGGGCTGTTGATGTCAGTGGTGGAGTTGAAGAGTCGCCGGGGGTGAAGAGCCACGCGGCGATAGAGAGTTTTATGCAGGGAGTTGAAGTTGCAAAGCAATAGTACAAACAAGCAGATTAAATGGGATGAAATGCCCGATGAGAGAGGGCACTTTGGGCCCTACGGCGGCATATTCGTTTCAGAGACCCTGATGGGCGCACTCGATGAACTACGTCTGGCGTATGAGAAATATCTTGCCGATGATGAGTTTCTTGCCGAACGTTTTGCCGCCCTGAAAATGGAAGGGCGCAGCGCGCTGATTCCCTACATCGCCGCAGGTGACCCGCAGCCGCAAGCAACTCTGCGCCTGATGCACACGCTGGTTAAATCCGGTGCGGATATTATTGAACTGGGCATTCCTTTTTCCGATCCGATGGCGGATGGTCCGGTGATTCAGCGTGCTGCCGAGCGCGCGCTGGAACATGATGTCAGCCTGCATGATGTACTTGATATGGTCAGGGAGTTTCGCAACAGCGATGCCAACACGCCAGTGGTGCTGATGGGTTATCTCAATCCGATCGAGGTGATGGGCTACGAGGCCTTTGCCGAGGCAGCAAGCAAGGCGGGTGTTGATGGAGTGCTGACCGTGGATCTGCCGCCGGAAGAGGGCAGCGAGTTCCTGCAGGCACTCAAGGCAAATCAGCTTGATCCGGTATTCCTGATTGCGCCAACTAGTGATGCTTCACGTATCAAGCGCATCTGTGATGCGTCGAGTGGTTATGTCTACTATGTTTCACTGAAGGGTATTACAGGTGCAGGCCACCTGGATATCGGCTCGGTAAAAGAGAAAGTTGAAGAGATTCGTGCATTGTCCGATTTGCCAGTTGGCGTCGGTTTTGGTATCAAGGATGCAGAGACGGCAGCGAAAATGGCTGAAATTGCCGATGCCGTGGTTGTTGGCAGTGCGATTGTAAGCCGCATCGAGGCCGAGGCAGCATCACTGGATGCAGTCGATCGCGTCGTCGGCGAATTCGTGACAGAGTTGAGTAGTGCACTTCAAACCCGGGAATAGAAAAATATGAGCTGGTTCGAAAAATTATTGCCTAGTCGTATTCGTACGGAAGGTAGCAGCAAGAAGGTGGTTCCTGAAGGCCTGTGGGAAAAATGCCACGGCTGTGGTGCGATCCTCTACCGTTCGGAAACCGAGCGAAATTATGATGTCTGCCCCAAGTGCGGCCATCATAATCGTATCAATGCCCGCCGTCGCCTTGATCTGTTTCTCGACAGTGGTGAGCGTGAAGAGATCGGTGCCACTCTCGAGCCTACCGATCCACTGAAGTTCAAAGACAGTAAAAAATATCGTGACCGCATTACCGCTGCACAGAAAGCAACAAGTGAGAAGGATGCCCTGGTTGCCATGCATGGCACTCTCAAGAAAATGCCCGTGGTTGCGGTTGCTTTCGAATTCTCCTACATGGGTGGCTCCATGGGTTCAGTCGTTGGTGAGCGTTTCGTACGTGCGGCCAATATTGCACTGGAAAAAAAATCTCCACTGATCTGCTTCTCTGCAAGTGGTGGCGCGCGCATGCAGGAATCACTCTTTTCACTCATGCAGATGGCAAAAACCAGTGCTGTACTGGCAAAAATGCGAGAGCAGGGTGTTCCTTTTGTTTCGGTAATGACAGATCCCACCATGGGTGGCGTTTCGGCAAGTCTTGCCATGCTTGGTGATATCAATGTTGCAGAACCGGGCGCATTGATCGGTTTCGCCGGTCCACGTGTTATTGAGCAGACTGTACGCGAAACCCTGCCTGACGGTTTTCAGCGCAGTGAATTCCTGCTTGAGCATGGTGCCATCGACATGATTATTCCACGTGAAGAGATGCGCGACAGGCTGCACCGGCTATTGCAGATGATGACGCAACGCTAACCCGAATCCTTCATGAAATATCCCGGTTAAATGACAGCCTCTTGTGGCGACAAGCCGTCGGTCGGCGCATCGCTTGACGACTGGCTGAACTATCAGCTGCAACTTCATACATCAGAGATTGACCTCGGACTTGAGCGCATCGGCAGGGTGTGGAAGCTACTGCACCCGGGTGCGCCTGATGCACGTATCATCACCGTTGCCGGTACCAACGGTAAGGGCTCCTGTGTCGCTTTTCTCGAAGCTATCCTGATTGCCGCGGACTTTCACGTCGGAGCATATACCTCTCCACACCTCGTGCGTTACAACGAGCGCATTCGTATCGATGGCAACGAGGCCTCCGATACGGATATCTGTTCTGCATTCGAACAGATCGAAAATGCGCGCGGTGACACACCTCTTACCTACTTTGAATTCGGGACTCTCGCTGCCATGCTGCTGTTTGTGCAGAGCGGGGTGGATGTCATTGTGCTCGAAGTCGGGCTTGGCGGGCGCCTGGATGCTGCAAACCTGTTTGATGCCGATGGTGTGATCATTACCTCGATTGGCCTTGATCACACGGACTGGCTGGGCGATGACCTGGAGCAGATTGCTGTAGAAAAGGCGGGTGTGATGCGGGCCGGCCGACCTGCCGTTATTGCGCGTCCGGATATGCCGGCAAGCTTGCACAGTGTGGCAGGGCAAGTGGGTGCGAAAGCGCTTGTTCGCGGACACGATTATAATTTATCTGTCAGTGGTGATGAGTGGCATTGGCAGGGGAATGAGACAGCACATCATGCGTTGCCACTCCCCCTAATGCCAGGTAAGCACCAGCTCGACAATGCGGCAGCAGTGATTGCCCTGCTCGATTCCATGCGCGAGTCTCTGCCAGTCAATAAGGCAGCAATTGCCACAGGGCTGAAAACTGTATCGCTGGCAGGGCGTTTCCAGCAGGTTGGCAGTAATCCATTGGTGTTTGTAGATGTAGCACATAACAGGGAGGCTGCAGCGGTACTCGCTGATGCCATGCGTACCCATGATGAAGTCAAGGAGTGGCATGCAGTTGCCTCCTTTTACGCAGACAAGCCTATTGAGACGATTGCTGAAGAGTTACGTGAACTAATCTCGCGCTGGCATATCTATGTACTTAAGGATGCGCGTGCTGCATCATCTGAAATCTTGCAAGAAAAAATCAGGCAAGGTGGAGTGGAGGGCAGCATCGATGCCTACGGCAGTTTCAAACAGGCTGTCGAGTCAGCGCGATCTGCGGCAGGTGCAGATGGAGGTTTAGTCATTTTCGGCTCATTCGAGGTGGCGGGGGCGGCGTTGGAATATTTTTCTTCCAAAACGCTATAATCGGTTTAATAGTTTTCAACTGGGTAAGTTGTCAATATGAAGAAACGTTTGACGGGTGCAATTGTACTGGTGGCTTTTGTGGTGATTTTTGTGCCCATGCTGCTCGAGGAGAAAACTTCCAGAATTGAGCTGGGGCCGCTGATTCCTGAGCAGCCGCAGGAGAATTTCTCTACTGACCTGATACCGGAAGAGAGTGCCTCGACGATTGCCGAACCGGTTGCGCCTGCGGAAGTGCAGCGTTACGAGTTACCGGTTGGCGAGGTGATGGAGCAGCCAGCCAATGCAGCCCCAACTGACGAAATCATGGTTCCGACAGAAGTCGTCAAGATGAATGATAGTGCTCCTGTGCAGGAACCAGCCGCTGAAAAACAGCCCCAACAGGCTGCATCAACATCGACCCAGTCGGCCAAGACCCCCTTGCAGGGCAAGGTCGTCACCCAGGGCTGGGTGATCCAGGCGGGCAGCTTTGGACAAAGCAGTAACGCGGACAAGCTCAAAAAACGCCTCATCCAGACTGGTAGATCTGCCTTCATTGAGCCAATCGAAGTGAAAGGGAAGACGCTCTACCGGGTGCGAGTCGGGCCTCTCGAGAAGCGTACGGAGGCTGACCGTCAGTTGGCGATTATCGAAAAAGAGTTCCAGCTCAAGGGTAAAGTCATCTCGTTTCCCTGAATCCCGGAATCATCTAGAACCCCCGGTGTGACCAGAAAGGAGATGAATCTCTCCATTTTTCCTTTTCCCCGGATTCTGTTCTGCTAGAATACCCACTTTCCCGTAACCGGATTTCAATTCGCCGTGAACTGGGCAGATATCGCAATTCTTTCGGTCATCGGTATTTCCGTGATCATCAGTTTTTTCCGGGGCTTCCTGCTGGAAGCTCTGTCGCTCCTTGTATGGGTCATCGCTTTCTGGATCGCCTGGATTTTCTTCCGTGATCTGGCGCCCGTGTTTGCGCAGTGGGTTTCAGCCCCGTCGCTGCAATTGGCGTTGGCATTCACCGTGATTGTCATCACCATGCTGATTCTCGGTGCAGTGGTGACATGGCTGGTCGGCATGTTGATCGACAAAACAGGACTGACTGGCACCGATCGTGTTGTCGGCCTGTTGTTTGGTGCGATTCGCGGCGCAATTATTATCGCGGTCGTCGTCATGCTCGCAGGCGTCACCCCGTTCCCACAGGATCCATGGTGGAAGGAGTCTAAACTGATTCCTCATTTCGAACGTGTTGCCATCACCCTCAAGGAGATGCTGCCACAGGATATCGGCGAGTATCTGGAGTTCTCACCTGAAAATACACCTGCAACCGAGGCGCCGGCAGAGCCGTTGGCACCGGTTGAGAGAAGAGGCGTCTGATCATGTGCGGTATTGTTGGAATTGTAGCGACCCAGCCAGTTAACCAGTCACTTTATGACGCATTGCTGGTACTGCAGCACCGTGGACAGGATGCGGCGGGTATCGTCACCTGCGAGGGAGACAAGCTGCACCTGCGTAAGGATAACGGCCTTGCTCGTGATGTTTTCGAAGCGGAACACATGCTCAACCTCAAGGGTAACATGGGCGTGGCCCACGTACGTTACCCGACGGCAGGATGCTCCTCTTCCGCCGAAGCGCAACCTTTCTATGTCAACTCCCCATATGGCATCACGCTTGCCCATAACGGCAACCTGACCAATGCAGACGAGTTGAAAGAGGCGCTGTTTGCCTCCGATCTGCGTCACATCAATACCGACTCCGATTCCGAAATACTGCTGAATATCTTTGCCCACGAGCTTTCACGCCAGGGCAAACTGCGTATTGGCCCGGAAGATGTTTTCCAGGCAATCGAAGCGCTGCATAAACGCTGTCGTGGCGGTTACGCAGCAGTCGCCATGATTCCGGGTTTTGGTGTCATCGGTTTTCGTGACCCGCACGGTATTCGTCCCATCTGCTTCGGCAAGCGCGAAACAGAAGCTGGTACCGAGTACATGATCGCTTCCGAAAGCGTGGCACTGGATGCAGGCGGTTTTGAGCGCGTCCGCGATATCGAGCCGGGTGAGGCTGTGATGGTGAGTGCCAGCGGAGAACTTTTTACTCGCCAGTGTGCAGAAAAACCGGTCTGGAACCCCTGTATTTTCGAATTCGTCTACTTTGCCCGCCCAGATTCCATCATCGACGAGATCTTTGTCCACAAGGCGCGTCAGCGCATGGGCAAGCGCCTCGCTGCGAAAATCAAGAAAGAGTGGGAAGATCACGATATCGACGTGGTGATCCCGATCCCCGATACGAGTCGCACCGCCGCACTCGCACTTGCACAGAGGCTCGGGATTGAATATGCCGAGGGGTTTATCAAGAACCGCTATATTGGCCGCACATTCATCATGCCCGGGCAAAAAGCGCGCAAAAAATCAGTCAGGCAAAAGCTTAATGCCATCGATTTCGAATTCAAAGGCAAGAATGTTCTTCTGGTTGATGATTCAATCGTGCGTGGCACAACGTCGAAGCAGATTGTGCAAATGGCACGTGATGTTGGATCCAAAAAGGTCTATTTCGCCTCTGCAGCGCCTCCAGTGCGCTATCCCAATGTTTACGGTATCGATATGCCGGCAGCCAGTGAACTGGTCGCCTTTGGCCGCACAGAAGAGGAGATTGGAGAATATATCGGTGCAGATCGCCTAATCTACCAGGAATTGGATGATCTCATCGATGCTGTGCAGAAAAAGACCCGCAGCAAGGCGCTACATTTTGATACCTCGGTCTTCAGCGGTGACTATGTCACTGGCGATGTGGATGCCGCCTATCTCGATAACCTTGAGGCCAGCCGCAACGACGAGGCCAAGCAGGAGCGTGACAACAATAAGGGCAATGTTATCGACCTGCACAACCAGGCTTGAAACGCCCGGATTGAACTTGGTGCCACAAGGGCATAGACAAGGTGCGGAGAGTCACTTATAATCTGGCGCCTTCAAGGCAACGTAGCTCAGTTGGTTAGAGCACAGCACTCATAATGCTGGGGTCGGTGGTTCGAATCCACCCGTTGCTACCATATCCCAAAACCCGGCTCTGCCGGGTTTTGTCTTTTCAGGGTGGATGAGAACAGGGTTCGACAAAATTGCCGGGAGCAATTTTGATCGCGCAGCGCTATCAATATGCTAAGTGCTGTCGTGCTCGATTTTGGTGGTTGACCAGTAGGTTGCATGGCCAACCTTTCTGCCTGGCTTGGGCTTTTTGTCATAGTGATGCAGATGCAAGGTTTCGTTGGAGAGCAGATCATGAATCTCGGGTATCTCACCAATAAAATTGATCATCCTGGCATAACCGTCCGCATCTGTGCTGCCCAAGGGGAGTTTGGCGACAGCACGAATGTGATTTTCGAACTGACTGGTCAGGGCACCCTCGATTGTCCAGTGCCCGGAATTGTGAACACGCGGAGCCATTTCGTTGACAATGAGGCCTTTACCAATATCGAAAAACTCGATTGCCAAAACACCAACATAGTCAAGGCGCTCAAGCGTTCGTCTTGCGTACTCTTCAGCCACGGATTGCTTGGGATCATCAGGAAGACTCTCTGATGTGTTCAAAATCCCGTCTCGATGAACATTTTCGGAGAGCGGGTAAAAACGAATTTCTCCATCATGCCCACGTACGCTGACAATCGAGATTTCACGTTGAAAGCTGGCAAACCCTTCAAGAATCAACGGGATTGCTTTCAGCTTGTCCCAGGCTTGTTGCAGATCAGCTTCATCTCGCAGCAGGACCTGGCCTTTTCCGTCATATCCAAACACTCTCGTTTTGAGAATGGCCGGCAGACCAATCTCTTCAACAGCCAGCTGCAGATCTCCAAAGGAATCGACGGTCGCAAATGGAACCGTGGGAATACCGAGTTCCCTGAAGAGGTTTTTTTCGTTTAAACGGTCACGGGCTGTTGCCAGCGCCTCTGCAGAAGGCGCGACACCAACCTTGTCGTTGAGATATTCGATCGCGGAGGCAGGTACATTCTCGAATTCGTAGGTGACCACATCGGCCTTTTCAGCCATGTAGTTCAACAACTCCCGATCATCATATTCACCGCAGAGGTGTTCACCGAGGGCAGATGCACAGGCATCTTCCGCAGGATCAAGAAAGATGAAACGCATACCCAGCGGGATTCCGGCCAGGGCCATCATCCGGGCAAGCTGGCCACCGCCGATGATGCCTATGATCATGCCGGGTTCTTCGGGTCAGGGTGATTCAGGACGGTTTCGGTTTGATTTTTCCGAAAGTCGTTCAGAGCATTGCGTATCTTTTCATCATGGTTGGCAACAATACTTGCAGCCAGGAGTGCGGCGTTTACCGCACCTGCACGGCCAATGGCAAGTGTACCAACAGGGATGCCGGCAGGCATCTGAACGATCGACAGCAGGGAGTCCATGCCGTTCAGGGCCTTTGACTGAACAGGAATGCCCAGTACCGGGATAGGTGTCTTGGCGGCAACCATGCCGGGAAGATGAGCCGCTCCACCTGCACCGGCAATAATGACTTCCAGCCCTCTTTGCGTGGCATTTTCGGCATAGCTGAATAGCTTGTCGGGTGTGCGGTGTGCAGAGACAACCTCGACCTCATACGGGACGCCCAGCTTTTCCAGGGTGTCAGCGGTATGCTGCATTGTCTCCCAGTCGGAGCTTGATCCCATGATCACACCAACCCGTGGCATGCTTTCGCCTTGTGTACTCATAAAACTGTTCACTTTATTAATATATGAAAAATATGCGATCAGGATGCTTTGGTGTCTGCCTCTCTATCTGGCAACAGAAACATGCTAGACGGATTTGCCGCTTATGCGCTCAATCCTTCGCACAAAAATTACCAGAGATGCGGTGTACTGATACCAGGTATTATTTGAAGAGCACCCTGATTAAACAATGGATTATATCATTATGCTGAGGCTGGTGGACGAGAACAAGGCTCGATAATATCCACCCATTGCCAGTAAATATCAAAACCCGGCTATTGCCGGGTTTTGTTTTTCAGGGGTAGATCAGAAGAAGGTTCGACAGAGTGGAAGGCTATTTATTGAAAACAGCATTTTCCACGATGACCGGGTAGAAGTAACCAGAGCCATAATCCTTGTTAAGATACAACACACCTTTAGCGACCACTTCATCACCAACGGCTACGCCACCTTGAGTCGAGCGGAAGATGATCTTGTTATTTAAATCCTCTTTTTTCCCTGTACCGTCTTCAATGTGAGCCCAGTCTGTTCCCATTATCTGCCGGGATAGTTTTGATATATTTCCTTTTACCTCAACAACTTTTCCATTCAGTTCATCTTTTTTCTGAAACAGCTCTTCTACGCTGAAACGTCCAACAGGGCTCCCCAATTCTTTCAGTTTTTGTGATTCGCCAACTTGTTTTGGTGCTTCTTTATTTGGAGAAGGTTTGACTTCTGCTTTTGCAGGCAACTCTGTTCCCTTGCTAATCCCTTCGACAAAAAGAATCCTGTCAAAGGTTCGGTTCAGTGTTTTGCTAGTAAAATTTTCCATGAGCATTTGTTCATAAAAGCTGATCGTTTCACCAACACTCACCTGGAATTCAGGGAGTGCAATCCAGAAAGTTTTTCCCTTCTCTTCTACTCGAATATAGGTATAGCCAGCGCTGGACATGGTCTCAATTACTTTGCCAGTGTGGGCGATCGCTTCAGAATTAGAGGCGGGTATGCTTGTGCCGTAAGCCCATGCTTGCGTGGCGCTGAAGGCGAGAAGTATGGGCAAAATCCAGTAAGTCAGTCTTGAAGTATTCATATTGCTTTTTATCCATGTTGAATGTAGTAGGAAAAGAACGCACAGGACTTTTGAAGAGAATGAATCTGACTCTTCATGCCTGGCTGTGCTTTAAAAAAATACATTAGGCATGATCATAATCAGTAACGTGGTTAAAGTGAATGATCCACATCAGCATGTATGTGTATTTCAGTCTCTTGCTGGGCCCCGGTGGTGAGGTTTCAAGCGCTCAGAAGCCGCACGGTTCTCAGAATTGTCACTCTCTTTTCGAAATTATCCGATATAAAAACCACCCTTGGTGATTGACAAACTGGTTTAGTCTCTCTAGATTGTAGCTATGTAAAAGGCAAACCTCTTGAAAGAGAGGGACGCAAAGCCACCGGCCTGACTGACATTCATTTGTTAAAGGTAGCGGGGTTGCACAAATCATCAGCATGATCATGCCGATGTCTGTAGTGCCTCCCTTTAGTTATTAAGCCGGTAGATCGAGTACATGGCAAAAGTGCGCCTGTGTCTCGTGCAAGTAGAACTACAGATAAGGGCTTGAATCATGAGACAAAAGGTGTTGGTGGAAATTGCGTCAGTGGCGGCCATAAAACTCAGGTCGGTAATTCTCGCTGCACTCATCGTCAATTTTGTCGTCTGGCCTGCGCTGGCTATGACGCAAACCACAACACCTTCTTCGATACCTGATTGGACACGATTTGCTCCTGTCGAAGGGCAGGTGGCTGAAGCATATACCACATCAAGTGTGGATGAATCTGTACAGCAGGCTTTGCAGGTCGAAATGGGATCCGCATTTGCTGACAACGAATGGCAGGTTGTTGAGCTTGAACAGACCTTTGTAAACCCAGTTGTCATTCTTGGTGTGCCGGGTGATAACAGCATTGAGCCGGGTGTTGCCCGCATGCGTCACCTGGAACCGGGCAGTTTCGAGCTGAAGTTTCAGGAGTGGATGTATCTGGACCAGGCACACCCCCCTGAGTCAATTGACTGGATGGTGTTTGAGAGCGGTAGTTATGAGCTCGACGATGGCACCATGTTTGAAGTTGGGACATTCCCCTAGTCAGATAACAAGGTCTGGCAGGACTACCAATTCACAACACCTTTTCGCCGCAATCCCAAACTCTTCCTCTCCGTTCAGAGCTTCAACGAACAGGACACAGTGATTGCGCGCGCCAGGAATAAAAGCAGGCGCGGTTTCCAGGCAGCACTTTTCGAGGAAGAGGCGAAAAACGACAGTCATGCCGAGGAAACAGTCGGTTACCTGGCCATCTACAAGCGGAGGAACAGGGGTAATTTGCATGGAGTGCCATTCTCATTGGCAAGTACCAAGTTAAATCACCGCATTAAGAAAACGTTTGGTCACAATATCTGGGTTCAGGAAGAGCAGTCGCTTGATGAGGAGCTCAAGCACGGAAAGGAGCGCTACGACTTGCTCGTTCTGGATGGTCTCTTCTTTGCACAGGATGTGACTACCAAAGGAATGAATACCTCTACGCCGCGCCGGGATACGCCTGACACTGTCTACCTGGGCAAACCGGATGTAACAGCTTTCAGTACCACTACAGTCTCTCTTGCCTGGCAAGCTGCATCGGGAGCGGGTGCAGGGAACGTGGCAAGTTATCGTGTTTTGCGCGATGGCGTGCCAGTAGAAACTATCGCGGGGCTTTCACATATTTCAGCCGGACTGGAACCTGCTACTCGCTATGGGTTCGCTATTCAGGCACTTGACCTGAATGGCGAGTTGCTTGCGACGAGCAGCACCGTAGAGGCGGTTACAGAATCAGAGCAGCTGCCACCCGGTAAACCCACCGGTCTGGAAGCAACAAATGTGACTTTTTCCAGTATTACGCTCAAATGGCAACCACCTGCCGAGGGAGAAGTAACGCACTATACCGTCTATCGGAATGGTGACCTGATCGCCACTGTGACCAATCCGGGTTTTACCGATACTAATCTCAAGCCGGAAACCGGCTATCGCTACTTTGTCACCGCTTCAGGTGCTGGCGGAGAGTCCAGCGAGGGTGCTGAACTATCCGTGTCAACGCTTCCCCTGCCTGACACTTCTCCGCCGACTGCTCCCCAGTGGCTGTCAGCACTTGAAGTTAGTGCGACACAGGTCAGGCTTGGCTGGCAGGCATCAACTGACAATACCGGAGTGGCGTTGTATAAAGTCTTCCGGGATGGAGAGATGATCGGTGAAACTGCCGAGACGAGCTTTCTCGATACGGGTGTTGAAGAGGCAAAGAGTTACAGCTATTCGGTGATTGCAGTAGATGTTGCGGGTAACCAGTCTCCCAGCAGTGCTGCAATTGAAGTCAAGACGCCGGATGTCACTGCCCCCGGGATTCCGGGTGGGTTCAGTGCAATTGGCGATCATCGTGTCGTCCGCCTGAGCTGGGATCCATCAAATGACAATGTTGCAGTAGCGGGTTACAGGGTTCTCAGGAATGGTGTGCTGATTGCGACAACTGCCTACACGGGTTACATCGATCATGACGTTTCAGTGGGCCAGACCTACGAGTACACGGTCGAGGCATTCGATACTTCCGACAACAGTTCCGGACCGAGTGAAATTAAAGAGGCCACGGTCACTGAGCCGCCGGTAAGCGGTGCCATGCTGGCAGAAACCTGTAGTGGCTGTCATGGTAACGACGGGCTCAGCAAGGGACCGGTCATACCAACCCTGGCCGGAATGGACAAGGACTACTTTGTCAGTGTTATGCAGGATTTTCGTAACGGCGTACGCCACTCCACCATGATGGGAAGGATCAGCAAGGCCTACACGGATGATGAGTTGATTCGCATGGGTGAGTACTACTCCTTACTGCCTTTTCAGCCGGCACCACAGACAGTCAACCTCGAAAGGGTGCTCGTGGGTCAGGCGCTGCACGTATCGGAATGCGGCAGTTGTCACGGTGATGAGGGCAGGGATCGTGGCAACGGCATACTTGCAGGACAGTGGCTCGATTATTTGAATCATACACTTGACGATTTTGCCGAAGAGCGAAGTGCCGGTGTCCCTTCAGCCATGCTCGATCGCCTGATGCTCCTCTCTGCGGATGATCGACTCTCGCTTGCCCATTTCTATGCAAGTCTTGGTTCCGATACCCAGGCCCCGCTTGCACCCGAGTCATTGGCTGCGACGGAAGTGACTGAAAACACAGTGACCCTGACGTGGATCGATGCTGATGATAATGCCGAGGTTGTGCGTTATGACATCGAGCGTGATGGCACTATCGTCGGCAGTGTTGGGCAATCTGTATTTACAGACACTGGCCTGGCACCCGGTGAGATTTATGGATACAGAGTGTTTGCTGTGGATGTTGCCGGCAATAGCTCCCTGCCTACGCCAACGCTTGCAGTACGCACAGAGGGTGAACCTGTCATCGGTGATCCGCAGATATCCCGTGGTCATGATCTTTGGCAGGCCAACGGCTGCCAGACTTGTCACGGTGTTGCGGCCAATTTTGCCGCAGGTGAGAGCCTTGCGGTACTGATGAATGCCATTGAGACGAACAGGGGTGGCATGGCGCAGTTTGCACATCTGAGCGCGCAGGATCTCGCCGATATCGTTGCCTATATCCAGGATGAGCGTGACCCGGGTGAGCCCGGTGGTGGTGGCAGTTCCCTTGCCGGTGTCAACTTGATGAATAACGAGGCCACGCTGCGCAAGGCTGCCATCCTGTTGGCAGGACGCTTACCCAGCACTGATGAAGTTGTTGCAAGCCAGGATGAAGCAGGACTGCGGATAACCCTGCGTAACCTGATGCAGGGAGAGCGTTTCGGCGAATTCATTTATAAAACTGCCGCGCTGACCTTTCTTTCCGGTGGAGCGGATATTCGCGACATAGATGAAGATTTTCCTGTCTATGCATCTCTCGACAATACGCTTCGCTACCGGGCCCTGGGAGACATCAGGTACGAACCGCTGGCTCTCACCAGGTATATCGTTGAGAATGATTTGCCATACAGTGAAATCCTGACGGCCGACTACACCATGATTACGCCAAGGTCGGCACAAATCTACGGCGCTGAACCGCTGGAGCCCTTTACAGGCACGCAGGATGTTAACGATGGGGAGTACAAGCCGGGCCGGATACCGGTTGTCTCTCACCGCACCCCTGAACTTGCAGTTCAGCCTTTCCCGCATGCCGGCGTCCTGACGACCTACTCATGGCTGTCACGATTTCCGACAACCGATACCAACCGCAACCGTCATCGCGCCAGCATGATGCTCAGACAGTTCCTGGGTGTCGACCTGGAGACCCTCGGTCAACGGCCTCTGGATGACTCGGAGAACGGTGACTATCTTGTCCCGACCATGGAGAATCCGGCCTGCTTGCTGTGCCATACCACAATGGAACCGATTGCCGGTGCTTTCCAGAACTGGGGCAACAGGAACCAGTACGCGCAGGAAGGTTTTGATTCCCTAGCCAGGGATTACAAGGGAACTGGCTACGCGCTTGATCACTATGGCATGCCCTGGTATGAGCTGGGAGACAAGTGGTACCTCGATATGCTGGCACCCGGATTCGATGGCAAAGAGATGCCGGGCATGCATCACGGTTTTGGACTCGCGCCGCTATCAGATCGCCTGGTTGATCGTACTAACTGGGTTGCGACAGCCACGTCCCAGAGAAGTGATTACTACGGCGCCAGTTCCGCCATCGATGCTTCAGTAAATACTCGGTGGGAAGGAGCATTCGGCACTGACACGGAACCGCAGGAAGTACCGCAGGAAATCATGATTGATATGGGTGCCGAGCAGGAGATTTCCGCTATTACCTACCTGCCACGCAACTACAGGCACATTGGTGAGTACGGAATCTCTGTGTCGGATGATGCGATCACCTGGACAGAAATTGAACGCGGTATCTACCCCCTGGATCCCGGGCATGGTCTCAAGGTGATTGAGTTTGACCCGGTGACAACACGCCACTTTAAAGTCTCTGTCTACAGTGTCGGCAGGGGTGACAGCGCCAATATCCAGGACCTGAATGCATTGGCGCCAGCCGCAGACCCGACTGTTCCCTTTGCAGAAAACCATAATGGCGGAATTGATGCCTTGCAGTGGCTTGCCCGCGAGGTGGTTCAGGACCCGCGTTTTACCAAGGGTGCTGTTAACTTGTGGTACCGCGGTCTGTTTGGACGTAAACCTCTGAGTAGTCCTGTTGACCCGAACGCGCCCGGATATGATCAGGCACTGGCGGCTTATCAACTCCAGGAGAATATTCTGGAGAGCATCGCCACAGGCATTGCATCCTCCGACCTGATAATCAGGGATCTGCTGGTTGAACTAATCATGAGTGACCTCTTTCGCGCGGCAACCACCGACAGTGCGGTGACACCAGAGCAGAGAGCTGAACTGGCTGAAGTCGGTATGCAACGCCTGCTTGGACCGGAAGAGCTGGATGCCAAGGGAGAAGCAACTGCCAATACCACCTTCTTCAATAACCCTGTCTCGAGTTATGGTTTGCTCTATGGCGGGTTTGATGGTGGCCGTGATGCACTGGATCCGAATGAGGATCTGACGACCTCTATGCTCTCTACCTACGAGAGCCGGTTGTACAGGGGGATGTGCGACGGAAGGCTGTTACTTAACGATTTAAATCGCTTGCCGGGAGAACGCATTCTGATGCCCTTTGTTGAGGAGATACCTTTCAAAGATGCATTGGGTGCGCCTGCCACGGGCAGTTTTGTCATCGAGCATGCAGGCTGGCTCAACACCGAAGACAAGACACTCGATCAGTTTGGCAGTCTCGGCACAGACGGAAACACTCCCGGCTTTGCTGGCTGGACCGATGCCATGGATGTGCCGGTCAATGTTGGAAGTTACATTGGTCAACGCTTGCGTGCAGTCCTGGTTGCGCCGGCCAGCGGCACCTACAATTTCTGGATTGCAGGTGATGACCAGGCATCACTCTTCATTGCCGATGGTGAGGATGTCTCAAATCTTGTGCAGGTTGCTTCTGTACCTGGCTGGACAAATCACCAGCAGTGGGACAAGTACCCTGAGCAGGCGTCTGCAGGCATTGAGCTGCTGGCTGGTCAGGCTTACCTGGTAGAGGCAGTAGGTATTGAAAGAACGGGTGGAGACCACTTGAGCGTTGCCTGGAGTGGGCCTGGCTTTACACAACAACTCATGAGCGCAGAACATCTGCGTGCTGTCGCTGATCCGGTGAGCCCGCAGTCAGACTGGGTTGTCACCCTGATCAAGGAGAATATCGTCTACCTGCACGAAAGACTGCTGGGTGAGAAGCTCTCAATCAGTGACCCGGAAGTTGAGCGTACATTCCAGCTGTTCAGGAGCGTGTACCACAACAACACCCCGGAAGATTCCGGACTGGAAGTCTATTGCGAGACCAGGAATGGCTCACAATCGATGCGGCGGGCATGGAATGCTGTGCTGGCATACCTGATGAGTGACTTCTACTTTCTGCATGAATAAGCATGGCCGCCAACAAGGAATACTGGAGATACAAACATGAAACGTCGTGATTTCGTCAAGTTGCTGGGTGCAGCCGGTGCCGCGGGAGCTTTACCGGGGGTGTCGCTGAGAAGTGCATCAGCAGCAGAAGTAGAGCCATTTGAAGGCATGGTCCTGGTTACACTGGTTGCCAATGGTGGATGGGACCACAGCAGTCTTTGCGATCCAAGAGAGAATCCGGCGATCAATCACTGGGCTGATACTATGCCAGCCGGAACGGCAGGCAACCTGCGATATGCACCTTTCGCAGAGAATGCAGAGTTCTTTGACAAGTATTTTGACCGTATGCTCGTCATCAATGGGATTGATCTGCAAACTAACGGTCACAGCGCGGCGCGCCTCACCCAGGCCAGCGGAGCCCTTTCAGGGTACCCGGTACTGAATGCGATCTATGGTGCAATACATAACGCTGGCCTGCCCATGCCCTGGCTGATAGACGGTTCATCTACACCCAGCCAGGATCTTGGTCTCCAGCCGGTGACCCGTTTGCCTGCAACCGACCTGATGCGCAGCCTTGCCAATCCGAATCGTCGCGATGGTACGCGCCAGTTTTTGCGCACGGCTGACATAGCGATCATTGAGCAGTATCGCCAGGAAAGGCTCCAGGCACTGCTGCAGGAGAATGGCATGCCCTATCGTGATTCCCAGGTGGCGTCACAGCTTGATGCTCGTATTAATCGTGGATTAATGCACAGGCTGGATGATGTATTTCCTGAAACGATCGATTCGCTTGACCTGAAAGGTGAATCAAACAGCATGATCAGCAGGATTCATCGCATGCTCGTTGCAATACAGGCGGGTATTTGTGTCACAGCAAGTGCCAGCAGCGGTGGTTTTGACACCCACGGCAACCACGATGCGGGACATACAACAGCTTTGACGCGTTTCACCCGGAGTGTCGATTACCTCTGGGAAAAGGCCGAAGAGTTGGGTATTGCTGACCGTATTGTTCTGCACCTGACATCCGATGTTGGTCGGACACCGCATTACAATAGTAATAACGGCAAGGATCACTGGTCAGTTGGTAGCAGCATTGTCATGATGAAAAACCAGCCATGGACAAACAGGAGCGTCGGGATGACAGATGCTAACCATCAACCCGGTAACACTAGAGCAGGATGAGCTGGGTGTGCAGCTACGAACTGCTCACGTACAGCAGACTTTGCGACGCATACTGGGTATTGAAAATGATCCCCTTTGCCAGGAGTTCAGTATCGACGTGCCGGATATTGACCTGCTTAACCCCGCCTATTCGAACCCGGTAATCGTCTAAAGCGATTTGGAGTAGTGGAAACATGAATATGAAAAGACGTGATTTTCTGAAGGCTGCCGGAGTCGGGCTCGGTGTGGCCGGATTTCCCGGGCTGGTACTCGGTACCGTGGCAGCCAGGGTGGTTGTTGTCGGCGGGGGAACGGGCGGGGCGAGTGTGGCCCGCTATATCAAGCGGGCAAATGCAACCATTGATGTGACGCTGATTGAACCGAATGCGATCTACCACACCTGTTACATGAGCAATGAAGTACTGAGTGGCGATCGTGATATCAGTCATATCCAGGCCGGCTACGAGGGACTTGAGGCGCAGGGAATCAATGTTGTGCATGATTTTGTTGTCAGCATTGATCCGGAGGCAAAGAGTGTTACTACCGCGAGTGGTGAACAGCTGCCTTATGACCGCTGTGTTGTGAGCCCCGGGATTGATTTCAAGTGGGAGACTATCGAGGGTTACGATGAGGGTGTCGCCGAACGTATTCCCCATGCCTGGAAGGCGGGTAACCAGACATCTGCCCTGAGGTCACAGCTTGAAGCAATGGATGACGGCGGTACAGTGATCATAGCCCCGCCTGACAACCCCTTCCGCTGTCCTCCTGGACCCTACGAGCGGATAAGTCAGATTGCCCACTATCTGAAAACGCATAATCCGACTTCAAAAATCCTGGTGCTTGATGCCAAGACCAGTTTCGCAAAGAAGGCAGCTTTTGAGCTTGGCTGGGAAAGGTTGTATGGATATGGCAGTGATAACAGCATGATCGATTGGCTTCCGGGTGACCCGGTCACCGCACTGGATGAGACTTCCGGTACGGTTACGACTCGCAATGGTTTCAGCTACCAGGGGGATGTCATTAACCTGATCCCAAACCAGAAAGCAGGTCGCCTTGCGTTTGATCTGGACCTGACAGAAGGTGAGTGGTGCCCAGTTGATTTGCGTACTTTTGAATCGACACGCTATCCCGGAATTCATGTCATTGGTGATGCCTGTATCGGCAGTGCATTGCCGAAATCGGGCTTTGCTGCCAATGCCGAGGCAAAAGTGTGTGCAAGGGCTGTCGTGGCGCTACTGGGCGGGCAATCACCTGAGACCCCGGCTTTTACAAATACCTGCTATAGCGTTGTTGGAACAGACTATGCAATCTCCGTGGTTGCTATGTACAGGCTCTCGGCTGATGGCAAGGCGATTGAGAAGGTTCCGAATTCGGGTGGTGTCACACCGCTTGAAGCTTCAGCAACAGACCTGCAGAGGGAAGTTGGTCACGCACACAGCTGGTATAACAATTTTGTTGATGATGTCTTTGGATAAAGGTGTCATATAAAACTTTCAGACACTCGCGCAGTGTATTGAAGGACGCTCAGGAGATCCCCTCCCTAGGTAGCAGTATTTCAACCCGGTCTTGCCGGGTTGTTTTTTTATGAGGCGTGTCAGAACCAGTTTGTGAAGGTTGCTGTTACAAGTGCATTGATAGTACCGGGTTTTGTCATTCTACGGGCATTCAGGCTTCATGTGAGGAAAAATCTGACCGCCTGTCAGAGACTGATAAACGCACGTCATCTGACAACATCTTCTCGATTTCCTGTGGTGGAAGCGGCTTGCTGAAATAAAAGCCCTGGATAATAGTGCAGTCAATACGGTTCAGAAATCGCAATTGAGAAACATTTTCAACACCCTCTGCAATGGTGTGCAGTTTCAAAGCCTTGGCCAGTGCCAGGATCGCATTGCAGAATGAGACACTATCTGCATTGCCAGGAAGCTCCTTGACGAAGGCGCGGTCTATTTTAAGAGTGTCAAACGGGAGGTGCATCAGGTTTGAAAGAGAAGAATAACCTGTTCCAAAATCATCAATGGCAATCTTTAATCCAAGCTTGTGCAGATCATTCAGTAAAGATTCCGCATACTGAGGGTCATCCATTACAACTCCCTCGGTAATTTCCAATTCAACATAACCTGGCGGCACTTTGGTTTTCTTTAATATGTCTCTGACAGTATCCAGAAAATTCTTATTTTTAAATTGTGCAGGAGATACGTTAATGCCTATCCGAATATAATCAAAGCCTGACTGATGCCATCTTTTCAAACACTCGCAGCTTTCTCCCAATACCCAGTTGCCAACATCGACGATAAGCTCCATTTCCTCCAGTACGGGAATGAATTCGTCTGGGGAAACCAGGCCGAGCTTAGGGCTGTTCCAGCGAATCAGTGCTTCCACACTTATGATGCGATCATTCTGTAAACTGGCCTGTGGCTGGTAATCCAAGAAGAACTCTTCATTCTCAAGAGCAGAGCGCAACTCCTTTTCCATGGTGACCAGCTTGGAAACAGATGACTGCATTTTAGGGTCATAACAGGTCATTGTGTTGCGACCTGCTGACTTGGATTCATACATGGCCAGTTCAGCCTGCTTCAGAAGTACATCGATAGTGAGTGTTTCACTACCAAACAGGTTGACACCGATACTGACCGTGCTGTGATGAGAGGAACGTCCAAGTTGGTATTCCTTATTGAGTGTGTGAAGAATATTCCGCGTGACTTTTTCCGCAGTGCGGGCTGCTTTGATTTTGTCTGAAGCGAGTTCCGGAAGTATTACAACAAACTTGTCTCCACCAAAACGTGCCACGGTATCGACTGAGCTCGTGGACTCCTCAAGTAAACTTGCTACCTGGACAAGCAATTGGTCACCTATGACATGACCAAGTGTATCGTTGAGTTTCTGGAAGTGATCAAGGTCAATCATAAGGATAGCGCTGTATTGATTATCGCGAACGCAAGCCTCAAGGGTCTGCTCAAGGCGATTCATGAATTGAACTTTGTTTGGCAGACCAGTCAGTTGATCATAGTAAGCCAGCTTATCGATCTTTTTCTCAGCGCTCTTTTTTTCGGTGATGTCAGCATGTGAACCGACATAGTGGCTTATTTTACCGTCTGTATCGGTTACCGCCGAGATGCTCAGCAACTTGGGGTACACTTCTCCGTTCTTACGCCGGTCCCATATCTCTCCCTGCCAGAAACCATCGCTGTTGATGGTCTGCCACATCTCCTCATAAAAAGCAGGGCCGTGGCGTCCAGACTGGAACATTTTAGGTGTATTGCCAATGATTTCATCGGCTGTATACCCCGACATCTCCATGAAAGCACTATTGACCTGTAATATTATTCCAACTGCATCGGTGACCATGATCCCCTGCTGTGACTCAAAAGCTACGGCTGCGATTCGCATCTGATCCTCAGCCTGCTTTCGTTCGGTAATGTCCTGCACCGTTCCCCTGGAAAGCAGTGCCTTACCATCTTTATCAAACAGGGTTTCACAAGTCTCGTGTACATATTTGATATGGCCATCACCGACTAGTATGCGATGGGTCATTTCGTATGGCTTATGGCTATTCAGTGAATCGAGATAAGCTTGATTGACCATCTCCCTGTCATCTGGGTGGACGGCATCAAGGAATGCCTCGTATGACGAGTTAAATTGTGTCTTGTCGATTTCAAATAGCCTGTATACCTCATCCGACCAATCAAGGTGGTTGTTGGACAGGTCAAGTGTCCAGCTTCCTGTCTTTGCAATACGCTGAGCCTCACTTAACTGCGCTTTACTCAACCGGAGCTCATTCTCGGCCTGTTTGCGTTTGGTGATATCTTCGTAGAGGCCCAAGACGCCGATAATTTCTTCCGTTGTCGGATTCAGTAGCGGCACCTTGGAGGTACGCAGCCAGATTTGACGTCCGTCCGGTGTGGTTTGGGGCTCTTCGAAATCCAGTTTCGCTTCGCCCGTCTCAATCACCTTGATGTCATCTGCCCGATAAAGTTCGGCCTGTTCTTTCCAGCCCATCTCATCATCTGTTTTGCCGATTAACTGGTCAGGATGGGTAAAGCCTGCATCCTTTGCAAACAAGATATTGCACCCCAGAAAACGCGACTCGCGATCTTTCCAGAATACACGTATGGGAGCTCTGTCGATGATTGACTGAAGCAATCTCTTGCTCGAGAGAAGATCTATCTCGGATTGCTTGCGTTCGGTGATATCGGTCAGTGTGCCAATCATCCTGACCGGACTGCCATGGGTATCACGCTCAAGAACCTTTCCGCGGGCAATGACCCATTTCCAGTCGCCATCCCTGGTTTGCATCCTGAACTCTCTTTTATAGGGCGACTCTCCGCCTTTTCTTACGTGTTCCAGAACGCCCTTCTTCACGTATCTCACGTCGTCAGGATGTATCGCCTTGAATACGGCTGCCCCCGTGGGGGTGAACTCATTCTCTGCATAGCCTAATATTTCATTCCATCGCCTTGAGAACATGGCCTTGTCAGTTTGGGGATTCCAGTCCCACACACCATCACCCGCAGCATCGATTGCAAATTTCCATCGCCTTTCAGTATCACGTAATTGATTGGTGGCCGATGTCATTTTGGAGACCAGGAGATACACTGCTATTCCGAGCGTCAGAAAAAGTAATGATGCCGAGACCTTAACCGCAGACATGTCCTCAAGAAGCAGAGCGGTGGGCTGTAAGGCCGCATCTTCCTTGATAAAATAAGCAGCTTCTATCCCGGTGTAGTGAGTAACGGATACTGCCAGTCCAATTCCCAGTGCGGCGACAATTGGAAGCCGATTTTGAAGCCGGTCATAAATGTAGAGTGCCAGGTAAGAGAGAATTACGGCGATTATGATTGATAGTACAAATAAGGCAGGGCTATAGCTCAGATAACCATCGAAATTCATACCCGTCATACCGATATAGTTCATGACCAGAATGCATGCGCCGAACATGGTGCCTCTAAGAGGCAGTGGCAAGCGGACACCAAGGCGCCAGAGAAGACACAGGGCAATGAAAGAGCCCAGAATACCAGGGAATATTGAGAGCAAGGTGGTGAATGGGTGTAAGTGGACTGTACCTGGTATGTTAATGGCCAGCATGCCGACAAAATGCATTGACCATATGCCGAGTCCCATCGTAAGCGCGCTGACTAGTGACAGAATATTTTTTTTCTTCACTGTGTCTGTAAGAAATATTTTCGCGCCAAGTTTAAATGCGATGTAAGAGGTAATTACAACAATAACAACTGAGATGGCAAGCCACATTGGGTCATATGAGTAGGCATAGATAAGCCCGTCATCAGGATGTGAGTCAAAGAGGCTGCTTAAATCTAACAATTTCTCAATCCCATAGGTGCGACATGATGGTGATTTGATTGTTATTTTTATTGTTTATTTTTTATATACATTCTTGACCTTTATACCCAATTAGAAAAGGATATTTTTCAGGCCCGTATTGTCTAATAATAGACATAATTACAATATCATATATAACGTTTTCTTATGGATTGTATAAGTATGTTGCCGGGAGGTATTGAGCATGCTTACGGTCGTCTGCACCTTGAGCATAACGGCAAACAGGTAAAGGTTCCCGGGAAGCTTTTATAACGGCTCAACAATCAGCGGCGTGGCTTCAGTTATGAGCACTTTACAAAGGGAATACGGCAGGAGAGTCGTAAAGCCCTGTGCATAATGGCTGGACCTGCGATTGGCGATCGCCTTTTTGTTCGTTACCTCACTTATCAGAATCATGTTGTCGTCAAATTTGGAATGCCCCCTGTGTTAAGCGATGCTGGAAACTTCCTGTTTGCGGAAGTCTTTTATCCCGAGGCAGATATAGCGCAAATTGATGCAGCAAGTGCGCTTGCCAGTATGCAGGTGCTAAGGGGTTTTATTGATCTGTGACTTGCTGATGCCGCGAGACCGGAATCCAGTGTGGTCATTGAGCCACTTCTATGCGATTGCGGCCGTTATCTTTAGCTCGATAAAGGGCTTCATCAGCACGTTTCCACAGTGTTTCGGTTGTGTCGTCTTTCTTCACGTCTGTAATTCCGAAACTGACAGTCAAAGATCCTACGTCTTCAAAATGATGTGATTCGATCGTTGATCTCAAGCGCTCGGCTGCGATAGTTGCATTCTCCAGGCTTGTGTGAGGCAACAGCCAGACAAATTCTTCTCCACCCCATCTAAACGTCAGGTCACTTGGGCGGGCAATCTTGTTCAGCATGGCTGCAATAATTGCAAGAACAAGGTCGCCCTCATCATGGCAAAAGTTGTCATTCACGGACTTGAAATGATCGATATCCATGATCGCGAGTGAAACAGGATAGTCGTAACGTATGGCAGACTCGAACTCGTGGTTTAACATGCTGTCGAAAGCGCGCCGATTCCAGAGCCCTGTGAGGCCGTCTTTCATGGCATTGCGGCATTCCCTTGTTGTGCGTACGCCTGTACGAACAACAGCCTTGAGTTCTTCAGGCGCGAAGGGTTTTGAGAGATAGGCGTCTGCGCCTGTATCAAGCCCGGTGACCCTGTCGGTTATCTCGCCCTTGGCCGAGAGGAATATAATATAAGTCAAGGCGGCAAGCGGGTGTGAACGGATGATACGGCAGGTTTCATAGCCATCCATGTCAGGCATCATGATATCCAGGATGATGACGTCCGGGTCATGGATTTCGGCCATTTCAATTCCGTCAATACCATTTGATGCCTGAAGAATCTTGTGTCCTTCAAACTCCAGAACGGAGGAAATAAACTCCCGGTTACTGGATGAGTCATCAATTATCAGAATATTGGCCACTCGAAGTCCTGCTGTTTTCTTTGCCTGATTATAAATTCCTGCCTACGGCTTTGACTAGTCTCGTGCTATTGTACGAATCTCCCCGGGCGCGAAATTTCACGTAAGCTTGTATCATTATCAACCAAAACGGTTGTCAGTGATAGCAGTTATATTGAATACGCTGCAGGTGCCGCACAAGCCTGATCGATAACAACAAAAGGCAGTTACTTACCTATATAGAGCTTATCGGGCATAATAAAAGAAGGCTTTTGTAAGACCTTGTTGATCTGGTCGAATTGGAATCTAGTTGATTTATATCAACGCTGTATCATTAACCAGTATTAAAGTAAAAGGCAGAGGGACAGGATATTTCCCGTGCCAGTTGGTACGGGCGAGTGTTTTGTTCTCTGTTGCCGAGTCTGGCCAGATGGCTATACTGAAAGTACGGGGCGTACTATTTACTTACACACAAGGAACCTTCAGATGGTCGAAATCACTAAACTGGACACGAACGAGGTCCTCGCTAGCGTCGATTCTGACTCTCTTGCAGGGGCTGATCTCAGGGAAATGGAATTACAGGGGGGCAGATCTAAGGGATGCTGATTTAACCGGTGCCAATCTAACAGGCGCAAATCTTGGTGGTTCAGACCTGCGTGGCGCTAATCTCTCCAGGACGATCCTGCGCGAGGCAAACCTGGGTCATTCAAACCTGGAAGGCGCCAACATGACTGCTGCACAGTTCGGCAGCGAGTTGCGTTCGACCGCGGCAAACCTTGAGTCCTGTAATCTCGCTAATGCGAACCTGAGCCATGCAGATTTCAGACGCGTCATGATGAGCAATTCAAATCTGTCCAATTCGAGGCTTGAGGGAACTAACTTGAGTTATACAGATATGCACTCAAGTGATCTCACCAATGTTTTTGCACAGGGCTGCAGGATGATCAAGTCCAATCTTTCAAACTCAAAACTGAATGATAGTGACTTCCGTGACAGCCATCTGAATGGAGCAATGTTTTTAGAGTCCGATCTCAGTAATATCAACCTGGAAAGTGTCCGCAATGACGGTTTCAGCGTGATTAATCTTGCCAATTTCGATGATGCAAATATGAAGGGTGCAAAAATGCGTAATGTGCTGGCTGAGGACTGCAGAATGCGAGGAACCAACCTGACTGATGCAGATTTAAGCCATGCCGTCATGAGTGGCTCTATTCTCAGGCGCGCTATTGTTACAAACGCAAATTTTGATGATGTCGAATTGGCCACTGTCACAATGACATTCGCCAATTTTTCACAAGCACTGAATGCAGATATTCCATCCTACGTACGCGATTTACGATAATGGGCAAAATGCCCGTCGCGTATAGTTAGAATTACAAAAGTCGAGCAATCGTTACAGATTTAGTTCGTATAAAGGAGGTTCGTAATGAAACTCCCTGAGAAGGTCCGAACACGACGGCCTGCACCCGGCCATCCGCCACAGCCTCATGAAGAGAAGGTCTCTCTCGGGCTGGCTGGAAATCTTGCGCGTACATTTATCACTTCTCCATTGTCACCGATGCTGCTTATTGCCAGCCTCTTCATTGGTATATTGGGACTGCTGTTTACGCCACGACAGGAAGATCCGGAAATATCGGTCCCAATGATCGATATATTTATTTCATATCCCGGGGTTTCCCCTCAGCAGGTCGCCAGCCTCGCTATTGATCCGCTTGAACGCATCATGAGTGATATTCCCGGGGTCAAGCATGTCTACTCTGCATCCGAGCGTGGCCAGGGCATGGTTACAGTACGTTTTAAAGTCGGAGAAAAACTCGGTCCTTCGATCGTCAAGGTTCATGACAAGCTCCAGTCAAACCTTGACAGGATTCCCCCCGGGGTATCGATGCCACTGGTGAAGCCCAAGGGAATTGATGATGTTCCAGTGGTGACAGTCACGCTCTGGTCTGAAGAGGTTGATGATTCAACGCTCAGAGTGCTGGCCACAGATGTTTTGCAGCGTCTCAAGGAAGTACCGAATACTGGTCAGGGATTTGTCGCAGGAGGGAGAAGTCAGCAGATTCGTATCGAAGTACTGCCTGAGCGCCTGGCAGGATATAACATCAGTCTTGACCAGATAGCCAGAACCATTCGTGCAGCCAATGAAGAGAAAAGAGTAGGTACGATTGAAAAAAACACTTCGCATTTCACTATTACCTCAGGCCATTTCCTGAAGAGTGGAGAGGAGGTCGGTCGACTCGTGATAGGTACGCATGATGGTGCCCCCATTTATGTTGCAGATATTGCAAACGTAGTCGACGGGGAAGAAGTGCCGACCAGGATGGTTAACTACTTCAGTGGCCCGGCAGGTAGCAGCGATAAGCTGACCGGGGTAGCACCGGCTGTCACAATTGCGATTGCAAAAAAAGAGGGCACAAATGGTGTCACGGTAGCAGAGGATATCCTCGCGAAACTGGAATCGCTCAAAGGGCGTCTCGTTCCGGATAATATCAACGTGGAAATTACCCGCAACTACGGTAAGACAGCCAATGACAAGGTTAATGAACTTCTGACCTCACTGCTTGGTGCCGCTATTGCCGTGTCACTATTGTCCTGGATCACAATCGGCAGGAGGCCTGCAGTTGTTGTTATAACGATCATTCCGATTGTTATCCTTATCACCATCTGGTCTGCCTGGGTTATGGGCTACACAATTAACCGTGTCAGCCTGTTCGCACTGATTTTCTCCATCGGTATTCTTGTCGATGATGCAACCGTTGTGGTGGAGAATATATTCCGGCGTTGGCTGCATGATGGCGAGACTCGTATAGACACGGCAGTGGATGCGGTTCGAGAAGTCGGAAACCCCACGATTATTGCAACACTGACAGTCCTTTCGGCACTGCTGCCAATGGGTTTTGTCAGTGGCATGATGGGGCCCTACATGTTCCCTATACCTTTGTTCGGTTCTGTTGCGATGGCCTTTTCACTCTTTGCTGCCTTTGTTTTTACGCCGTGGTTTGCCTACAAGCTGCGCCCGAAAATGAATGCCCTGAACAAGGCTGCTATTCGTGAAGAAAAAACTCAGGATCTGATCGGTAACATCTTTCGTCCGGTGATCGAGCCGCTTATCCAGAGCAAGTTCAAAGGCCGCGTCTTCCTGGCTGTCATTGTTGTTCTGTTTTTTGCGGCCTGCTCGATGTTTTATACAAAGGCCGTGGCAGTCAAGATGCTGCCATTTGATAACAAGCCGGAATTTAACGTGGTGATCAATCTTCCTGAAGGAACGCCACTACCAACTACTGCAAGCTTTACCTTCAAGCTGGTCGATGCGCTGAAGGGCGTGGAAGAAATCACCGCGATGCAGAGCTACGTCGGTACTGTTTCACCATTCAATTTCAATGGCATGGTCAGGCACTACTACTTGCGCATGCAGCCATGGCAGTCTGACATACAGGTCATGCTTCTTGATAAGGGAGATCGTGAACGTAGCAGCCACGAGATTGCTGAATCTGCACGCGCCCTGTTAACACCTATTGCCGAGAAGGCGGGTGCGAAAATCGCCGTTGTCGAAATGCCGCCGGGACCACCCGTGCTGCAAACCATGGTAGCCGAGGTCTATGGCCCGGATGAGGAGACAAGGCGCCAGGTTGCACACGATATGGAACAGATGTTTATCGAGGCGCCAGGACTCGTTGATGTTGATACCTACATGGCGGATGCAAATGAACGCTGGCATTTCGAGGTTGATACTGAAAAGGTCACGCGCCTGGGCGTTGATGTAGAAACCATTAACAGAAATCTTGATATGGCGATGGGTGGTTACATTCTTGGTGATGCCAAGCGGGGACGAGGGCTTGAGCCGACTCACCTGGTGATTGAACTGCCGCTGCACGTACGTTCCCAGCTACCCCGATTGCACAACCTGCCTATTCCAACCAGTGCAGGTGGTACCGTCCCTTTAACTGAACTTGGACATTTCGTCAGTTTGCCCGAAGACCCCATTCTCTATCACAAGGACCTGCGTCCAATGGAGTATGTCGTGGGAGAGATGGAAGGCAAGCTTGGCGCGCCGATCTACGGCATCATGGCGGTGGAGGATCTGCTGGATCATTACACCGCTCCGGATGGTGTTTCGATCAGCGGCACCATGATGGGTCCACCTGCTGATGATATGACGTCTGGCTTCGAGTGGAGTGGCGAATGGGTTGTCACCTACGAAACATTTCGAGATATGGGGCTTGCCTTTGCAGCTGCCCTTGTGCTGATTATTATACTGTTGGTATGGGAGTTCGGCAATTTTATACACCCGGCCATTATTATGGCACCGATTCCATTAACGCTCATCGGTATCATCCCGGGGCACTGGATAATGGATGCTGAATTTACCGCGACATCAATGATCGGATTTATCGCGCTTGCGGGAATCGAGGTGCGTAATTCAATCCTGTTGGTCGATTTTGCACGTAACGAGGTGCATCGTGGTACGCATCATGTTGAGGCTGTGGTCACTGCTGGGCAGATTCGTATGCGGCCAATCTGGGTTACGGATTTGACCATGATGGCAGGAGCGGCTGCGATTATTCTCGATCCAATTTTTGAAGGCATGGCGATATCACTGCTCTTTGGTCCTATCGTGGCAGTGCCACTGACCATGATTGTTGTTCCGCTTGGCTGTATTTCGGCCTGCAATGCATTTAAAGCAGACAGGCCAGCCGAAGATGATAATAACGGATATATCTGTGAGGTGGAAAACGACGGAGAATGAATTTGACAGCGTTTTGACCGTGACTCTCTATATTGCCTAGCAGATTCTCGGTAGTGGATCGTCTTCCAGTTCTTCAAGTATGCGTTCTCCACCGATCTCGGTTTCGATAATGACTTGCCGAGTTGCTGTACTGATGTGACCGATGATTGCAGACTCTTCTCCGCCCTTTATATTTCGCCATGTCTGCAGCAGTGTGTCGGCACTCTCCGGATTAATGATCGCGACCACGCGCCCCTCGCAGGCGAGGTAAAGCGGATCATAGCCCAGCATGTCACACACGGCATGGACAGGGTCGCGTACAGGAATATCGGTCTCTATAAGCCTTACGCCCATGCCTGTCGCCCGGTTTAATTCTGTACAGACAGTAGCGAGACCACCACGAGTAGGGTCACGCATGAAGCGTAGGCCGGGAAACTCGTGGGCTGCACGGGTGAGATTCAGAACACTGGCAGCATCGGAGAGTATCTCTCCGTGCAGGCCAAACTCCTCCCTTGCCAGCATCACGGCAATACCGTGATCGCCAACCGGGCCGCTGACAAGAATGGCATCTCCGTCATGAATGTTTTTCATCGATAGCAGGTGGCCATTACGGATGCCGATACCGGTTGTTGCCAGGTAGACACCACCACCTTCACCTCGGCGCAATACCTTGGTATCACCAGCTACAATTTTCACATCGATTTCTGCGGCTGCCTCAGCCATTGATTTGATAATGCGCTCCAGTAATGCGACTTCCGTTCCCTCTTCTATGAAGGCGTTGAGACTCAGGTACTTGGGTGTGGCACCGGAGACGGCGAGATCATTGGTCGTGCCATGGACTGCGAGTGAGCCGATATTGCCACCGGGAAACTCCAGTGGCTGTACGGTAAAACCGTCAGTTGTGAAAAGCAGTTCATTGTTTTCAACAGTAATGGAAGCAGCATCGGCTTCTACATCAAGATCCGGATTGGCAAGATATTTTGCAAACAGCTCCTCGATCAGTTCGCGCATGTATCGGCCACCGTTGCCGTGTGCCAGTGAGATGTGGGTGTCCTGCATTATCTGTTCCTTATGTCCGGCTGCACTCTGTTTATAACTTGTAACTATCTACCGCATCCATACTCGATAACCTGTCCGAAGCTGATGCCCGCATCGTTGACGGGTATACGTACCGGCAGGTGAACAGTGAAGTTCTCTTCTCTCAGCAGGGAGGCTGCCAGTTCGGTCAGTACGCGGTTCTGAAAAACGCCGCCGCTGAGGGTAACATGACTCACGCCATGACGCTGACGGATCAGTTGTGCCTTGCGCAGCAGGGTATGTGCCAGCGATGCATGAAAAGTGGCGGCGCGCTGTGCCTGTTCAGTCGAGCTGTCCGTCATCACTGCAAGCAGCGGCTGCCAGTCAGCAACAAGCATATCGTTTGATTCGCTGATATCAAGGGGCACATGCGTTGCCTTGTGATTGGCAAGGGCCTCCAGCAGCATCGCTCCCTGTCCCTCGTAGCTTGCCACGCTGCAAACACCACTTAGTGCAGCGGCGGCATCGAAGAGGCGGCCAACTGAACTGCTGCTTGGTGCATTGATGCCCTGTTCCCAGGCCTTTCTGAGCAATGGATCCTTCTCGGGTATCTGCGGGTATGGGTGGCCGGATTGCCAGCACAGTGCAGCAGCGCTGCGCCATGGTTCCCGGGCGGCCTTGTCACCGCCGGGCAGGCGAAACGGTCTGAAGCTTGCCACGCGCTTCCAGGAGCCTGGTTTGCCGAGAAAAGTTTCACCACCCCACAGCGTCTCGTCAGCGCCTAAACCGATACCATCCCATGTAAAGGCGATCACCTCCTCATGGCAGTAAAATTCATAACTGGCCGAGGCAGCATGGGCGTGGTGATGCAGAACAGTATGAACAGGCAGATTTTGCTTTTCTGCCCAGCGTGATGCGGTGTAACCCGGATGCGTATCACAAATGAGCACCTCTGCCTTCACCTGGTAAAGTTGCTGTAAATCGGCAATGGTCTCTTCGAACACCTGCAGTGCACGTGCAGTATTCATCTCACCAATGTGCGGTGAAAGTACAGCTCGCTTGCCCCATGCCAGTGTAATGACATTCTTCATTTGCGTACCAACTGCCAGTACGGGGTGTTCAAGGGTGAATGGCAAGGCGAGTTCAAAGGGTGCGGTTCCACGGCCAAGGCGGATGGGTCTTGGCATGCCCTCGCTGATGCGAAACACGGGGTCGTCCGCCGGACGTGCGATGGGGCGATTGTGATGCAGGAAGCGATCAGTGATATGGGCAAGGCGGCGTTCGACCTCGATACCATCTGTGAGTACCGGTTCACCACTGATGTTGGCAGAGGTTGCAACCAGTGGTGAAGCAAAGCTGTCCAGCAACAAGTGATGCAGCGGACTGTAGGGAAGCATAACGCCGATTTCCCCAAGTCCGGGTGCAAGTTGTGGAGAAAGTGCCGGTAACTTGTGTTTGTCGATCAGCAGGATCGGGCGACTGGGCTGGTTGAGAAAATCTGATTCATCTTGTTCCAGTGCCAGGCCATTGGTTTCGGCAGGGAGCATGACCGCCAGTGGCTTGTCTGGGCGCGGCTTGTTTCTACGCAGTTGCTTGATCACATCATCATTGGTTGCATCACAAACCAGGTGGTAACCGCCGATGCCCTTGACTGCAACAACGGCTCCGGATTTTAAAGCCTCGACTGTCGCAGTAATCGCCTCATCATTCCCCTCGATGGTTTGTCCGGCACGGCAAAACTGAAGAGATGGGCCGCACACCGGGCAGGCGATCGGTTCAGCGTGGAAACGCCTACTATTCGGATTCTCGTACTCCTCCTTGCACGATTCACACAAGGGGAACGTTTTCATCGTGGTGTTGGGCCTGTCGTAGGGAAGGGCTTCGATCAGGGTATAGCGGGGTCCGCACTGGGTGCAGTTGATGAAAGGGTAGCGATAGCGCAGATCAGACGGATTTTGCATCTCTGCAAGGCAGTCGTCACACAGATAGAGGTCTGTTGGCAGGCTGATCTCGGGATGCCCTGCATCCAGACTGTTCAGAATTTCAAAGCTTTCTGTTTGTTCACAAGCGACAGCTGTATCTGACTCCAGTTTCGGCTTCGCCAGCGGTGGGTGTTCTGTGAAAACAGCACTGAGGAAATCATTCTGTGCACTGACCGGACCCTGCACATGGATTTCGACTATCCCGACACAATTTCTGACCCAGCCGGTGAGGCGGTGTTGAGTTGCAAGTCGATAGATAAAGGGGCGAAAGCCAACCCCCTGTACCTTGCCCGAAAGAGTGATTTTCCTGGCTGAGATATCAACAGGACCTGCAGCAGGGCGGTTATCAGGCAAGCGTCTCTTCTCTCTCTTCTTGTGCTGCTGGTTCTCGAATGCCGGCAGACCACCAGATGCGACAGGCGCCCTCGTCGGAGACCATGCAGGGTCCAATCGGGTTGCGTGGCTTACACGCCGTGCCGAAGAGGCGGCACTGGTTGGGATAGAGCTTGCCGAGTACGACCTGGGCGCAGTCACAGCCCGGTGGCATTTCACCGGCGCGCTTGTGTGCATCATCTGCATAGGTCGGAAATCTCTCTCTTGCATCGTGTGATCGATAGGCTTCAGCCAACTGGTAGCCGGATGCAGGGATGATGCCGATACCGCGCCAGTTGGCATCGACGACCTGCATGGTAGTAGCAAGATGCGCCTGGGCAGACTTGTTGCCTCCCGCTCGTACCAGTTGCGGGTAACAGTTGTCGAGAAAACAGCGTCCCTCAATGAGCTGGCGCAGAGTTGAGTACATGGCTGCCAGCAGGCTCTCAGGGGTGAAACCGGCAACAGCGGCAGGAATCTTGTGATCCTTGACCACAAACTCCCACTCCTCGGGTCCCATTACGGTAGAGACATGACCTGGGGCGATCAGTGCATCGAAACCGGGCGTGCCGGAATCGAGCAGCATGGCAACAGCGGGCCATGTCAGGCGGCCCGAGAGAAGGATGGAAAGGTTGTCAGGTACGCCTTCGGCGAGCATGGCGGCAACCGGCGCCGTGGTGGTTTCAAAACCTGCAGCGAAAAAGACCACCTGTGTACCAGGATTGTCCCGTGCGATGGAGATTGCTTCCGTGGGTGAGGCGATAGGGCGAATGTCTGCGCCCTGTGCCTTTGCCTGTTCAAGCGTGCGTGCTTCGGCCTTGGCAACATTCACAGGGACGCGCAGCATGTCGCCAAAGGCAACCAGGATAATCTCTTCATGCAGTGCGAGCTGAATGGCCTCGAAGATATCCTCTTCCGGACAGATGCAGACGGGACAGCCGGGTCCCGGTACCAGTTCAATTGTATCGGGAAGCGCCTTGCGCAGACCGGCCATGGTGATGGAGCGTTCATGACCGCCACAGACGTTCATGATCTTTATCGGCCGTCCATCAGCTTTATCAAGTGGCAGGGCACGAATACGCTCAAGCCAGGTTTTTGCGCTTGCGCTCATCTGTTATGAACTGTGGGCGTGACTGTGCGTGTGCTGATGTTCGTGCTCGTGTGTGTGGTGCTTGTGTTCTGATGCGACCGGGTGTGCTTCAAGATAACTTCTTCTCTCTGCCGCCTGTTGTGCGACCCAATCGGCCCAGTCAGACATGCCCTCACCACTTTTTGACGAGAGTTCGATGATGGGTGCAGTGCTGGCGATATCCTGCAGGTAGCGCCTGGTACGCTCGGTTTTGAAGTCGTCGAGGTAAGGTAGCAGATCCGTTTTACTGATCATGACAAGGTCGGCGCTGCGGAACATGACCGGGTATTTGGCCGGTTTGTCGTCACCTTCGGGCACTGACAGCAGGGCAACATTCTGATGCTGCCCGAGATCGAAGCTCGCCGGGCACACAAGGTTGCCGACATTTTCGATAAAAACAACGTCGTATTCCGAGAGGTCGAGATTATGCAGTGCATCGTGGATCATGTGAGCATCAAGGTGGCAGGCACTGCCGGTTGCAATCTGGATCGCTTTAACACCGTGCTTGCGAATACGCTCGGCATCATTCTCTGTTTCCAGGTCACCCTCGATAACTGCGATTCTCAGCTTCGGATCGAGTTGCTTGATTGATGCTTCAAGCAGGGCAGTCTTTCCTGCACCGGGTGAGGACATCAGGTTGATCGCGAGGACGTTGTGTGAGTCGAAGTGCTCACGGTTGTGGCTGGCCGTGTGGTCATTCTCGTGTAACAGGCTGTGCAGTACGGTCACTGCCTCGTTGCCGCTCTCGGTCTTGGCAAGCTTGCCACCGGGTCTGATCAGTTCTTCATTGCCGGGTGTGATATTACAACCGCAGGTGTTACACATGGTGTTCTCCGTAATAATTCGACCTGTCACTATGACTTCAAGTTGGCGTAACAGAATTCAGTACTATTATATCAGTCATGCCTTGTCCTGTAGGAGCGGCGCCTTCGCCGCGATTTTCTCCCTAGCTTGTAGGAGGGGCGTCCCCGCCGCGATTCTCAGCCGTCTGCAGTTCCACGCTCATTAATAATAGCTCATCACCGCTGATCAGTGTGGTGCGCCATTCACCACACGCCGGGCAAACCAGCTTGTTCGGTGGGACATCGCTTTCAGTTTCGCAGGCGTTACACCTGATGCGGGTGGGTAGTTCGTCAATCATTAATTCAGCATCCCTGGCAACGGTGCCTGCACTGGCAACGGGGTAGGCGTGTTTCAGCAGCTGGGGTTCAACACCAGACAGTGCGCCAAGCCCGATCGTGATGGATACAACAGATTCAGCTTGCCGTTCATGCGCAATCGCTTCGACCTGGTCAATCAGTGACTGGCATATTGCAAGTTCATGCACTAAAGACTCCTTCAGCTGTCTGCTGCGAGCATCTGGTCGTACAGTTCCCAGGCAGTTTGCGCCTCTTGTTCAGAAATTTTCTGGATGGCGTAGCCGACATGTACGACAACGAAGTCATCTACATTGAGTTCTTCCTCCTGCATCATGAAAAGGCTGACATCGCGGCTCACCCCTTTTGCTTCACAACGGGCGGTGTAATTCTCGATCGATTTGATCTGCATTGGGATGCCAAGACACATAATGAGGAATATCCGGTTAAATAATTGAACTTATATTCAGTCAGTCAGGGAAAAGCTAATTGCTTGTTGATATTTATCAACAAGCTGATTAGGCTTAGTCAAGTATCATATAACTATAAGTTAAGGGCAAGAGTTGAATTCATGTCTATTGACAAAGAAACTACCTTGATACTCGGAGTCGGCAATACCCTCCTTACTGATGAGGGTGCAGGTATCCACGCCCTTAACCATCTTGAATCACTCTATCCCGATACACCACATCTAACCTTCCTTGATGGCGGAACACTCAGCTTCACGCTGGCTGCCTATATAGAAGAGTGCAACAACCTTATCGTTTTTGACGCCGCTGAACTTCATCAGCCTGCCGGCAGTGTGAGCGCTTTCGTCGGTGAGGAGATGGATGAGTTTCTGGGCCGTGCGAGACGCAGTGCACACGAGGTGGCCCTGCTTGACCTGATTGATATCGCACGACTCACCGGACACATGCCTGAGCATCGCGCATTGATTGGAATCCAGCCTGAGACGATCGAATGGGGCATGGAACCATCAGATGTTGTACGCGCGGGAATCGACAAGGCCCGGGACGAAGCGGTCACTCTGATAGAGCAGTGGCATCCATCAGGCGAAGAGAGAGTGGCGACAGTTGCCTAAAGAATCTTTCATCAGGATTGTTCCGACAGATAGATATAACGATTTCAGTGCAAGGATAAAATTGTAATGGACCAAACAGATTCAGTTATTCATTTCAACATCCAGGCCAGTGATCAGCTGACGTGGAATGTCGAGCCCTTGCTGCACGAAGTGAAACATGCGTTGGAGCGTCTCGCGACTGAGGATGAAACCTCGGTGATTGATCTGCGCAGCATTCCCCTTGCACCAGGTGAAGAGGATCGAATCCTGGAAATCCTCGGTCTTGGTGAAGTGGTGGCAAGACTCAATGTGCTGGGTTCAAGCGATGTGGTCGAAACAGAATACAGCGGAGTATGGGTAGTCACCCATTACAACGAAAATGAGGAGACTATCGGTCGATTCATTGAAGTGACCAGGATGCCAGAAATCCTTCGTTCACAGGCAGAAGATGTAGCCGAGGCAAGTGAGCGTCTCGCTCTTCGCCTTGAGGATGAACAGCAGGAAAAACAGACAAGTAACAAGCTAGCGGTGGAGAAATAAGCATGGCAAGTCATAGCGATAAAGAGAAGACCCTTGGTGATGTTCTGCGCAGTCATGGTGTATCGCGACGCAGCTTTATGAAATATTGTGCGACCACGGCATCAATGATGGCGATGTCGCCGGCAATGATTCCGATGATCGCCGAGGCACTTGAGAATGCGAAAAAGCCCTCGGTCATCTGGCTTTCGTTTCAGGAGTGCACCGGTTGTACAGAATCCCTGACCAGGGCCGGAGCATCAACTGTAGAAAACCTCATTTTCGACAGTATCTCGCTCGATTATCACCATACCTTGCAGGCAGCCTCGGGCCACAGGGCTGAAGAGGCAAAAGAAGAGGCGATGCACGAGAATCACGGTAAATACCTGCTGGTGGTTGATGGTTCAATCCCGATGGATAATCCCGGTTATTCAACCATTGCAGGCATCAGCAACTACGACATGCTGATGGAAGCGGCCGAGGGTGCTGCTGCAATTATCGCAGTTGGCACCTGTGCCACCTACGGTGGTCTTCCCAAGGCGAGCCCGAATCCGACAGGCGCAGTCTCCGTCAGTGATCTGATCAAGGACAAGCCGATTATCAATGTACCCGGCTGCCCGCCGATTCCGGTCGTTATCACCGGTGTGTTGACCCACTTCCTGACTTTTGGAGCCCTGCCGGAACTCGACGATCTCGGTCGCCCCAAGGCTTTTTATGGGCAGAGTATCCACGACCGCTGCTATCGCCGTCCTTTCTACGACAAGGGCCTCTTTGCCGAGACTTTTGACGATGAAGGTGCGAAAGCGGGATGGTGTCTCTACAAGCTGGGCTGCAGGGGGCCAACAACTTACAACGCTTGCGCAACCACCAAGTGGAATAACGGCACCAGCTTCCCGATCGAGTCCGGACACCCATGCCTTGGCTGTTCTGAGCCCGAGTTCTGGGACGGTGGCGGTTTCTACAAGGCACTCTCGATTCCGACAGCTGATGTTGGAGAGACCGTGCTTTATACGGCTGCAGGTGCGGCAGCAGCAGGTGTAGCACTTGGTGCATTGAACCGCGCAACGAAGGGAAGTGCGAACAAGGCGCACGAAAAAGTTACTCTTGAAGATCTGGAAAAATAACGGTTCTACTGAAGAGAAGAAATCATGAACGAAATAGCATTACTTGAATGGGTACGTGGTACTGGTTTTCAGATTGCGACAGTGGTTCTTGTCGCGGGCGTGATAATCCGTATATTCGAAATCCTCATGTTGGGGCGCAAGAAAAATCTTGCTGAAGCCAAGGGAAGTGAATTTTCCAGTGGTATGCGAACGATCGTGTCACGATCTGTACCTGAGTCTGATTCTTTCAAACGTTCGGCATTCACAATTGTTGCCGGATACATATTCCATATCGGACTCTTCGTGACTATTTTCCTGTTTGCTCCACACATCCTGTTAATTAGCGAGTTGACAGGTCTTGGCTGGCCGGCTTTGCCGACTCCGATTGTTGATGCCGTCGCAGTTCTCAGTATCATCGCCTTGCTCGCAATCCTGGTTCACAGGTTCAATAACAAGATATTGCGTTACCTGACAACACCAGGTGACCTGTTCATCTGGTTTGTGACCATCGCGCCACTGATTACCGGTTACATCGCTTTTCACCGTATCGGTATGAGCGGTCCAATGTTGCTGGCTGTCCATATTCTTAGTGTCGAGCTGTTGATGGTCGTGTTGCCATTCAGCAAGCTCACACACGTTTTTACAATCTTTATGGCAAGGTGGTACAACGGCGCCATTTCAGGTTATCGGGGGGTTCAATCATGAGTGCATCACTTGAGAAGGGAGTCAACGCCCTGAAGCAGCAGGTCGATTCATCCGTTGCAGCATTTTTCAGCAGTTGTGTGCACTGTGGCATGTGTGCGGATGCCTGTCTCTTCCAGACGGAAACCGGTAACCCGGCAAGCACGCCAATTGCCAAGGCCGAGCCATTGCGTCGTGTATGGAAATCGGAATACACCCTGCTGGGCCGCATTGGAAAAATGTTCGGGCTTAGCAAGAAGGTCGATGAGAAGTTGCTGACAGAGTGGGAAACCATGGTGTATGACAACTGCACCCTGTGTGGCCGTTGCTCAATGGTCTGCCCGGTGGGTAACGATATTGCGTTAATGATTCGTAAGACCCGTGAAGGCATGGCAGCAGCCGGTCATGCGCCGGAAGGGCTGATTGGTGCAACCAACCGTTCGATCAAGATCGGCAGCCCCATGGGCGTCAAACTGCCGGCACTGCTGGCTCAGATTCGTCACCTGGAAGAAGATACCGGTTTGAAGGTTCCTGTTGATGTCGAGGGTGCGGAATACATGCTACTGCTCTCGTCGATGGAAATTATGAATTTCCCGGAATTCATGGAGGCGATTGCAAGAATTTTCGACAAGGCTGGTGCTACATGGACAATCTCTTCGGAAGCGTTCGAGGCGACCAATTCAGGTATTCAAATCGGTGTCAGTGATCTCGCTGCCGAATTGGTACAGCGAGTTGTTGATGCGGCCGAGAAGCTGAAAGTGAAGACTGTTATCAGTCCTGAATGCGGACATGCCTACATGGCGATTCGCTGGGATGGACCAAACCTGGTCGGTAAGGCCTTTAGTTTCAAGGTGCGTCATATTCTCGAGGTACTTGATACCTTTCGCGAGGAAGGACGCCTCAAGCTTAAAGACAAGATTAGTGAGAAGGTTACCTATCACGACCCATGTCAGATTTCACGTCGTGGGGGTGTGATTGATCAGCCACGCAGGTTGATTGACCTGTTTGCTGATGATTTTGTCGAGATGCCGGATGCCGGAAAGATGAACTGGTGTTGCGGCGCTGGCGGTGGCGTCAGTTCCAACGAGCGTGCAGACGAAGTTCGTTTACAGGTATTCAAGCGCAAGAAAGCGCAGCTCGAAGAAGTCCAGCCTGATGCGATTATCAGTGCCTGTTCCAACTGCCGTATCCATATTGAAGATGGACTCGAGGAGTATGGAATGGATATTCCGTTAATGAGTCTGACAGAGACGCTGGCTGAACACCTGGCCGATGATTAACGGTTTAATTGCTGAAAACGAATACTCTGGAGCAAGATAAAATGAACCAAATAACCAGTGACGAAGAGTTCAGGAAGGCTTTGCAAGATCTGAACGAAACACAGCAGAGAGTCATTGCTGCCAAATTTGTGGAGCATGTTCTGTCGTTGTCAACTGACGAGCGAGTCGGTCGCGTGGTAAAAGTTGCTGCTGATGAAAGTGCCTCGCAGGATGAGCTTGCAGCTGCACTGAAATCAGCAAAGGCAGCAGCCATCGAAAGCCATACGCGTTGTGGTTCTGAAGGCGACTGGACCGAACAGGCCGGTTATTTTGTTGCACGCGCAGCAGTTGCTGCGGTTACGCCGCAGGCACAGGCAAAAAAGAACCCGGTATGGAGTGCGGCGATGAGCAGTCGCATGGCCCGCACCAGTATGTTAATAGATGATGAGCAAAGTGCAGGAAAAACGCACTCTGAAAATGAGTGGCAGTACGACACCCTGTCTGAATATTTACAGTCATAAGCGAATAAGTAGAGAGACATATCATGAGTACATCCGGCGGAAACGAAAGAATTGTAGTTGACCCGATTACCCGAATCGAAGGCCATCTGCGCATTGAAGCGGAGATGGATGGCAACAAGATTGGCAGCGCCTACTCGTCAGGAACAATGGTGCGTGGTATCGAGACAATCCTGAAGGGACGCGATCCGCGAGATGCCTGGGCATTTGCACAGCGTATCTGTGGTGTGTGCACGCTGGTACACGGGCTTGCATCGATCCGTTCGGTCGAGAATGCGCTGAGTTACAAGGTTCCGAAGAATGCGGATCTGATCCGCAACCTGATGAGCGGCGCGCAATACATCCATGACCATGTCATGCACTTCTACCACCTCCATGCACTCGACTGGGTTGACGTGGTATCAGCGCTGGATGCCGATCCGAAGGCGACTTCCGAACTGGCACAGTCACTCAGCAACTACCCGCGATCCTCTCCCGGCTACTTCTCCGATATGAAGAAGAAGCTGAAAGGCTTTGTCGAGGCAGGGCAGCTGGGCATTTTTGCCAAGGCATACTGGGGCCACCCGGCCTACAAGTTGCCACCTGAAGCGAACCTGATGGCAGTTTCCCACTACCTCGATGCACTCGAGTGGCAGCGTGATGTGGCACGCCTGCACACGATCTTTGGCGGCAAGAATCCGCATCCCAATTTTGTTGTCGGCGGTGTGCCCTGTGCGATTGATTTGAACTCCGATTCTGCCATCAATGCCAAGAAGCTTGCGCAGGTGCAGGAGATCATCAACAAGATGAAGGTCTTCGTCGAGCAGGTCTATATTCCTGATACGCTGGCGATTGCCGGTTTTTACAAGGACTGGGGCAGCCGTGGCGAGGGCCTGGGCAACTTCATGACCTATGGTGACTTCCCGTCCAACGGTATGGAAGATCCTTCCGGCTTCATGCTTCCGGCAGGAGCAATTCTCAATCGCGACCTGAGTAAAATCCACGAGGTCGATATGCACGCCCCCGATGAGATTCATGAATACGTCTCTCACTCCTGGTATGACTACGAGGGTGGCAAGGATACCGGGCTGCATCCGTATGATGGTGAAACCACCTTCAACTACACCGGGCCAAAACCGCCTTATAAACACCTCGATGTTGACCAGGCATACTCGTGGCTCAAGTCACCGCGTTGGAAAGGCCATTCAATGGAGGTCGGACCGCTGGCACGCGTCCTGATGCTCTATGCAACAGGTCATGAACAGACCAAGGACCTGGTCGGCATGACGCTCAGCAAGCTCGATGTGCCGGTTGAAGCGCTCTTTTCAACACTTGGCCGTACTGCGGCACGCACGCTGGAGACCAAAATCTTCGCCGATGCCATGCAGGGCTGGTTCGATGACCTGGTTGCCAATATCAAGGCTGGCGACACAAAAACCTTCAACGAGGTGTTGTGGGAGCCTTCATCCTGGCCGAAGAGCGCACAGGGCGTCGGTTTCATGGAGGCGCCTCGCGGTGGCCTTGCTCACTGGATTGTTATTGAGGACGAGACCATCAAGAACTACCAGGCGGTTGTTCCCAGTACATGGAATGCCGGCCCGCGCGACTCAAAAGGACAGCCTGGTGCCTACGAGGCAGCGCTGGAAGACAACCATGAACTGCACGATCCGGAGCAGCCGATTGAAATCCTGCGCACAATTCACAGTTTCGATCCCTGCATTGCCTGCGCAGTGCACGTGAGTGACTCGGATGGTAATGAACTGATTAATGTAAAGGTGAAATGATGAAAAAACTTCTGACACTTGCATCCACTCTTGGAAGCAGCGCTGCCATGGCGCATCCCGGTCATGCCCTGGGTGAAGCGATGCATGGTTTCTGGCATGCAGAGCACATTCTGCTGTTGCTGGCGATTGCAGTCGTTGCTGGCCTGGTAGCCTGGCACAAGCGCTGAAAAATTCGCGTATAACACGATAAAAACGGGTGCGGCTGAATCAGTCGCGCCCGTTTTTTTTACATCTAAAGCTTGTCAGCGCTTAGACCCCGAGATTTTTGTAGTTTTATTACAACAGGGAAATTCATGTTGACTGAATCGATGAATTAAGCATATACTTGCACATGTGAATAGGTTTATTCAGATTCGGTTTTATTGACCGTGTCTTTGGAAGTTTGTATTCAAAGGGGAAAATAAATGAAAAAAATTATTATGGCTGCATCAATCGCTGCTGCAATGGTCATTCCTGCAGCACATGCCGGTGTCACTATCTACGGCAAGATGCATGCATCGATTGATTACACTGACGTAGCCCTGGGTTACGGAGTTTCTTATTATGTCGATTTAGATGGCACTCGTGTCGATGATGATAATTACTCTGGCCCACTCGGTGACGAGCAGATGTGGGGCGTCAATAGCCGCGCCTCGCGCATTGGCTTCAAGGGTACCGAGGATCTTGGAAACGGCCTGAGCCTGGTCTGGAAAGCTGAAACCGGTTATGACATCGCAGACGGCGGAGCATGGGGCGGTGCACGCAACGCCTACATCGGTCTTGCCGGTGACTGGGGTACATTCCTTTACGGTATTCACGACACGCCATACAAAATGTCAACCGGTCGCCTTGACCCATTTGCTGATACTGCGGCAGACTTCAATGCGCCGACTGATTTCGGCATGTTTACCACCAACATGTTCTCGTTTCAGGATGTGCGTGCTGAAAACGCGATTGCTTATGTCAGTCCCAACATGAATGGCCTGACATTCGCAGCTGCAATTGTGCCTGGAGAAGGTGCAGCGTCATATTCTGCATTTGTTCCAAGTGCTTTTCCGGGTGATGATAGCGATTGCATAATAGACCACGATTTATGTTTTGATATCGACGAAGATATCCATGATGGTCTTGCAGATGCCTATTCTGTTGCTGCCATGTATGAAAACAACGGCCTCTATTTCTCCGCTGCTTATGAGTCTCTCCCAACTCACTCAACAAACTGGGGATTTGATGGTTCCTCTTTCACATTGCCCTCCGGACAGCAAGACAAGTATCGCTTGGGCGCCGGCTACACCATGAACAATCTGACCATTAATGGTGTCTATGAAAACCGTACAAGGGATTTTGGTTCAATCTCAATTTTCGAGTATGACCAGAAACTGGAAGCTGATATCGACATCTGGCAGGTATCTGCTGTTTATACGTTCGGCAATAGTGCACTGAAACTGGCTTATGGCCAGGGCGATATGTCCTTGGCTATGAGTGAGAGTAATCTTGGTGAGACTTATTCTGCGTTCGGTTATACAGGTGATCTCGACGCTGCCAAACTAGAGCGTTATGGCGAGCAGGAAGTGATCTCGGTCGGCCTGGAGCACAACTTCAGCAAGCGTACCAAGGTCTATGCGCTCTATACCATGCAAGAGGCTGATCTTGGAAATAAAGGCTCTGCACAAGGAACTGATGATGGTGCAGGCCCCTTCGATGTCGGTGGCGACGCCCATTTGACTGCTGAAAACGATACCTTCTCAATGGGTATGATTCACTCCTTCTAAGTTGTTTTTTACAACCTGATGAAGAATCAACGGGACCTTCGGGTCCCGTTTTTGTTTTACGTCAGCGTGTGTATTGCTTCTCTTGGTCTATCAGTACGGTTCCGGCCGTTGCGCTGGATGAAGATGATAACGGTCTTCTGTTTGAGTTGTTGCCCTGCACCATGCTTGTCACTGGTTTCGATCACTTCATGGGTGGAATACGGGCCAAATTTTATCACGTGATTTTCATGAATTTGTAGTTGCATTTAGGGTTCGGTACTGCTTAAATTGAATGTAATTGTGCCGCTGTATTTGCGGTAGGAATGCGTGCAAGCATTTAATTTGGAATAATCAATAAGTTACGAGTTGAGTCAAGACCTCCGGAGGGTCAGTATGAATCATAAAGCTTCGTTGAATCAGAATAAATCAGTGGAACCGAACTCTTTGCAGGGTATGCGTCGCACTGCAACAGCCATAGCTGTTGCATCAGTTCTTTCAGTTGCAACACTCCCTCAGGCTACCGCAGGATTCAGCTACGGTAGTGGAGATACCATTGCGATTACTGGCCCAGTCGACGCACACAACTACGATGGTTCTGATCTTGTCAATGTGAATGCGTACTTCGCTGATGACATCAGCGGCTCATACGGCGTTCTTCTCTGGGGTGATTCTGGAGCCAGTAGCAACACCATCACTAATAATGGCTACGATGCCGATGTCTCCGGTTCGGCAGCAGCCATCGAAGTTGGTTACATTCCAGGCCCTGATGATGTAAGGGCGCATAACAACACAATTACAAACAGCGGTAGAATGGAAGGCAGTGGCGGCGGAGCAGTACCGACTGCACGCACCGGCGTTGCACCTGCCGGTGTCATTACTCCCCCTGGAACATACCTTCAATATGAAGGTACTGTCCATATCACAGCATTTGCCGCTGAATATAATACTGATGCAGATGCAGAAGTTGATAACAACCTGATAGAAAACTCCGGAACTATCTCAGGCGATGGGACATTAGCTGTCCACCTGGGCTCATTCGCATATGTCTCTGGAAGTAGCGCTCACAAAGCTACAGCTGAAGTCGGCAATAACAGCGTCAATAACTCAGGTGGAATTGTATCCGACTATACCGGCGTACAATTTCTCTCTATCGCGGGAGGCTTTTCAGGCACTCATGCTGAAGCCACTGTCAATGATAATGTCGTCAGCAATGCATATGATGGCGATATTAATGGAGGAATGCTCAGCGGTATTGACATGACAGCCATAGCTGCTACTTCTAGTAGCTGCTGTGGTCCACAAGGTAATGCAGACGCGTCTGTTGAGGGCAACAGTATTACCAATGATGATTATGCTGGCGACTCTCTTCTGAGTGGCGCATCAATGAATGCCATCGCGGCTTCAGGTTATATGCCATTTGCCAGAGCAGATGCCGAGGTGAACAGCAACGAGATCACAAATGCCGAAAATGCCAATATTGAAGGCAAATACAACGGTATCGCACTGCGTGCTGCGGGCGAAGATATTAAATATGCCGGTGATGTAGCTGTTAATAGCAACATGATCTCCAATGACGGAACGGTTTTTGCTAGCGAAGATCAGTTCGCAGATAGTGCAGTGAAGCTTGCTTCATATGGCAACCTGGCCAACATGTTCAGCAAATATGATGGCTACGGATTACCTTTCGCGAATGACACTGAAGTCAACAGCAACACTATAACTAATAGTAGTACCGGTGATATGGTGAACTCTGCATGGATGGTTAGAGATTCAGCTGTCAGCCTGCGTGCTGATTCCAGTACCGGTGATCGGTATTACACACCATTCAGCGGCAGTTCATCAGCTGAAGTCAACTCAAACTCGATAGAAAATCACGGCTTTATCGGTTCATTTGCACAGTATAACTTTGGCGGCGGTATCGAACTTACTGCAGATGCCGGTGGTGATGCTTATGAATATGATTATATTAGTAGTGGTGGCTTCATAGATCATGAAGAGCGAATTGGCGTATCTGCTGGAACTGCTGATGTCAATAACAATACCGTTTCCAACACGAGCTCTGACACAATTGCCGTCGGTGGTTATGTACTGTTTGACGCTGATGGAATTGAGCTGAATGCGGATGCAAGTGCTTCTGCTGAGACTTATATCGATATAAGTGGCGGATTCAGCGATGCTTCAGGTAGTGCTGACAGCTTAGCCTTTGCTGGCGATGCCGATGTCAATAATAACCAGGTTGAAAATAGTGGCTCAATAGAAGTCACCGGTTACATGGGTGAAGACTCGCAGGGTATCGTTCTCGCAGCTGACGCCTGGGCATATGCAAACAGTGACGTAACGGCGCAATCCAGCGGCAGCTCAAGTGCGGATTCGTTCGGTATGGCCAGTGGCGGTACTGCACGTGTGAATAACAACGACGTCATTAACAGCGGCGATATACTGACCAGTGGTGAAGATTTCCCGAGCCAGTATATGCAGGGTATCCTCCTGACCAGTAGCGCTTCAGCTTTTGCGTACTCTGAAGCTACAGCAGTATCTGGAGGTGGTAATGGAGATGCCAGTGGCGGTGCAACAGCAATGGCTGGAACCGCAGAGGTGCATAACAATAACGTTGTGAACAGCGGAACGATTAGCACCGATGGCGAGGACTCATCAGGCATCGAACTGTCAGCTTTTGCATGGGCAGATGCGGATGTAGATCTCTCAGGTAGCTCTACTACAGATTCTGATGGCACAACTGCATCTGGCGGTTTTGCCAGCGTGGCCAACAATACCATCACTAATAGCGGTGACATCACTACCGCAGGTGGACGAGGTGCAAGTTCGACAGGCATTCTGCTCTACGCCGATGCGAGTGCGTGGGCGGAAAGATTTAGTGATGATACTGATGGTTCTGACGTAGCACGAGCAGGTATTGCAGAGATCACTGGCAACAGTGTCGATAACAGCGGAGTCATCGATGCCTGGGAAGGTATCGTGCTGGAAGCCAGGGCATCAGCCTTTGCAGACAATTACGCTCCAAGTGGTGAGGCATACCTGACTGATAACACGATTACCAACAGCGGTACGATCATTGCTGACAATGTCGGTATCGCAATCAGGGGTGAAGCTAGCGGTTCTGTTATTAACACTATATTCACCCATGGTAACTCGGTCGACAACTCAGGTTCCATGGAAGTCTACAATGGCTCAGGTATTATTGTAGGTGAAGCAGCTCCATCCGGCTCTGGCAGTTACACCTGGGATAACACGATCAACAACACGGGTACAATCCTTGCTGGTGAAGACACGGCGATTGGTATCTACGGCGATGCTGAATATTATGGCAGCGGTGGCAGCGGCAGCAGTGGCAGCAACACGCTCATTCTGGGCGCACCAGGATTCATCGCTGGTGACATCATCCTTGATGGAGACGCCAACGTGGATGTCACACTGACATCAGGCGCAGGCAACTCTGTGGCATGGACGTTTGATGATAGTGGTAGTAATGGCCCAAGCCTCCCCGTGATGACAGACGGCCCGTTACCATGGTTCACTGACTCCAACAGCGGTGGTTCAACATGGGCGACCATTGATCCGACAGCTTTCGCAGCTGCTCACAACCAGGTTGCTGATCTTACCGGCATGGCATCAGGCATGCAATTCGGTAGCATGGGGCAAGATGATTCCGGAATGGCTTCCGGTGACCCGATGACCTCGATGGATGATGGTGGTCTCTGGTTGGCGATTGAAGCAGGCGAAAGCGATTACGATGGTGACGGTGTGACAACCCTTGACCAGGAAACAACCCTGACTGGAATTGCTGCAGGTTATTCTGCGAAACTCAATCCAGAGACGCGAGTCGGCGCTATGCTCGGGTATGGCAAGTCTGAACTTGAGGTCGATAGTAATATCGGCATCGCAACCGTCAAGTCCTACGAGAGTGAACAGGATGGTATCTTCGGTGGTATCTACGGACGAGCCAAGCTGGGTTCAATCTATCTTGACCTTGCACTCAATGCAGGCTGGCAGTCACATGACCAGGCACGCCTCGTCAATGATAACCTGCAGAATGACGGTACGGATTTCGCGAATGCCAGTTATGACAGTTTCTGGTTCAGTCCTGAGATCGGTGTAATGCTGCCGATCATGGTGAGCGATACCCTGACTGTTACACCTAACTTGCGTGCACGTTACGTTTCTCAGTCAATCGACGGTTACACCGAAAAAGATTCGAACAGCAATGCGACTGTCGATGACATTGATATCGGTGTGACGGAACTGAGAGGTGGCCTGGATGTAACACACAGGACCTCGGTAATGGCCCTGACTGGAACCATCGGCTACATGAGTCGTAGTGGAAGCGGAGATGACAGCGTGAATATCACCATGATTCTCGATAATAACGATGTCGGATTCAACTACTCTGATGTAGATGCGGCATATGGTGGTATCAGTTTCGCCTACAAGATGAACGAGGCAACTACCCTGAAGCTGAATGCCAGCGTCACTGTTGGTGACGATATTGATGCAGCTAGCGCAAGCGCCAGTGTCAATATGAAGTTCTGATCCTGTATCAGTAACTGACTGGCAAGAGAGCGGCGCATGCAAATGTGCCGCTCTTTTTATTGAGAGAATTCGGGTAGAATCCTGTAATCGGAATATTGTCTGTAGTAACCAGGTTAAGAGATAAAGAGCATGGCTGAAGAGATCAAAGAGGGCGTCGCTGAAGAGACTGGTGCGGAATCAGAGTACCAGCAAGTGAAACAACCGGCAGATGCTAAAGCGCAAGCCGCTGATGAGAATGCAAAACAGCAACAGGAGCCGGTCAAGTACTCAATGTCCGGCGGGTTTGCCGATTTCCTTTTGTCACATAAAATCAGCGTTGCAATGACATCCTATCAGTCGGGCCGTCTTTACCTGCTCGGACGTAATCCCAAGGGTGGCCTGATGGTGAATGAGCAGTTTTTCAAGCGCGCCATGGGTCTGCACGTTCATGAGAAGAGTCTCTACATGGCTGGAGTAGGGCATATCTTCCGTATGGAGAATATCCTGCAGGAAGGTCAGTGGATCAACGAAACCTTTACCCAGTGTTTTGTGCCACGTACGGATTATTTTATCGGTAGTCTAGACGCGCATGATGTTGGCCTTGCTGCTGACGGACGAATTCTGTTTATCAATACCAAGTACAACTGTCTCGCATCCGTGAGTGATGTGCATAGCTTCAAAGAGGAGTGGCGCCCACCATTCATCTCCAAGCTGGTCCCCGAAGACCGCTGCCATCTCAACGGACTGGCAATGGAAAATGGCGAAGCGCGTTATGTCACGGCTGTATGCAAATCAGATACCATCGATGGCTGGCGTGATCGCCGTGCAGATGGCGGTATCGTCATGGATCTGGCGACAAACGAGACTGTTTGTGAAGGCTTGTCCATGCCGCATTCACCGCGCCTCTACAATGGCAAGCTTTGGGTGCTTAATTCCGGCACGGGTGAACTGGGCAGCGTCAACCTTGAAAGAAAAAGTTTTGAACCCCTGGCGTTCTGCCCTGGATTTGTGCGCGGACTGGCATTTCACAGCCATTTCGCTTTTGTCGGCCTTTCACGCCCCCGTTATGATCGATTTGAAGGTCTGGATCTTGACAGGCGTTTGAAGGAAGCAGATTCCGAGCCATGGACGGGTGTGCAGGTGATTGACCTGAATACCGGGGCTGTAGTGCACTGGTTCCGCATTGATGGTCCTGTAGCAGAGATGTATGACGTTGCAGTGATGCCAGATGTGATCTGTGCCAAGTCAGTGGGGCCGGGAACAGCCGAGGCCCTTGCCCTGATTACAATCGAGCCTGAGCCAGAGACTGCCTGAACCGGACCTGGAGTTGCAGCCGATGCCAGTTAGCCCCAAATCGGGTAAGCTGATGCCATGTTCAATTCGAAACTGATTCACTCTCTCCAGGCACGACTTGGTCTTGCCATGGCAGCTATCCTGGCGCTGGCTATAGTCAGCATCGGTAGCTCGGTCATCATAACGCAGACCGCGAAAGGATTTGCTGCGGCAATCAACCAGGCCGGTACACTACGCATGCAGTCCTACCGTATCGTGGCAAGCCTTGTACCTGCTGCCGGTGAGGAGGTACTCTCACCTGGTGTGCGCACCCGGTCACTGGTATCGGAATTCCGCGACCGCCTCGCGAGTGACCGAATTCAATCTGTGATGCAGAAGAATCCCTCGTTACCGGTTCAGGATTCCTATCGATTACTTGTAGAGCGTTGGGAGAGTGTGCTGGCTCCGCTAATAAGCGAGTATATCAGCCAGGCGCTGGCTGCCGAGCCATCCCGCCTGTCGCCCGACAGGCTAACCAACCTGCGCCAGGCCTACATTGCAGAAGTTGACCCTTTTGTTGACGTTATCCACCAATTTGTGCGCGCACTGGAAGTTGAGGCAGAGTCAAAAATCGAGAGATTGCAACTGATCCAGTTGATTGTTCTCATCCTGACGCTGGTTGTCGTCGTCGTACTCCTGTTTGTCAGGCGTGATCTGCATAGGCCGATGCGCGAACTGCTGGCCACTGCAGGTGCAGTGAGGCACGGTGATTTTTCTGTCAGGTGCAGTCACCCGCGCGATGATGAGCTGGGACAGCTTGGCGCTGCATTCAACCTGATGGCTGCCGACCTGTCTCATACCTACGAAGAGTTGGAGGAGCGCGTCGCCAGAAAGACAGCCGACCTTGAGAGAAGCAACCGTTCACTGGAACTGCTCTATACCGTCAGCAGGCGTCTGTCGGTGGAGACATTCGATGAAAAGGTATTGAGTCAACTGGTTGATGAGGTTGGACGCCTGATCGGTGCGAGGGGTGGTGCTATCTGCCTGGGTCAGCCGGGCGATGAGCAGGCCTTCAGGCTTGCAACGACTGCATTGAGTGATCTTCCCGCGGATGACCTGTGCATTGAGAGCAGTGATTGCGTTCGCTGTTTCGGTGATGGCAATGCACACATGATAAAGCCGCAATCAGAAAACGGTGCCTACCGTTATTCTACGCCGGTAGCCGACAAGGGAGAGCAGTATGGTGTCCTGTTGATGGACATTGATGAGGCCTCGTCGCTTGAGGAGTGGCACAAGCGCCTGCTGGATACGGTGGCATACCATATCAGCCTCGCAATTCAGCGTGAGCAGCAACTGTCGCAGAACCGCAAACTTGCACTGATGGAAGAGCGCAGTGTCATTGCACGCGAATTGCACGACTCACTGGCACAGACACTCTCATATCTGAAAATACAGGTGAGTTTGCTTCGCAATGCATTGCCGCAGGCCGGCGATGAAAAGAGTATCGAGATTCTTGAGCGTTTGCACAGCGGACTTAATAGCGCCTACGGTGAGTTGCGTGAACTTCTCACCACGTTTCGCCTGCGCCTCGGTGAGGGTGGTTTTGAGGCTGCACTGGAGCAGACAGTAGAGGATTTCCGTAAACGTGGTGAAATCAACCTGGTACTTGAAAACCGGATCGGGAACTGCCGCCTGAGCCCGAATGCCGAGATCAACCTGGTGCAGATCATTCGAGAGGCGCTTTCCAACGTTGTGCGACATTCTGATGCCAACGAGGCTTGTGTGTCGATCGATTGTGATCATGAAGGCCGTGTCACCCTGCTGATCGAAGACGACGGTGTCGGCATGCCCGGTGTTGAACAACTGGAACATCATCATGGACTGGCGATTATGCGGGAACGTGCCCGTGGGCTGGACGGGGTGCTGGATGTCGGTCGTTCAACGCATGGTGGAACAGTCGTCAAGCTCAACTTTCATGCAATGAGTGGGCAAGGAGAATAACGGGCCCCGGTGTAGCCTGATGACGATGGAGTAAAACCACCAGGCTTCTGGTTGTTCTATTCACCCGGAGTCAGTTGGTGCATCCTGTTAATTTCATCCACAGCAAGGAGTCGATTTGAATCAGCACTATTTGCCCATGTTTCAAGATCAAGTGACTGTCGCTGTTGCATATCGGGAAAATCAACCGCGTAGAAATGATAACGGGAGTCTGTTACTGGCAACATGTCTGTTTCACCGCTACGCGGATCAAACAAGCCCGCCACGGGAAGGTGAATATTGATCGCTGTTTCTGACAGCCATGAAGCGAGCCATGAAAAGGAGCTGATGCCTAAAACGACATGTTTTGAGTGGCGTATCGTCTGAAAGTCCGAAATTGCTGATCCCTGACGGAGAAAGCGGGCACCGCGAAATCTCTTTTTGAGCGCTAATGAGTAATTGTCCGGACCGATTTGACCCATGAAAACAGGTTCAAGGCCGGTTGAATCGATTATCTGCTCATAAAATGGATATGCCAGTGGGTAGTAGCTTGGGTGCCACCCGGTCAGAATATCTTCTCCCCTGATGTTGATGAGTAACTGCTTGTCGGAGAGTGGCTGGAAGTCAGTATTCGTCTGAAACAACTGCTGGTAGCGGGAAGGAGAGCCGAAATATTCAAGGCGCATTCCCCAGCCTTCGATAACAATAGAGTTGACCAATCCTTCTGCCAGGGCTTTTGCAGCCTGGTGAAAGTCAAAGCGATGCCTGGGTAATAGCAGTGCGTTGCCCTGGATTGTACGCGGTTTTAAAGGCTGACTCGCCAGACCCCACTCAGGCAGGGAGAACCCCATTATTTGCGCTTCCGGTACGAGCTGTTTCAGCTCAAATGCGAGCATGAGCTGGAACATCTGGTTTGCAAGCCTGCCATCACTCCTGATGGCAATGATTTTTTTACTCATCGTCAGCCTTGTCCAGGGGTATATCTATCCCGCTATAGAGTTTCTGGCTTGTAAACTGCACATCAGGATTGCTCCAGAATGTTGATTCCGGGGAGATGCCAAGAGGAAGAAAGGCGAGAGTCGACCAGTATAGGCTGCCTGTCGTAATGTAGAATTCTGCAAGACTGGGCTGTTGTCCACAAAAACCGATATTAAGCCAGCCGTGTTTATCAAAGGTGTTTTCTGCCCCGAGGGTGCGTTTAATGACCGAAGTCATTGCACATCGTACTTGCTCCGGGGGAAGGCTGGAGGGGAGTTGACCGGCTAATGCGAGATCTCCAAGTGCATGCAGGTTGCCACAGCGATAGGAGAGAGATCTGCCCATAGCCGGCATGGCGCCCTCCGGGGAGATTGAGCGTTCCAGCAATTCACAGTAGCGTTGCGAACGTTTGAGTTGTAACGGTACGAGACTGTTCCACTTCCTTGTATGCGAGGTTGCATTGAGAGTGGCGAGTAAAAACGGATGTATTACGTAAGAGTTGTAATAATCGGCATGGAAAACCGGACCGTCAGAGTAGTGTCCATCTCCAACATACCACTGTAGCATCTGCCTGAAAGCGTATTCGATGCGCATGGAATCATACGTGATACCTGCTTTGCAGAAGAGGGCCTCGATTATTGCAGAGAACAGCAGCCAGTTATTGAAAACGGGTGTTATTTTTCGTGATGAAAGGAGTGCCTCGATAATATTTTTTTTGTTCGCTTCAGGCAGTTCCAGCCACAGTGACTGTGGGGCACGCAGTATAGCCAAAGCGATAAGGGCTGCATCAACCAGTGATTGCGCCCCGACATCGAAAGGTAAAAAATCCGGTGAGTTCCTGTCGGTAATTGAGATGATTGTCGAACGTGCCTGTTGGCGCGCATTTGACTGTAACAGGGCCTCGTCGCCCTGCAGGCCGCTCAGTTCAAGCCAGGGAGCAATACCAGAAAGTGTTCTGCCGACAGCTTCCAGGTGCGAGACCTTTATGCGTTTTTCTCGCTCTGGCCCCTCGACCGGCATATTTTTCTTCAAGGTTCCGTTGGCACCATTCTCCAGGACCGGAGATGCAATCCTGATCAAAAAGGAGAGCCACTCATTTCGTGTTTGTTGTTGAGGGGGGGATTGGTTCATAGAGAATTTTTCTTTCCGTTCACGAGCGCTGTCCGATAGCGGATAGTGCCTGTATCCCCGCGGAAGCAAAATGCCGAATCAAATTGCTGAGAACTTCGCGTGATTCCCCATACCGGGAAACTGTATATTTTTGTGCCTTGTTGGCTGCAGCTATGCCGGCACAAGCATCGGTAATTTGCAGTGACCTTCCACTTTCCATAAGGCGTGCAATGGCGGTCATTTCCGCATGTGTCAGATCCGGGAAGAATAGCCCCAGGAGTTTGATTCGATATTGCAGCTTGTCAGAGTGGAGTCTGCGCAGGTTTGTATTGGTTTCTGCCGTGATGTTGGTGTCATGGCGCCTGTATGTGAGCAGATGCTGTTTCAATAGATGAAACTTTGCACCTGCAGCCATCGCTTCGATCCAGAGGCCATGATCGCTGTCGGTGCGGGACAGGGGGTATTGAATGGAGTTCATTCTGAGAAAGCCGGTACGCATCATGGTCGTGGGATGAATCATCGAAGAGCCGTCCATCGCAAGCAGGCGTGACTTGATCACGGCATCCTCCTGCGGATGATTCATTCTGCCCTCTTCCCCGGCTACGATTTTGACGGCATCTGTACCAAGAATATGTACATCCGGATGCGCCTCCATGAATGAGACCTGTGCCGTAAGGCGGCCTGGAAATGCGATGTCATCCGAATCCATCACCGCGATGTAATCGCCGGTGGCACAATTCATTCCGATATTACGTGAGATGGATACGCCGCTGTTTACAGGGAGCTCTACGACTCGCAGGCGAGGATCATTGTAGTTTGCGAGTATCGCGGCGGTGGAGTCGGTTGAACCATCGTTGACTATGATGAATTCGAAATTGCCGTAATCCTGTTTCAGAATTGAATCAATCGCCTCACTCACCATTGACTGGCGATTGTAGACTGGCATGACAACAGAGACTTTTGACATAATTATCCGGGATATTATGAGTGTTTCATCTATTCTAGCTGTTAAGCCGGGTCTGATGTCTGCTGATGAGACTCCGGTACATCAGCAAGACCGTGTCGGTGCGTTGATTTCAGATTCTCAACAAGATCTGCATCCCCTGCTTTCTGCTCGAGCAGTGGTTGCAGGGCCGCTTCGAATCTTGCTGTACTTGCCTCGAGGCTGTGCAGGCGTTTTCCTACTGCATACGCCTTTTTGACCTCTTCCTGGTAAAGCTGTTCATTATCAAACATGCTGGTAATCCAGTCGGCAGCTTCATCGAGCTTCTCTTTTCTAGGCAGACGCGTGTAAGGTTTCTCATGCATCAGGTCATGCAGGTGAAGTTGATAGCCTGCGTCATCAATCATCTCGGGCATACCACCACGGTCGGTAATCAGCGCAGGGATACCGTTGAGCATCGCTTCGGCAAGAATGCGTCCTGAACTTTCCCACCACAGGCTGGGTGCCAGTAGCAGCCTGGCGCGGCCATAGACGGGACGCATGTCGGTCGTGTGAGATGTAATGACGATGTTGTCCAGGCTCTTGCGATCCTGGCCAAGCTCCTTTAAAACGGCATCGAATATGAGTTGCCAGTTACCGCGAGACTCCACCACTTCGAAAATGATGTCCGGTCGACTCTTTTCGAGCAGCAGTGCAAGCATTATGACGATGCTGACACCCTTGGCCCACGAGGGATTGATGAACAAGACATGCTTGCGTTCGTGTTGTGTCGCAATCACGGGTTCAGGATCGATAAATGCACCTATCGGTGTGACGGGAATACCGCTGCGCTCAAGGTACATGTCAGCTGTCGCCCGGCTGTCCGTCAGTATCAGGTCGATATCCCGATTCCAGCGTGTACCATGGTAATTGCCATTGGCAAGATAGAAGGCCACCGGGATGCCTCGTGCGCGTGCCTCATCCGCAATATCCCAGTCGCTGATCATGCCGCCATATAAGTAGACCAGGTCAGGCTTGAATTCGTGCAGTGCAGTGGTATACCGGGAAATCCACTTGAAGGTCTCATCAGTGCCAAGTTGGCCCCGTACGATCGAGCGGGTGATCAGCAATGTATGCTTGAGATCTCCGTCACTAATGGTGGTAAATTTACCCTGGTTGTCCTTGTTGAAGACGCCGTGTTTTGCAAGCTTGCTTTTGCCCTTGTCTGCATCGAAAACAGTCGCGCCGAGAATGGCTATTTCATACCCGCGTTTTGCCAACTGAATTAACATTTCACGTACGGCCATGGAGGCCCCGCTCGAACTGTCCATCAGGCAATAGAAATTTGCCCAAAGAATTCTCGGTTTACGTGTTGGAGTTTTTTCATCTGTTGATGTATTCATCAATCTCACCGGTTTTGGCATTCGGGCATCATTTTATGCTTCGGATTCTATCAAACACGGGTGATATAATCCTGTTATTCAGCCTGACGGGTGGCCTGCACGGGATTCACCCTGTGCAGAATTCAAGAGAGGCTTCTCCAGGAGAATTTGATGACGATGACCAGAATGATCGTGGCCGCTATGTTGCTGGTTGCATCTGTTGCAGTCCATGCACAGCAGGGTAAGTGGCAGCAACTCAACAAGGTGGTCACCACGCTCTACAGCCAGGGCAATTACCCGAAGGCCCTGTCAGTTGCCAAAACAGCCTTGTCTGTTGCTAAAGATGAACTGGGAAAGAAGCATCCTGCTGTCGCCAGTGCTCATACCAATATCGGTCTTATACACAAATCCCTTGGCCAATACAGTGAGTCGGAAGCTGCCTTCAAGCGTGCCTTGTCACTACGTAAGCAGTTGTATGATGAAAACAGGGACGTAGCTAACAGCCTCGCTAATCTATCGAGTCTCTACCGCACCATGGGGCGTTACAAGCGTGCAGAGAAGTTTGGCAAGCGTTCTCTCAAAATGAGAGAGAAGCTATTCGGTCCTGATAACCCTTCGGTGGCGATTGCCCTGGACAGTCTCGCAGCGCTCTACAATGAACAGAGCCGATTTAAAAAGGCGGAGCCGCTCTCTCTGCGAGCGCTTCAGATCTATCGGAAGGCGTATGGACCTGAACACGCAGAAGTCGCCAGTAGTATGAATAGCCTTGCGGTTGCCTACGAGGCCCAGGGATTGCACGATCAGGCTGAGCCCATGTTCAGACGCGCGCTTGATATCCGTCAGAAAGTGCTTGGTAAAAATCATCTCTCAGTTGCCGCGAGTCAGAGCAACCTGGCCTTCTTCTATTTCAGCCAGGAACGTTACGATATGGCTGAACCGCTGTTCCGAAAAGCGTTGCAGACCAGAAAAAAAGCACTTGGCAGGAATCACCCGGATGTAGCGACAGCTATGAGTAACCTGGCTTCTGTCTATCGTAAACAAGGCAAATATCGCAAGGCGGAGTCGCAATATAAAAGTGCACTGAGAATTCAGGAAAAGAAGCTCGGTAAGTCACACCCCTCGGTTGCCATAACACTGCATAACCTCGGCGTTCTCTATGTCGACCAGGGCAAGCATAAACGGGCGGAACCACTTTTCGAACGCTCACTGGCTATTTTCGAATCATCATTCGGACCCCAACATGACGAGATTACCTCAACGCTGGAAGGGATGGCTGATCTTTACCGTGAGATGGGCAAAGAGAAAGCCGCGCAAGAGGTTGAATTGCGGGTGTCGAGAATTCTTGAGGAGAGGAAAGCCAAGAATTGATTCGATGAGTTCACTATTTTTCGGCCATCCATGGCGGTCACGGAACTTGGTGGAGTCCCTGGTGCTGTAAATTATGTATATTCAGATCCCCGCATTCGCGGGATGATGAGTAAAAAAAGATTATGGTAGTTTTACGCTCATTGTTACGCCGCCGTCAGCATGAACTGAATCATAGCCACGAATGGTGACCGAACGGACACCTTCCGGAATCGCGACGCCTGCCAGGCTACGGGTAAATGGCTGCTCATTCTCATGCGGATGGTGCAGTACCCTGGTGCCCAGAACATTGCCGTCACTATCGATAACATCCCACTTGTTTGCATAATGATCCCAGCCTGTATCCCCGTGCAGCAGGCTGACATGGAAAGTGTATAAGCCGCCTGGTGTCTTGTAGACGTTTACATCAACAACGTCCGCTTCCCCGGCCTCGGTTGCAGTCATCATCATGATCAGAATGATCGCAGTCGCAATGGGTTTATGTAAGAAACGCATCTGCTGCTCTCCATAAGAATTGATTGGCAGTGTCTGCCGAATATACACCAGCACGCACGAGGCGTTGACAGAAATATGACTTGTTCAGGCTAATCACAGGCCAATCGGGAACGATTACTTATACCTCCAGTGGGTGCACAATTTGTGTGCGCCCCAGGTATGGGCAGTGTTTATTCTGGTGCGGCGCACCATCCTCAAGTCATTGTCAACTCCAGCAGAAAGCCTTGTATAGCGGTTAATTTCCATGTTGGCACGCTACATGCATTAGAGATCTCTAACAGAGTTTATTTTCACAATATTGGAGATCAGTACATGGTTATCAGTAATAAATCCAACCGCAGGCACTTTATTAAGAAGGCAGCACTCGCAGTGGGCTCAGCCCTGTTGCTTGGCGGCAGCCTGCTTCCTGCCAGTGTTATGGCGGAATTAGGGGAGCCTGAAAAAGAGGAACTGAAATTCGGTTTCATCAAGCTGACGGACATGGCGCCGTTGGCAATCGCCTATGAAAAAGGGTATTTCGAGGATGAGGGCCTCTATGTCACGCTGGAAGCACAGGCAAACTGGAAAGTCCTGCTCGACGGCGTGATTGACGGGCAACTCGATGGTGCGCACATGCTCGCCGGTCAACCCCTTGCTGCCACAATCGGCTTTGGCACCAAGGCACACATTGTCACGCCACTATCGATGGATCTGAACGGTAACGGCATCACGGTCTCAAACGAGATCTGGGAAAAGATGAAGGCGCATGTTCCGATGGGAGAGGACGGCAAGCCTGTCCATCCGATCAAGGCGGATTACCTCAAGCCTGTTGTCGAGGAGTACAAAAAGGAAGGCAAGCCATTCAACATGGGTATGGTTTTTCCTGTTTCGACGCATAACTACGAACTGCGTTACTGGCTGGCGGCTGGTGGTATTCACCCCGGTTACTATGCACCTGCAAAAGGCGACATCACCGGTCAGATCGATGCGGATGCACTGCTATCGGTCACTCCACCTCCACAGATGCCTGCAACACTCGAAGCAGGAACCATCTACGGATATTGTGTTGGAGAGCCCTGGAACCAGCAGGCTGTCTTCAAGGGTATCGGCGTTCCTGTCATCACCGACTACGAAATCTGGAAAGACAATCCTGAAAAAGTTTTCGGTATGACAAAAGAGTTTACCGAGACATACCCGAACACCACTGTTCGTGTAGTCAAGGCGATGCTGCGTGCAGCCAAGTGGCTTGATGAGAACGACAATGCCAATCGTATGGAGGCTGTGAAGATCCTTTCCAAATCTCAATATGTTGGTGCGGATGCAGATGTTATCGCGAACTCAATGACCGGCACATTCGAGTATGAGAAGGGCGACAAGCGTGAAGTGCCTGACTTCAATGTCTTCTTCCGCTACTTCGCAACATATCCGTACTACTCTGATGCTGTCTGGTATCTCAGCCAGATGCGTCGCTGGGGACAGATTGCCGAGCCAAAGAGCGACGACTGGTACATGGAGACTGCGAAGAGTGTTTACCGTCCAGACATCTACCAGAAAGCGGCTGAAGCGCTGATCGAAGAAGGCACTCTGTCTGCAGACGAGTTCCCCGACTTTGCTACTGAAACCGGTTTTCGTGCTCCACAGAGTGAATTCATCGACGAGGTGACATTCGACGGAACCAAGCCGAATGAATACCTGGAGAAATTCAGCATTGGCCTGAAGGGCGAAGAAGTCATCAAGTAAAAGGAAATCCATGCTCCATGGATGGAGCAGTCACACAACAGTTTAAAAGAGATTAACGGGGCTACAATGAAACTCCTGAAATTAACAACCGGCTGGCTGGAACCTGTCATCAAGCTGCTCAAGGGCGAAAACCCGAAACAGCAGCTGACGATTATTGGCCGCAGCCTGATTGTGCCGCTGATAGGCATCGCCGTGTTCCTGGCGATCTGGCAAGGCACAGCACCACGAATCGTTACCTCGCTGGGTGCTTTTCCCGGTCCTGTGCAGGTTTGGGAGCAATCCGTCAACCTCGTTGCAGAACATAACGAAGAGCGGGAAAAAGCCGAGGCATTCTACGAGCGTCAGCGACTGCGTAACGAAAAGAAGCTGGCCAAAAACCCGGATGCGAAAGTCAAGATTCGCTCTTACACTGGCAAGCCGACATTTCTTGACCAGATAGTGACAAGCCTTGTCACGGTAATGACAGGCTTTCTTCTTGCCTCGGCAATCGCGATACCGGTTGGCATTCTGATTGGTCTGAGTCCGACGCTGTATGGTGCAATCAATCCGCTCATCCAGTTGTTCAAACCGGTCTCTCCGCTTGCATGGCTGCCCCTGGTGACCATGGTGGTCAGTGCTGTCTATGTCAGCAGTGATCCGATGTTCTCAAAATCATTTATTACTTCAATGCTGACAGTGCTGCTGTGCTGCCTGTGGCCCACCATGATCAATACTGCTGTCGGCGTCGCCGGTATCAGCAAGGATCTTCTCAATGTCAGCAAGGTGCTGAGCCTTGGCTGGTGGACGCACATATTCAAAATCGTACTGCCATCGGCAATACCGATGATGTTTACTGGCCTGCGCCTGTCGCTGGGTATTGCGTGGATGGTTTTGATCGCAGCCGAAATGCTGGCTCAGAATCCGGGGCTCGGAAAGTTCGTCTGGGATGAATTCCAGAACGGCAGTTCAAATTCACTTGGCCGCATCATGGTCGCCGTACTGGTGATTGGATTTATCGGTTTCATTCTTGATCGCATCATGTTGTCGCTGCAGAAAGGCGCTTCATGGGACAAGTCTGCAGTACTGCGCTAACAGGAAATTATCATGACTATTTCACACCTGGAACTAACCGATGTCTGTATCGATTTCCCGACACCAAACGGTCCCTTTCGTGCTCTTAATCACGTCAATCTGAATGTTGATAAGGGTGAATTCATTTCACTTATCGGCCACTCCGGCTGCGGCAAATCAACTGTGCTGAATATTGTTGCCGGTCTTCATCAGGCGACCCAGGGCGGTGTCGTGCTGGATGGAAAGGAAGTTGATCAGCCGGGACCGGAACGTGCCGTTGTATTTCAGAACCATTCACTGCTGCCATGGTTGAGCGCTTATGAAAACGTCGAGCTTGCCGTCAAGCAGGTTTTTAAAAGAAGCAAGATAAAAGCGGAGATGCGGGAATGGATCGAACACAACATGCAACTTGTTCACATGGAACATGCGATGGACAAGCGCCCTGGTGAAATCTCCGGAGGCATGAAGCAGCGTGTCGGAATCGCACGTGCACTGGCGATGGAACCAAAGGTTCTGTTAATGGATGAGCCTTTCGGTGCGCTTGATGCACTGACGCGTGCGCATCTGCAGGACTCCCTCATGGAGATTCATGCGGATCTTGGTAACACGGTCATTATGATTACGCATGATGTCGATGAGGCAGTACTGTTGTCAGATCGGATCGTCATGATGACCAACGGACCTGCTGCGACCATTGGCGATATCCTGAAGATTGAACTGGAGAGACCGCGTGAACGTGTCTCCATGTCCGAATCGGAAGAGTACAACCATTACCGCCATGAAGTTCTCAAGTTTCTTTATGAGCGTCAGCGTAATCCTGCAGATGTTGAACCTGAAGTTGCTGAAGAGAAGCCTGACAAGGGCCCGGAACTGGAACTGGTTGGCAAGGAAGACGCTGCCTGATTCTTCGTGGCACTCGACACTATCTCCCAGATGTGCAACATTATTCATTGCAGATGAATACTTGCACGTGGGAATAGAAGGGTATGGAATTAAAAAAACGCACCTGGGAGATAGTCGAGTCCGCCAAGCCTGGTGATCATGTCAGCAGGGTGTTTGATATCTGCCTCATGGTATTGATTATCACCAATGTGACTATGGTGATATTAGATAGTGTCCCCTCAATTCACAGCAAATACGGTGATCTGTTTTTCTGGTTCGAGGCATTCTCTGTCGCGATTTTCACAGTTGAGTATATTGCAAGAATCTGGTCGTGCAACGTCAGTGAACGCTATGCAAAGCCATTTTTCGGCAGGTTGAGATTTGCAGCTCATCCCTTGCCTCTGATCGACTTGATCGCAATCCTTCCGTTTTTCCTTCCACTGCTTGGCGCAGATCTGCTTATTGTTCGTATATTCCGATTGCTGCGGATACTCCGTATCTTCAAGCTGGTTCGGTATTCGCGTGCTTCTTCACTCATTGGCGGGGTATTCAAGGACAAGACAGAAGAGTTGGCCCTGTCAACGATCTTGCTGATGTTTATGCTGATTGTATCGGCAGCACTAATGTATCACGCCGAACATGAAGTACAGCCAGAGGTCTTTTCGAGTATTCCTGCTGCAATCTGGTGGTCGGTTGTAACCTTGACAACAGTCGGTTATGGAGACGTCTACCCACTAACTGCGATGGGGAAGTTTTTTGGTGGAGTGATCGCAGTTATTGGCATAGGTATTGTTGCCTTGCCAACCGGTATTCTGAGTGCGGGATTTGTCGAGGCAATTAACAAGAGCCACGCTAAATCTGCTGAATCAAAATGCCCGCACTGTGGCAAAGACCTGCATTAGCAGTAATGCTTGGCGGCCAACCCCCTATTTTTGTACAAGCCTGATCCAGTCGATACCCGCAAGATAGCCTGTCGATGCCTTATTTTTACCCGAGATCGTCAAGCGTATCTGATTACTGCCTGCCTTGAGTGTAAATGCCCCGAGATCTAGTTTGACAGGGCCGGATACCCGCCTGGCATAACCATCAAATTTCACTTTGGCAGACTTCCCATTCACATTAAACTTCAGTTTTCCGTAGTCAGGCGCCTTTGTCAGGTAAATCTCAACTTTCCATTTACCTGCTTGTGGAACTGTTACATTCAGATCAAGTGTTGATTTCTTTTTTCCACCAGACCAGAAAAGTTGCTTCCCGCCACTCCAGCTATTACCAAACCTTTTCATGTACTGCACCACGACCTTTCCGCCGCGTAAAAAGCTCTTGTTAAGCATGGTTAGCGTCTCGGCCTCGATTGTTACTGCTGTAGCCCGTTTTGGAATCTGTTTGCCGGTAAATACCGGTTTTATAATTTTGGGGGCTTTAATTGCCTCAGGTTTGGCAGCAGGTACCGGGATGATGCTGGCTGGAGGTTTGGCCGGCAGCGGAATTGTCTGCTGCGGCTGTTGTTGCTTTTTGCCACCAGGAATGATGCTTCCGCCAAATTCCTTTCCCGGTTTCGGTATCGTAATCGGTGTCTTATTACCCGGCATGGGGATCGTTTGTGATGGTCCCTTCGGGAAAGAGGGAACAGTGATAGGCGGCACATCGACCCTGCAATATTTCCTTCCATCTCTGCGGAAAATAGAGAGGCAATGTGTATGACCCGGGAAGTTGTCACAAGTGACCGCCAGGCCACTCTTGGCAGCTTCTTCCTTGCCGGGTGACACGCAGCCCCTGTTTTTCAGGTCGCCGAGCTGAATAATCAGCCTGAGTGACTCGCTGGCAAACTCCTGTGCATAGCGGGGCTCCATTCCCTCGCAGGCACGAGTCCAGACAGTTGGCTGAACATCCTGTGTCTTGATGTCGGCGTAACACTCGTCTGCGAGTTGGTCGAATAGCGCTTTGAAATGCGGAATTTGTTTTCCCTTGTCACGCAGAAGCCTGCAGCGGGCATCAGTGGGCTCCGGGAACGGGAAGCGTTTGCGTACCTGGAAAGCACAGTTTTGCACGAAGAACTTCTGTCCAGGCAGGTCCTGTGCCGACGGTTTGCCGAAGGATGCCAGTACGGCGGCACGAATGGCCGGGCGGGCGACCGTATCGAAATAGCCGTCGACTGCGATTGGCAATGCCCTTGCGAAGGCATGAACTTCCGGATTGAAACGCTTGTCACGCATGTCATCACAGGTTTTGCGTGCAGTTGAACGATACTGGTTATGAGAATCGAAATAGTCAACGCAGGGATGCCAGATTTTGCTTGATATTGGTCCCAGGCTCTGCCCATTCAGTACCAGTACCAGTGCCGTGGCATAGTGATACCAGGGTTGCCAGTAAAGGGCGTAGTAGGTGTCGTACGGCATGTGACTGTCATCACCGAAGATTAGGTTCTCAAGTGCATCAACACCGGCGACGACGCCCTGTGCCACCTTGTCTGCCATCTCCTTGGCACCACGCAGTATCTGGCCGAATGTTCCACAAACAAGATCTTTTGCGGTACCTGCGACTCCATCACCGGGGATGAATGTACACACCCCGGGGCCAAGTAGTTCTACCACACCCCACCAGTCAGGGCCTTTGAGAACCCCATACGCCTTGTCGATTACGCTGACGTTGTTGGCTATGACCCAGCCGATTATATTGCAGGCAGGCTGTTTTGCAGGTCCCTGTACCGGCAGTACCGCGCAAGAAACTGTTTTGGCTACAACTTCACCACCGATTGTGACAACATCCATCCAGTGTTCTTTGCGGGCAGCATCAAAAACTGCCACGGCCTTCTTGATGCGGTCATCTTCCGGACCAATCGGAATCACCCCCGGGACCTGTTTCTCTGCTGCCTCGGTTGCACAGGCTGCAGCACTGCCACCGCCGGCCAGGCACTCAATCAGTGGACGTGCGGGCAAGAGTGTCGGATCGACTGCCTCAATGACCCAGTCAAGCAGGTCTTTTGCACTGGCTGGTCCTGCGAAAAGGAGTAATGTCGCCGTAATCGTGATGCGCAGGAATTGAGAGATGGAGTTTTTGAGCTTGCGTCGCCGGGATTTGGTCAAGCCAGGATCCTGTTTCGGTGAGCAGCAAGAGCCTATGGTAATGATGGAATCCTGAACATTCATGGTTACGGTCTCCGTCATGAATGAAGCGAATATGAGGTAACTGCGTAACGATGACCTCTACACACTAAGTAATAGTATAGATTTTGGTGCTGTGCCAATATACATTTCCTGCCGGGAAAAGATGAGTGTATGAGGAGATTTCCTCTGTTTAATCCGTCTGAATTTTGCCGGATAACATGTGCTATATTCAGATGGTCCCTTATAGATTAATTACTTAGCGGGTACTGAAAATGACATTAGAGAGCTTGACTAATGACGCAGTAGGTCAGATTGAAGAGGTGTTTTCAAAGAAACTCACTGCCCAGGAGACCGAGAAAGTCTCGAAAATTGTCGAAAAGACATTAATCAAGGCAGTCACCGGAGTGACCAAACACTATGTTGATGCAGCATCGTTATGCTGTGGCCCGGAAGCGGATATGGCTCATAAAATCAAGGAAGAGGTGGAGAGAAAGAAACACGCCCTGTTTGGCAACCTGATCAGTTTACGCTAAAGCTGTTTTTCTTTACCGCCTGCAACACCAGGAGTTCATTCCATGGCCAAAGATACCCTGCCCGCGATCGGCGAAGCTGAAGCCAGTGGTGAGATTGCCGAGCTTTATGACGATATTCGTGAAACGCTGAATGTTACTGCTATTAACTATGTCTGGAGGCATATTGCCACCATAGACGGCGGCCTGCGCTGGGCTTGGGATGTGGCAAAGCCTATGTTCGTCTCGGGAAGGGTGGAGAGTGAATGTGAACACCTGCAGGCGCAGTTGTCTTACCCGAAACTGCCCGCCTTGAGTGATACGACACTCTCTCTCGTGGGTGTTGAAGATGACGGCCGAAATATGATTGGTGCGATTCTCGATACCTATAACCGCGGCAACCTGCTCAACATGGTTTCCCTCTCCGCACTGCTTGCCGAGCCTGAGATGCCGCCTGTCGGGAATCGTTCACGCGTTGATTTGCCATTCACTGATATTGCTTTGCCGCCGATTCCAGAGGTTGTTGACCTTTCGGGAGAAGTGAGTGAGCAAGTGCTGGTGCTGAATGATCTCGGTGCCAAACCCGGTCCAAATCGCGTTGTTGCCAGTATCTATAAACATATTGCCCTGTGGCCAGGCTATCTCTCCCTGAGCTGGGTGCAACTCGCCGAGATGCACAGCGATGGGTCTCTGCTAAAACTGATCGAAGAGACACAGCAGGCTGCCCGTCTGCATGCAACTTTTCTTGCGGCTGATCTTGGTCCGCGCCCTGATGGAGCCGTGGCAGATCAGGTTCGCAGCACTGTATTTGAGTTCACCGATACGGTGATTGCACGAATGATTCCCATTGGACAGATGCTGCGTCAGTCGCTTATAAAAACATAACTTGCAGTATTTTTAGCCAGAGTTATGAAAGCTGCCTTCATTATTCTCATATTGCTTGCAATCGCAGTAGTGGTAGCCCTTCACTTTCTGGGCAAGTCATCGAGGTCAGGCGCTCCGGCAGGAGTTATTGATGGGAAACTTGCCATATGCCCGGGCACTTCGAATTGTGTTTGCAGTGAATATAACCAGGGGCCAAATTATATTGAACCTATGGGCTACCTTGAATTGGCAGGGAGAGATATTTCGGATATTGCACTGATTGTGCAAAGCATGGGTGGAACTCTCCAAGAGCAGACCGAAGACTATCTCTCTTCAACTTTTGAATCCAGCCTGTTTGGTTTTACAGATGACCTGGAGGTCAGGATTGACAGGCAGCAGGAGATGATGCACTTTCGCTCTTCATCCAGGGTGGGAAGGAACGATTTAGGTGTGAATCGTCAACGCGTTGAAAAGCTGAAGCTACTGCTTTCCGATATGTAAAATTTGAACTAAGTAAAGCCCTCTATTTCGATGTATCCAACGATAGCGAAAACATAAAATCATCGTATCTTGAATATCTTTATAGGACGTATAGGAATCATTATCCATAGAGCAAGGAATAGGTCTAACCATTATCAGTTGGAATAAGAATAATATCGTTGTAGCAATTTCCGCTTTTCTATAAGCATATGAACTGATAGAGTATTTATATCATTTGTTTAAGGAATAAACACTAGTTGCTCTATATGGGTTTTCATAATCCAGTATTGACGTAACTCGAGCGGCTGCCAATGGAATGTATGCATGATGCCAATCTACTCGAAGAGTAAACTCCTTGCCGGCAAGTTATTCTTGCTACTTGCGATTCTCTGCCTGGGCCTGATATCACTGTGGCCTGTTTCTGGTTATTCAGCTAGCAACAAGAATAGCTCAATCCAACTGACGCCAGAAGAAGCAGCCTGGCTCGAAGCCAACCCTGAAATCAGGGTTGCAGGTGATATTCAATGGCCACCATTCAATTTCTCTGAAGATGGAGTCCCTCAAGGCTATTCGATCGGCTATATAGAGATGTTGGCGAAAAAAGTCGGGCTAAATGTAAAATATGTGACTGGCCCGGTCTGGAATGAATTTCTCGAGATGATGAAGGCGGGAACGCTCGATGTCATGCTCGATATCGTCAAAACACCTGAGCGACAAGAGTATCTTCTCTACACGCCGCCGTATGTCAGCAATCCGAATGTTATTCTCAGTCGCAGCGCGTCAGCCTACAAGAGCGTGGAAGAGCTCTTTGGCAAGACTGTTGCAGTAACAGCAGGTTCGTTCTACGAGGAGGTTCTTGAAAGAGATTATCCCCAGATAAATATCCTTGGAGTCGCAGACACATTCGAAACGATCAAAGCAGTCAGTTTTCTGAATGCCGATGCCGCTTTTGGTGAGACAGCTGCAATCAGACATTTAATGAAAAAACATCTGACCACCGGCTTGGTGATTTCAGGTGAATTGAAAATGGGTGATCCGGAGTTGGCTCTATTGCACATTGCGACACGTAAAGAGCTGCCACACCTTGCATCTATCCTGAGAAAAGGTATGGCTGCTGTCAGTGAAGATGAAAAACAGGCGATACACAGGCTGTGGGTTACCGAGGAAGACAAGGTTGACTCTGTTGATCAGACGATTGACTTGAGTGAGGCTGAGAAACAATGGTTAAAACAACATTCGGTAATTTCAGTTGTTGATGACTTTGCATGGCCACCATTCACATTTCTGGATGAGGACGGCAACATGGCCGGTCTTGCTTCCAGCTATATTCGCCTGTTTGGCGAGAGACTTGGTGTCGAGTTCCGGCCAAAATTTGGGCGTAGCTGGGACCAGGCTCTTGATGAAGTTAAATCGCGTCAAAGCGATACGGTTCCGTTGCTGATTCCTACCAAGGAGCGTGAAACATTTTTATCCTTCACCAAGCCCGTCATCTCATTTCCTCTAGTACTTGCCACTCGTAACGATAGTTCATTTATCGATAGTCTGGATGATCTTTCCGGGAAACGTGTGGGTGTAGTGGATGGTTATCTCAATGATAAGAGACTGAAAGTGGGGTATCCGGCCATTGAAGTGGTTCTATACGGAAGTGTTTCTGAAGGATTGGAAGCTGTGGATGGAGGAGAGATAGACGCTTTTGCTGCTAGCCTCGGTGTGATTGAGTATGAACGTAGTCGACTGGGACTGGATAACATCAAGGTCGCTGCACCTACACCCTTTGTCGATAATCTGAGTTTTGGAATTCGTAAAGATTGGCCCGAACTGGTTTCAATGATCAATAAAGTTCTTGATTCAATTACTGATCGGGAAAAGACTGCGATCAAAAAAAACCTGGATAGGGATTACATTTACTCTTGGTACACAGATTGGAACCATAGTGAAATGGACCGTTCCGATTGCTCTCATTGCCCTCGTGTTTATTACTTTCATCGTGATCTGGAACCGGAAGTTGAAAACTGAGGTAATTGAGCGTATGGAAGCTCAACGTCGGCAGGCTGAACTGCTGCGTGAGTTGAATTTCCAACAGTTTGCACTTGACCAACACTCTATCGTCAGCATGACTGACAGCGACGGCAAGATCACTTATACCAATGGCCGTTTTTGTAAAATCAGTGGCTACTCCGAAAAAGAACTGCTGGGTAATAATCATCGCATTCTTAAATCCGGCGTTCACCCTGAAAGCTATTACAATGAAATATGGGACACGATCAGTAAAGGTTTAACCTGGCGCGGGGAGGTCTGCAATAAGGCAAAGGATGGCACTTTATATTGGGTGAATGCATCCATTGTTCCATTTATGGGCGACTCTGGCCCGGAGCGTTATATTTCCATCCGTACTGATATCACAGAGCGTAAGAGGGCAGAAGAGGCCCTGCGTGCAGCGGAGGAGCGTAGTCGCTTGCTGTTGGAGTCGGTTGGAGAGGGGATTTTCGGGATCGGTGAAGATGGTTTGGTGGATTTTATTAATCAGGAGGCGTTGAAGTTACTCGGTTATGAAGCGGATGAGCTTATAGGCCAAAAGATTCATCCGATTATTCACCATACTCATGCAGATGGCAGTCATTACCCCATAGAAGAGTGCCCTATGCATAAGTCGGCGACTGAAGGGAGCTTTCACAAGGTTGAGGATGAGTTGCTTTGGCGAAAAGATGGTTCCTGTTTTCCGGCTCAATACACCAGTGTCCCGATTGTTAAAGGCGGCAAGTTATCAGGTGTCGTGGTGCTGTTCCGTGATATTACAGAACAGCAGCGGGCGAACCAGGCGATATCGGAAGCAAGAACTGCTGCGGAAGAGGCCACCGGGGCCAAATCAGACTTTCTCGCCAACATGTCTCATGAGATACGCACGCCAATGAATGCCATTATCGGCATGAGTCACCTTGCGATACAAACTGACATGGATTCCAAGCAGCGTGATTATGTCAACAAGATACATCATGCTGCTGATTCTCTTCTCGGGCTGATTAATGACATTCTCGATTTTTCCAAGATAGAAGCCGGCAAGCTTGATATGGAAACGATTCCCTTCAGCCTAGACGACACGCTGGAAAAGTGTGCAACTCTGATTTCTGTCAAAACGGTGGAGAAAGGACTGGAGTTGCTCATTGACATTGATCCTGATGTGCCGCACGGACTGGTTGGTGACCCTCTTCGTCTTGGCCAGGTCCTGACTAACCTGGCGAACAACGCAGTCAAATTCACCGAGCAGGGTGAAATCATTTTACGCATCGAGATGGTAAAGGAAACTGAAGATAAGGTCACAGTTCAATTTTCTGTCATTGATAGCGGAATTGGTATGACTGATAAACAGATGAAAAAACTGTTTCAGTCATTCAGCCAGGCAGATGCTTCAACTACGCGAAAGTATGGTGGCACAGGTCTCGGTCTGACGATAAGTAAAACACTGGTAGAAATGATGGGGGGGAAATCTGGGTGGAAAGCACCCATGGAGAGGGCAGTACTTTTTCCTTTACCGCAAACTTCGGTTTGTCAAAACCTGATGAGGTCAAGAGTCAATCATTGGTGTCGGATTTAAGCGGTCTTTCGGTACTGGTTGTGGATGACAGTCTTGCGTCATTGAAAATCATGCAGAATATGGCGGAGAGCCTCGGCCTCGAGGTGGAACTGGCTGAAGATGGCGTAGAGGCGCTGGACAAGGTGCGCCATGCTGATCAAGCTGGGACTCCCTACAGAATTGTGTTCACAGATTGGAAAATGCCGAATATGAACGGTATTGATCTGTGTCGACAGATCAAGTCTGATACCAGCCTCAATACTCCTCCGAAAGTGGTTATCGTCACGGCCTATGATAATGATATGTTAAATCATATCGGCAATGTTCAGTTAGATGGTCATTTACCTAAACCTGTTTTATTTGCAGGCCTGCGGGATGTAACCATGGCGGCCTTGGGCCACAAAGAACAGAAACCGATTACTAGTAAGCGTGATCCTGGACTGGAGATGGTTAAAGCGATCCGCGGTGCAAATATCCTTCTCGTTGAGGACAACATCGTAAACCAGCAGGTCGCCACTGAGTTGTTAGAGCATGCCAGGTTGAATGTCACGGTCGCTGACAATGGCCAGGTTGCGGCTGAAAAAGTGAAAAAAGAAGCTTTTGATGCTGTATTGATGGATGTGCAGATGCCGGTGATGGATGGCTACGCTGCAACTCGTGAGATCCGCAAAGAGCCACAGTTTAAAGAGCTTCCCATTATTGCCATGACTGCTAATGCCATGATGGGTGACCGTGAGAAAAGTCTGCAAGCCGGTATGACTGATCATGTATCCAAGCCCATTGTCCCAAGAGAGTTGTTTGGCGCATTGGCACGATGGATTGCGCCAGGTGAGCGCGAAGTTCCCAAAATTATTGATGAGGAGATCCCTGGTATGGAAGAACCTGTTACAGGAACCCCTCTGGAACTACCCGGTTTTGATGTTGAAAACACCTTGGCACGAATGGGAGGTAGTCATGATGTTTACCGTAAGATTCTGGCAAAGTTTGTGGAGTCCGAGGAGGGGGCATTTGAGAAAATCCTGCTCGATATGCGTGAGGGAAATGTCAATGATGCCATGCGTGGTGCACATACGATGAAAGGTGTTGCCGCTATGGTTGGTGCTACCACTTTAAGTTCTGATGCGGGTGAATTGGAAAAGGCGCTCTTAGCCGGAGTAGAGACTGTACCGGATGATTTAATAGCACGTGTCAGGCAAACCTATAACAACACGCTGGAGATCGTTAAAACTGCATTGAGTATAAAAGTGGATGAAGACATTACGATAGATGAAGAAGTGATTTCAAAGGCAGAGCTTCTGGGTGAATTGAGAGGCATTGCAAAGCGAATTGAAGAGTTTGACTCCACTGTTGAAGATGCTGTCGAGAAATTGATATCGAGAGTCGATGAGCCAAAATTGAGCGCATCTCTTGGTAAGCTACAATATTCTCTTGGTAAATATGATTTTGATGTGACTGATTCCTTGCTGACCAAAATTGTGGAGGATCTTTCCGATAGCTAGACTCTGATGGTATTGTCAGATGTTATTTTTGATTTAGGGAGTAATACTAATGAAGCAGGATGTTTCTGAAATAACAGTTCTCGTGGTGGATGACACACCAACGAATATAGATGTGGTCAAGGGGATTCTGGCGGAGAGTTATTTTGTACAAGCTGCCGTCAGTGGAAAAATGGCACTGCAAATCATCGCCAGGAAAAAGCCGGATCTGATCCTGCTGGATATCATGATGCCTGATATGGATGGTTATGAAGTCTGTCGACGACTCAAAGACAATCAGGAAACACATGATATACCCATCATCTTTTTAACTGCAAAGGTTGAAGTTGATGATGAGGCCAGGGGCTTGGAGTTAGGAGCAGTAGATTTCATCGCAAAGCCAATCAGCCCTCCTATTCTGAAAGAGCGCGTTAAAACACATCTTGAATTGAAGCTCGCACGTGATTCCCTGGAAAAGCAGAATGAAATTCTGGAAGAGAAGGTGATAAAACGCACGCAACAGTTGGAAGAGATACAGGATGTTGCCATGGTGGCATTGGGTTCACTGGCTGAGACACGGGATCCGGAAACCGGCAACCATATTCGTCGTACGCAACGATATGTGAAATTGCTGGCATTACAACTAAAGGATAACCCTCGCTTTAGTGACTTGCTAACCCCTGAAAATATCACGTCACTTTATAAATCAGCTCCACTTCATGATATCGGTAAGGTTGGTGTTCCAGATTATATTCTCCTTAAGCCGGGCAAGTTGACGCCCGAAGAGTTTGAGGTGATGAAAAAACATACAACATACGGCCGGAATTCAATTGAAGCAGCAGAGTTGACTATTAGCCGGGCCGATAATTTTCTTGTTTTTGCCAAGGAGATTGCATACTACCACCATGAGAAATGGGATGGCTCCGGCTATCCGGAAGGCTTGTCCGGGGATGATATTCCTGTCTCTGCACGATTGATGGCGATTGCAGATGTTTATGATGCAATGATCAGCAGGCGAGTGTATAAATCACCATATCCGCATGATAAAGCCGTTGCGTTCATCCAGGATGGAAAGGGCAGTCATTTTGATCCCGACATGGTTGATGCCTTTATGGAAGTAGCCGGTCAGTATTATGAAATTTCCAGGAAGTACGCAGATTCCGAGGAAGAGGTTATTGCCAAGGCCGGGCTTTCCTGAAACTGATGAAAAGTAATCTGCCACCTTCATTGGAATAAAGAACGCGTTAATAGCAAATATAAATAATTATTACTTCCTGAGGTTGTGTCTAAAGCGTATATTTTTTAATAAGAGGCTTCGTAACTTCTAGCCTGTCATTTGGCGTGGGAGAAACAATCATGTTTTTAGCCGAAGCAATCATTGCTATTGTTTCATCTTGGTTGTACAGCAAGATACAATATGGCTGCATTTGCGAAGAACTCTTATGAATGAAGGTCTGACATGGGGCTTTGAGGCATCGCTTTCAGAGTGGTTAATTGTCCTTGCTTTGCTGGCCATTCTTGCTGTTGCGGGTGGTGTGGTAACCAGGCGCCTGTCACTCAAAATATCCAGTAAGCCAACAGCTCCAGCAAGTGAGCCGGATTCAGTATCTGAAAGCTGGCATGCCGAAACTGCAGCAGAAGTCATACAACGACTCCTCTCAAAAAAGAAGGTCTCTCCAGGGAAGAGGCGGCAGACAGGCTGCTCAAGCACGGCCCAAACCGGCTTCCAGAGGCAGAAGCGCACGGCCCGTTGGTGCGATTTTTCTTCCAATTCCATAATGTACTGATCTACGTACTGCTTGTTGCATGTGTTATCACGGCCATACTCGGACACTGGGTCGATTCCATCGTGATACTTGGCGTTGTTGTCCTTAACGCCATCATTGGATTTATCCAGGAAGGCAAGGCCGAGAATGCGCTGAAAGCAATCCGACAGATGCTTTCCCAGAATGCCGTCGTTGTACGGGACGGACAACAAACGACTATTTCCGCCGAGGAACTCGTACCCGGTGATATCGTACAGTTGCAATCAGGCGATAAGGTGCCGGCAGACCTGCGTTTGTTTCGTGTGAAGGGGCTCCAGGTTCAGGAGTCGATCTTGACAGGTGAATCAATGGCGGTAGAAAAGACCATTGATCCTGTTGCTTTCGAATCTGTTATCGGTGATCGACGCTGCATGGCCTATTCGGGCACACTCGTTACCCACGGGCAGGGCGGTGGTGTGGTGGTTTCTACGGGCGCGCAAACCGAGATAGGTCGTATCAGCACGCTGGTATCTGAAGTTGAATCTGTGACGACGCCCCTGTTACGTCAGATGGCACAGTTTGGTGGCTGGCTCACCCTGGCAATACTGGGTATTGCTGCTATTACTTTCGCTTTTGGCTTGTTGATCAGGGGTTACGCAGCCACAGATATGTTTCTTGCAGCTGTCAGCCTGGCAGTCGCAGCAATCCCGGAGGGGCTGCCTGCGATTATGACAATCACGCTGGCTATCGGTGTGCAGCGTATGGCCAAGCGCAATGCCATTATTCGTAAACTGCCGGCAGTAGAGACGCTGGGAGCAGTAACAGTTATCTGTTCAGACAAGACAGGCACCCTGACGCGTAATGAAATGACTGTACGTACGATTGCAACTGCCGGTAACCTGATTGAACTGGAAGACTCCGGTGATGGCGTTCATGAGACATTTACACGTGCACGGGAGGGCATGCCTGTGCATGAGCAGTCGCTCTTGCAGGAGATGGTTCGCGCTGCGGTGCTTTGTAATGATGCATCGCTGGAGCAAGGAGAGAGGGAGTGGTTCGTTAGCGGTGACCCGATGGAAGGGGCGCTGCTGGTGGCCGGTTTAAAGGCCGGTATAGATATAAAAGAGGAGGGTAAACAGTTTCCGCGCACCGATCATATCCCTTTTGAATCAGAACATCGTTTTATGGCGACACTTCATCGTAGCTACAGCGATGAAGTTTTCATCTTTCTGAAAGGGGCTCCCGAGCGCGTCCTTGAGATGTGTACTCACCAAAGAACCGGTGATGAAGCTCAGCCGCTGGATAAAACTTACTGGTTGGATCGCATTGAAGAGATTGCACAGCAAGGCCAGCGGGTTTTGGCGATTGCAACCAAGCAGGTGGGTTACGAACAGACAGAGATAAAGTTCAGTGATGTAGAAGATGAGCTGGTCATGCTTGGCATGTTCGGCTTGATTGACCCTCCTCGTGAGGAAGCAATTGACGCAGTAAAGGCCTGTTCTGTTGCAGGTATCAAGGTGAAGATGATCACGGGCGACCACGGCGCTACTGCACGCTCCATTGCCCAACAACTGAGCCTCGCTAATGCCGATGATGTGCTCACCGGGGAAGACCTTGAATCAATGAGTGAAGATGAACTGCGTCAACGTGTGCATGATGTTGATGTGTATGCGCGTGTCAATCCTGAGCACAAGCTGTTGTTGGTCAGATTGTTCCAGGAAGAGGGTTTGATTGTTGCAATGACTGGTGATGGCGTGAATGATGCGCCTGCATTGAAGCGAGCTGATGTTGGAACAGCCATGGGCCGCAATGGAACAGAGGCGGCCAAGGAAGCATCTGAAATGGTACTGGCCGATGACAATTTCGCATCAATCATTCATGCCGTGGAAGAGGGGCGCACTGTTTACGACAATCTTAAAAAAGCCATCCTGTTTATTCTGCCGACCAACGGTGGTGAAGCGCTGGTGATATTTGCCGCGATTCTGTTTGGCTTTCACCAGTTGCCCCTGACACCGGTTCAGATACTCTGGGTCAACATGATCACGGCGGTTACGCTGGCGTTGTCCCTTGCGTTTGAACCGCCTGAGCGGAATGTCATGCAGCGTGAACCGCGTGATGCCTCTGAACCAATGCTGTCGTCTTATCTGGCGTATTGCATTTGTCTCCATCATTTTGATGGCAGGAACATTCGGTCTTTTTATCCTGGAAATAGAGCGAGGTGCCAGTGTCGAGTATGCGCGAACAGTCGCAGTGAATACACTGGTCATGTTCGAGATATTTTACCTCTTCAACTCCCGCTATATCACTGCCTCGGTATTTAACTGGGAGGGCTTGTCAGGCAATCGATATGTTTTGATGGCAATTGGTGTACTCATCCTGTTTCAGCTGGCATTTACCTACTTGGGACCGATGCAGTCACTGTTCGGTACAGCAGCAATCGACCTGAATATCTGGTTACGTATTCTGTTAGTCTCATCATCTGTATTGTTTCTGGTCGAGTTGGAGAAATCTATTGTGCGCTACATGTATAAAAAACGGACAGGCTGAAGAATGCTGTTCTAAGCAGGCATCTAGCCGGGTTTATTCGAAAGCACCATTGTTTCTAACTGCATGGCTATTTTTATTGGCCTGTTTGGTTTCAGTGCAGGTTTCTCATGCCGCTTTGTCACCTGAAGCTCAAGCGCATCGCGAAGAAAATCGTGTTTTAGAAAGCGAAGTGCTCAAAGGGAAGGTTGTTTACAGTGTCAGAATGGAAGAGCTTGATACAGCAAGACTCTATATCGTAGAGGCCGACTGCACATACAGATTCCTGGTCGAGTATAAGAAAAACTGGCTTGGACTCTTTGGCTGGGTTGGACCGCAGAAATTCAATGTTGAACTCGCAGGGGAACCCGATTGTGATCCTGTTGCACACCTGCCTGTCGATAAGGCCTTGTTTCGCCAGATCATATTCAGCTCCGTTTCCAGAATATATTCCCTCCCGCTCGAGACGATTCAGGAATCTACTCGTCTGTATAAAAAGCCTGCCGACCCCGTCAGGTTAAGCATGGATTTTCGAATCCTTGCGCTACGCGGCTATCTTGAGGAGCGCGTTGGCTGTCGTATCACTGATAGGAAATTCAAAAAACTTCGTACAGTTGGAGGTTTATTGAAGGTTACCGAGGCGGATTGTAACCAGAAATAAGCGTGTTTAGGCTTGATTTGTGTTATTTCTGCAACAAATTGGGTGGGGAAAACTATTGTGCTATAAAGCCAACACATCTAAACTGTGCACTTATGAGCAAGTCTCGACAGGCTCATACAAATTCACAATTCTTGGATCAAAGGGAGATACCATGAAAAAAAGTATTCTGGCTGCAGCAATCGCTGCTGCAGTAGCTGCACCGGCAGTTAATGCAAACGTCACCATTTACGGCAAGGTTCACGTCTCTGTTGATAATATTGACGGTGATATGTACAACTGGCCTGACGAAGACGGCTACAGACATGATGATTCTATAAGTGATCTCGATCAATGGCAGGTCAAGTCACGCGCTTCACGCATCGGTTTCAATGGCACCGAAGACCTCGGTAACGGTCTGAGCCTGATCTGGAAAGCTGAAACCACTTATGATTTCGCTGACGGCAGTGCCTGGGGTTCTGGTCGTAATGCTTATATCGGTTTGACCGGCGACTGGGGTACTTTCCTCTATGGTCGTCACGACACCCCTTACAAAATGGCTTACTACGCCGGCGGCGTTGAGATGATGGGTGATACCATTATCGATTTTGGTGAAACTGGCTATCTTGATTCCACGTACTCTCGCGTCCGTGCAAGCAACGCAATCGCCTATGTTTCTCCAAACATGAATGGTCTGACCATTGCCGCTGCTATCGTTCCTGGCGAAGGCAACAACTTCGACAAAGGAACCGGTCTTGCTGATGCAGTTTCTATTTCTGGTATGTACAGCAACAATGGCCTGAAGCTGGCTGCAGGCTATGAAGACCTGGGCGACGATGACAACAAGTTCCTTGTTACCGCCGGTTACACAATGAACAATTTCACTATCGCTGCTCTCTACCAGAATGCTGATTTTGAAGATCAGGATATTGATACCGTTCTGCTCGCTGGTAGTTATTCAATGGGCAATAACACCTTCGTGGCCAAGTGGGGAAGAACAAAAGACAGCTATAGAGATGGTACTCGAGCAACAGTCTGGAGCCTAGGTGCAGAGCACAAACTGAGCAAGCGCTCCAGCGTCTATGTCGGCTACACCAATGCAGACGAAAACTATCAAGATGATTCAATGGATGGATTCTCAGTCGGTATGATTCACAACTTCTAAGTTTTTTAGAAACTTGTGTGTTATAGAAACGGGATCTTCGGATCCCGTTTTTTCATTTGAGTGCCAGAAATCTGAAAACAGTTTGGGTGTTCTCCAGGAAATTATGAGTAACGTCACTTTCTCCGAAACTGCTATTATTCCGATAAAATCAGAACACGTCGTATATAGACACAGAAACAGGTTAGATATTCACCATGAGCGACAAGATACCGGGGCTCCCGACACTCAATTTCAGTATGAAATCTGCAAACAAGGCGCCGCCTAAGAGTGTGCAGAGAAAGCCAGTCATGCTGCATATCAAGGCGATTCCCGACAGTAACACTATCGAGGTAAAGCACTTCGATCATGATATCGGCGCTTTTATCTATGCTCGCTCCGGAAATGTCAAACTGTTGGACAATGAGCGCCTCGATGGGCTGGATCACTCAAGCCTTATCCTTGGGGGGCTGAGTCCTAAACCTGCAGAGATCAATCCTGGGGATTTTGCATTCAACTTCATCAGTGACCCTGATCAAAACAGCAAGGCACTCGATGATGCAATCGACTTCGTTGAAAAGAATCAAATCCACTGCTTGAATCACCCCGCCAAGGTAAAACGTATGACCCGGGATGGGCTCTACCAGCAATTTGGAGAGTTGGAGGGAGTTGTCATTCCTAAAACCTTGCGTGTTTCGCCCCGTTACGACAGCGATATCCGGGAGATGGTAGAAGCTGGTGACATCTCTCTGCCAATGATTGTGCGCCCGGCTGGAGGGCATGATGGCAAGAACATGCTGCTAGTGGAGTCACTGGACGATATCCGCGAACTTCAGAGTTTTGCCTTTAATGGCAGCGACTATTTCCTGATTGAGTTCCAGGATTACTGCGGCGCCGATGGCTTTTACCGAAAGTACCGCATGATGTGGATTAATGGTAAAGCTTATCCCCGTCACCTGATTCTTGACCGCAAGTGGAATATTCACGGGAAGAACCGTGAAAATCACATGGTGGATAATGAACAACTGCGTAACGAAGAGATTGCCTTTTACAAAGATCCTGAATCTTCACTAGGCGCCAGGAACTACGCATTAGTACACAAGATTTTTACAGGTATTGGTCTGGATTACTGTGGTATGGATTTCAGCATTCTTCCAAACGGGGATCTCGTTATATTCGAGGCGAATGCCGCTATGAATGCAGTTTCGACAGATCCAACGGCACTCCACAAAGAGTCCCTTATCGGTGATGTTTTTGATTACCAGAATGCCTATTGGCAGGAGCAGGAGAAAGCCAAAGTTTCCATGTTAAGAGAAGCGGCAGCTCTCGGTGTCGGAAGTCAGTCTACCCCCACGAACTGAGAGATTGCTTATGTGCAGCTTCTGCTAGTGCAACCTCTCTCTCTTGACGCCAAATGAGACCTCGTTTCTTTCATGTAACAGATTCGCTACTTCGTTAATGATCTGGTCGATATCGGTCTCTTCATGAAGCTTCATCTCTTCAACGAAGGCTTCAATCATCTCTTCGCCGTGATCAATATCGACTTCTGCGTGTACCTCAGTGTACTGCAGGTCTTCGCTTCCCAGGCGCTTGGATAGTTCATGCATCAAGCGGATGTTGCCTGCCATATTCTCTGCAAAGGTGATGAAGGTGAGACTTCTCATTGCATCATTGTTCTCTATGGCATTGCTGAAATAGTGTCGAATTTTTCGCACTATCGCACTGGTTTCCTCGTAGGTTTTTTCACTTGGAAAAGCATCTGCAGAGCGCAGGAAGTCTGCGAGTAAATCCTGGTGGCCACCACCAATCTCTTCAACCAGGTTGTGTTCCAGAAGCTGTTTGGCCGTCTTCGATTTGACAGTAATCATTGCAGCGGATATCTGTGGGATGAAGTTAGATTCAAGAACTAATGCGCATCGCCTGATAACGTCCCTCATTTCATCAGGATTATCTGTAAGCAAAGCTTGCTCTACTAACTGGTCAACATCCTGCTGAAAATCATCTATCGCACTGGTAATCTGGTCTTTATTCATATGGGCTTTACTTGGAGGCCATCAACGATGTAATTATATCAAGAATTCGCTATGTATCATTAGCGGGTATTCATAATCAGCCGTGAGAACTCCTCTTCCGACCGGTCAGCTTTGAAGCTAGGGTAGCAACAATGAAAAATGACCACCAGGAGGTGAAATTCTGCACTAACCTGGTGGTGCGGTGTCAGCGGAAATGGCTTATAAAGAGTCTCTCACATTCATTAGCTTTGCACGAACTTGCCCGGCAAGCTCCTCGATACCCGGTTTATCGACCATGCCAAGAACGGCTACCGGATCCATGAAGGCAACGGTGACTGATCCATCTTCCTCTTCTCGCACGAGTACATTGCATGGAAGTAGAAGACCAATATCCGGTTCTGCTGAGATGGCCTGATGCGCCAGCTTGGGATTACATGCCCCGAGAATTGTGTAAGGTTTGCCATCAATATCAAGCTTGGCTTTCATCGTTGCCTGGACATCAATAGTTGTCAGCACGCCAAAACCTTCTTCAGCAAGCGCTGCTTTTGTGCGCTCAATCGACTCTTCGAAGCCAACATTTGTCTTTGTTGAGAATCCATACATCATCAATCACCTTGAGTTAGTTAAATAATAAATTGAGAAATTGTTTATAACGAATGCTGCTGAATCCAGTCCGCAAATTATTCTATCCTGAAATTCAGAATTGATCTCGATCGGCATTATATACAAGGGATCAATCGAGTCTGACCCCGTAGGTTGCATGGAAGTCCCAAACCCAATCTTTACCTGCCACCTTCTCTCTGAAGAATAATGCCTCTCTCATCAGCTTTTCTTTGCAGAATAATCCCTTTCTCTTCCTCTGGAGAAGATTGAGGTTCATCCACTTTTGGAATAGGTACTGGCAGGCCTGCCTCTGGTGGAGTCGTTTCCGGTAAGGGGATAGGTAGGCCTCCAACAGGTGATCCTGGCGGGTTCTGAGGCTCAGCGACTTTTGGAATTTCTATAGGAGTAGCACCAAAAGCTGATGACGCCGTAAACAGTAATGCGATTGCCATAAGAAATGCCGCTAACTTGGTAAACTGTCTTGCCTTCATCATGGCGGTAACCTCCTGACCATTTATGTATGGCCTCTAATAGAAGGTTAGTAAGAAATGCCCCGGTTTTCTTGATGATAATCAAAGAAATGATGATCTGTTGTGAAACATCGTTTTCAGTACAAAGCGGAACTTTAGTCATGCTCCGGCAAAGGGCAATATCCCTTTTTTTGCAGATTCTCCTGAATGTGACCGGCAAAACCGGCACCAGCCTCGGCGTAGATGTTGAACACACAGGTTGCACCGGCCTCGCTTAAGAGTAAATCCTCATCCGGATAGCGTGCTATAGCGGCAACCCTGCCTTCGAAGGCAGTCTCACGTAGCTGTGCCAGGGCATCAATGTTGGCTTCCAGGTTAGGTAGTGCCAGCATCACTAATACGATGCCGTGATCCTTGTGGATATTATCCCAGAAGTCAGCATCACTGGGATCACCACGCATTACGTTGCGCCTGGCCTCCTGGTGTCGTCGGACTCGCTCGGTATCGAAATCTACGCCCACGACGGTATCACCGTAGAGCTCACGCATCTTGTCATAAGCGCCAGTACCTACCCGGCCCATTCCGAAGATGGCAATCTTTGCGTTGAGGGTATCCAACTGCTGATCGTCGGGGAGGCGTTCCTTGCGCTGAAACTTAAGCCAGAAAAGCCGGTAGGAGCTGTAGATTGTGTCGTCCCGGCTACTGAGGCGTGCAGCAATGACGAACGATAGTGAAAGCGCAATTGCAATGACGACAAGCCATTCCGCATCAATCCATCCATTGGACACGCCGATCGCTGCCACAATCAGGCCAAATTCACTGTAATTGCTGAGATTCAGAGTCGCCAGCAGAGAAGTTCGCGCACGCAGTTTGAAGCGGGTCATCAGCGCATAGAAGAGTACCGACTTGAAGAGCACGAAGGGCACCAGCAGAAGACCTATCATCAGGGCCTCCAGGGAGAGTTGCCCAGTCATACCGATCGAGAGGAAGAAGCCCACAAGGAACAAGTCTTTGAAGCCCAGCATGGTTTTCGACATCTCGGCGGCTTTCGGGTGAGTGGAAATCAACAAACCCATGATCAGTGCACCGAGGTCATCCTTCACACCACCGAGTTCGAACAGCTCCGCACCGCCCAAGGCGAGCACCAGGCCGTAGAGAATCAGCAACTCTCCGTGGCCGGTACGCTGTAACAACAGGTGGAACAGGGGACGCATTGGGATCAACAGGAACAGCAGTAACGCCCAGGGAGAAGGTAACTCGCCAGTGGATGCGGCCAGAAAGACCACTGCGGCCAGGTCCTGCATGACCAAGATGCCAATGGCAATACGGCCATGCAGGGCCTTCATCTCACCCTTTTCTTCCAAGGCCTTGACCACAAACACGGTACTGGAAAAGCTCAGGGCGAACGCCAGCATCAGGGCCATCTTGAAATCCAGGCCGGTGAACAGGGGCAGGCCGACCAGGGCGAGAGAAAAGATTCCCATGCCAAAGATTGCGATCACCAGGCCAATATGGATGCTGGTGACTGCCCACACCTGGGGCCGTAGCAGCATTTTCAGGTTCAGCTTCAGGCCTACTGCAAACAACAACAGGGTTATACCCAGGTCGGCGAGTTTCTGCAGCATCTCACCGCTGGTGATGCCCAAATAGTTCAGCACGAAGCCGGTGGCAAGAAAGCCCACCAGGGGCGGCAGGCCGATCAGACGGGAGCCAAATCCCAGTACAAAGGCCAGGGAAATCCAGGCAACATCACCTAGTGCTATAGCTACCCACTGAAAATCCATAGACTGAATACCCCGGTTGGCTGTCCGCCCGTCTCACCCACTGTTTTGAATATTGTAAGCGAATAACGACAGAGGAAGGAATTTCAATAACCAGGGGTAGCAGATCACTTTTTTATCCGCTTCCGGACGAAAGCGCTCCTTCGTGGATGTGTGATGAACCGGGATTACTAAACAATCGAGATCAACCTAAACAGGCAGTCTGGCATCGAGATTATGGCTGAAAATCGGTAAGCATCTGAATATAAGCAAAAAAATCGACACTTTAGTCCGAAAAATTCGAATAAACCCGATAATTTCTCATATTTTTATTGCAGTGCAACATATGTACTCTACAATATACCCGATTCTGATTGATCTGGAGGCAGCCGTATGACGATGCATAAAACAGATGTTCTGTTGATTGGTGGCGGTATCATGAGCAAGACACTGGCAATGCTGGTGACGCAGCTTGATCCCTCTCGCCATGTCACCCTGGTTGAGCAAGCGGCAAAGCTGGGCACAGAGAGTACACATGCCTGGAATAATGCAGGCACAGGACATGCTGGTTACTGCGAACTTAATTACACCCCGCAGCAAAGTAATGGTGAAATCGAGATCGAAAGAGCCTTGGGGATAAACGCCCGTTTTGAGGAGTCCCTGCAATTCTGGAGCGGTTTGGTTCATAAAGGTGCACTGTCGGAACCTACCGACTTTATCAATCCAGTACCGCATATGAGCTGGGTTCAGGGCAAGGAAAACGTCAATTACCTGAAGAGTCGTCAAAAAGCATTAGTGATGCATCCCCTGTTCGAAGAGATGGAATATGCGGATGATCCTGCCTCACTCAACGAATGGCTGCCACTGATGATGGCTGGGCGTGATATGGAACAGCCGATGGCCGCAACGCGTGTGGCACACGGAACAGATATCAACTTCGGCGAATTAACTCGTGCGATGGGGGAGCATTTGTCACATGAGGACTCAGTTGACTATTGGCTTTCAACATGGGTTTCCGATTTAAAAAAGGTTGGCGATCGTTGGCATGTGACAACCAAGCACGCGCTTGCAGGTACGCGAACCATCGAGGCGCGTTTTGTATTTGTTGGCGCTGGTGGATGTGCTTTGCCTCTACTGCAAAAGGCAGGCGTGGAAGAGGTTCGGGGTTATGGCGGTTTTCCTGTTTCAGGCATCTGGCTTGCCAGTGAAAACATGAAAGCAGCAGCGACACATAATGCCAAGGTTTATGGCATGCCACCTGTTGGTGCACCTCCAATGTCTGTACCACATCTCGATACCCGCGTGATCGATGGGCGGCCCGCGTTACTCTTCGGCCCCTTTGCAGGTTTCACCACGCGCTTTCTGAAGAAGAGCAGTCTTTTTGACTTGATCAATTCGATTCGATCTCACAATCTCAAACCCATGTTGGAAGTTGCAAGAGAACATTGGGCGTTAACGCGTTATCTCATCAAAGAGGCCATGAGCTCCGGCGACCAGCGGGTCGAACAGCTGCGTGACTTTCTCCCTTCGGTGCAGCCCGGTGAATGGCATCTTCGCCGCGCGGGCCAGCGAGTGCAGATCATCAAGCTGGATAAGAAGGGGCGTGGCAAGTTGCAGTTTGGTACCGAGGTAATCAAGACAGCTGATCGCTCTCTGGCGGGCTTGCTGGGCGCCTCCCCCGGAGCTTCAGTCAGTGTGTCTGCCATGTTGGAAGTTATAGAAAACTGCTTGCCTGACCTGGTTGAAGGTGAGGCAAGGCAGCGCCTGGAGACTTTGATCCCTTCCTATGGTCACTCTCTGGATGATGATCTCGACCTGGTTCATTCTGTACGACGATATACCCTGGAAACCCTGGCTCTGGATGATAGAAAACTCGCAGAAGTTCCGGAGCAGGAAGAGTTGTTGCAAACAGGTACTTGAACCGGTTCGGGAGAGAAGCCCGGCAGAATACAAAAAGGCCACCCGAAGGTGGCCTTTTACATTTCATTGGTGGAGGCGGCGGGAATCGAACCCGTTTCCTATTCCTCTCCCAAATGCTTGATTTACTTAGGTGGAATCAAGCTTCTTGTGTCGATTTGTACTGTATTTGTACCAAAGTTTTGTACCGAAAGGAAGTCATAGACATTCCAGATGGCTTAGGCCATGTGTAAAAGGATTCTTACAAGCCTTCCCTATCCGGGGGCAAAGGAGGGACTTGACGATTATCAGAGGGAACCTGCAACAGTCGCTCCATAAGAAACAAAAGGGACTTTAATGGGAATTCATCAGTATGTCGGTTTTCGGCTAGTAGCGGGCTATCAAGGTACTGCCTGTGAACGACTGCTACTCGACTATAGCAGTCGGTGAGATTTGTAAATTACAGGGGCGTGACCAGCTCTCCACTTGTAGAAATGTGCATCAATAAATTACCGCAAGAACGTGGAAAATGTTTTCAATTTTCTTCAATAAAAAAGGGGAGCCGAAGCCCCCCCCCTGAATGATCCAATGAGTATTAGTCGAATTAGAATTTGTGGATCATACCGACAGACAAAGCACTGTCATCGTCTTGACTATCAGCATATGCAACATATGCCATTGAGCGTTTGCTTAGCGCGTGCTCTACGCCAATTCCCCAGACCCAGTCGGAGTCACTATCCAGATCATCACCATATTTAACAACAAAGTTGTTGTTTCCTGCCCTGTATGAGCCGGCAACGAGAAGTGCTTCATGATCGCCGCCGCCGTCGTCCATTCCACTATCTTCATTGTAGGTTACAGCAAGAGTCATGTTGTTCATGGTGTAGCTTGCGCCTACGAGCCATGAATCATCATCACCGTCTTCGTTTGACTCATAGGCCATGGCGAGCTTGAGGCCATTATTTGCATACATGGCAGCAAGAGAGACTGCATCAGCGAGGCCGTCGCCACCAGGGCCGCCAGAGTTGGCGCCAGGTACAATTGCACCGGCAATAGTCAGTCCGTTCATGTTGGGAGAAATATATGCAATTGCGCCATTGTATCGGTCGCCGCGCCAGAATTCAATATCTTCAAGATCACTACCGTTGTGCATATTGTCTCCCATCCTTTTGAAATCGAGGATGGTATCGCCCATCATCTCAATGCCGGTAGAGTAGTATGCCATCTTGTATGGTGAGTCGTGACGACCGTAAAGGAAAGTACCCCAGTCACCGGCCAGGCCGATGTAGGCGTTACGACCAGAACCCCATGCGCTGCCGTCAGCGAAGTCATAAGTGGTTTCAGCTTTCCAGATGACGCTCAGGCCGTTACCGAGATCCTCGGTGCCCTTAAAGCCGATCCGTGAAGCGATTGACTTGACTGCCCATACGTCATCCTGAATCACTTCCCATGCGTCCTGAAAGCCATCGTATTTCTCGATCGCTACGTGGACCTGGCCGTAAATGGTAACGTTCGCGCTTGCTGCAGGCGCTGCAACCAGAGTTGCGATCGTTGCTGCGAGAATTGCTTTTTTCATGATACTGAATCCCCTCAATTGTTATAAAACTGCCATTCCCTAGCAATAGAAATACCATTTACTCAGTCACATTTAACCTTTGACAGGGCTTATAGTCAAGAAATATATGCTTTTTATCGACAGTAGCTAGGAGCTGCTGTATTTATGCAACCATGTGCTGCGCAAGATCAGCTATTTCAGAGGGCAGACGTGATAGTGCCGTATTCTGCTGAATGACCACTTTCGACCCAAAGCGGACGTTCAGAATTGTAGAGTTTGACCCTAATTCCAGTTTTTTACCAGAGTGTAAACAAATGTCTACACCTACACTATTTCCTTCTGGAATCGGTATGAACTCCCTGATATTTCTAAATACCCTATTACATACAAGGACTGCATATTAGACAGCATCAATAATTGGTCTATATTGTTTCTCTTGTCCAAAATGACAATAATCATAATGACACTTGCATTTCAGCCGCATCAGAATCTTCGTCGCCTTTTTTTATGGGACATTAGCACCCGCGCCCTTTCTATAGCCCTGTTCACAATTATTACAGTCTGGATTTTTTACTACGCGGGAATAAATAAACAAAAGCATCAGCTGGCTGATGTGGTCAAGGGCCAATCAGCGCTAATCAGAGCTATGGCATCACATGCTGAGCATCATTACTTAACTATTAACAAAGCAAATATCTTGGATCAGTTACGTGATGCTCAAGAGAGTTTTCCAGGGATAGGTGAAACAGGAGAAATCTCTCTCGCTCATATAGTTGATGAGAAGATCACCTTCCTTTTACATCACCGTAACCAACACGATAATGACACCGATCCTACTCGAGTACCCATGGACGGCAAATTGGCTGAGCCTATGCGTCGCGCTCTTCAAGGAAAGAAAGGGGTATTAGAGGGTGTTGACTATCGGGGGAAGAGAGTATTTGCTGCTTACTATCCATTACCTGACTTGGGGTGGGGCATAGTAGCCAAGATCGATTTTTCAGAAGTCAGCACCCCTTATTTCACAGTTGGTGGGATTGTTGGTCTACTCGCCTTTCTGGTTGTAATTATCAGTGCCTATTCAGCAAATAAATCGTTGTTGGTGGTTCGCGACCAGTTGAATGAGATTAATTCACAGCTGAACCTAGCTACAGAAGCAGGAAATATTGCTATTTGGATATGGAATATACCCACGAACAAATTGAATTGGAATGACCTCCATTATGATCTCTATGGAATTCCACATGACAGAAAAGTGACTTATGAGACTTGGAGGTCTGCAGTCCATCCTGATGACATTCTTGTGGCTGAGAGGCATTTGCAAGAGGCTCTGGAAAACCAGAACAAATTTAGTATGGAGTTCCGCATAGTGCTACCAGATGGAGGGGTTCGCCATGTAAAGGCAGCTGGCATAGTAGAGCGCAATAAATTAAATCAGCCGGTACGCATGGTCGGTGTCAACTGGGACATTAGCGAAATGAAGAGGACTGAGAAGATTCTTGGTCAGCACGCTGTTGTTTTCGAGTCGGTAAAAGAGGCCGTTGTTATTACGGATGTTAATCGAAGAATTCAGGAAGTTAACCAAGCATTCACCGACATGACTGGTTACTCGGCACAAGAAGCTATCGGGGGGTCTCCGCGCATCATTCGCTCAGGACAACATGATGATGCATTTTATGACAACTTGTATCAGACATTGGAGGAGGAAGGACAGTGGCGGGGAGAAATCTGGAATCGGCACAAGAACGGAGAAATCTTTCCAGTCTGGGAGAGCATCACTGCTGTGAAAAATGGGAAAGGTGAACTTACACAGTACATCGCCATTTTTTCCGATATTTCGGAGAAAGTTCACGCAGAGGAACGTACCCGCCACCTCGCCAATCATGACGCACTAACTGATTTACCTAATCGGCTGTTATTATCTGAACTTTGCGAGCGTGCTTTGGAACATGCAAAGCGGGAAAAGAATATCATGGCGGTAATGTATCTTGACCTCGATCAATTCAAGCCTGTAAACGATAAATTTGGACATTCAGTGGGCGATGAAATGTTGCAGTCGATTTCGTCACGATTAAAAGAAAACATCCGGGAATCAGACACGATTGCAAGGTTAGGTGGTGATGAATTCTCTGTGATTCTTGAAAAAATAACCCACCCCAAAGATGCCGTAAAGGTAGCTTCTAACATCATTGAAAGTCTGGGCAGGCCATTTGAGATTAAGGGGAACACCCTCAATATCGGTGTGAGTATCGGAATCAGCATATACCCAGAGGATGGAGAAAATATGACAAGTCTTGTTAAAAATGCAGATGAGGCCATGTATCGTGCAAAACAACGAGGGCGGAACTGTTACGAATTCTATTCCGAGAGGGAACTCTGAGCTAGATGGTTAACGATCATCCATCTTGAGAGATTAAACGCTGAAATCCTTGAGATAACTCCAGCTAAGATCGATGAATGACTACCATTTCTAGTCGATTTTTATTGGCGGAGATTCAAGTAACTAAATGACCGCTTCTGGCCGAAAGCAGACCTTAGGGGAAGGAAATGCTCCAATCAGGCTAAATGACCACTAACGATCCAAAGCGGATATTGGTAACAACAAGGCAGCGCACCGACTACATGCGCTACCTAATCCTTATCATTCGACTTTAATTGTCTTACGTTTTCTCTTTTTTGCTTTCGGCAAGCTTAATTCGAGCACACCATTTTTGAATTTGGCTTTAGCGCCCCCCGATTCAACCTCGTACGGCAGACTCACTCTGCGCATAAAGGAGCTTTGAGAAATTTCGCTTCGGTAGTAATCGCCCTTTTCACCTTCAGTCTTCTCATGCTTGGTCTCACCCTTAAGTGTGACAGCATTGTCAGAAACAGTAATCTCCAGATCGTCTTTTTCAATGCCTGGCAGTTCAGCCCGAACTACGATTTTCTTCTTCTTATCAATCACATCAACCTTGGGAACGCGGCGCTGTAACTTCATGTCAATTTCTTCTGGAAATGGCCAACTCGTATTGAATCGCTGCATCCAATGATTAGGAAATGCCTCATCAAACCAACGATCCATCTCTTCAAAAAGGCTTAAAGAGCGAGCCGGTTGGCTTATCTGAGTTTTCTTCTCAGGAGCCTTCGTTACTTGCTTATTAGCCATGATCTTTCTCCATATATCAGAGCACTCTTCACAAGAGAGATCAGGCGATGTTGAGCCCCTCTCTTGAGGTGCTCTTATACTTTATCTATAGCATTAATTTGGGAGTTATGCTTGATAATAGAAAAAAATCGAATGACCGCTTCTGGCCGAAAGCAGCCCTTCATGGATTCTTGGTCACCTAGACAACTAAATGACCGACTCCGACCCAAAGCGGTCATTGATATTTTGCGCAAATCCAAAAAAGTTATCTGATACGGAATCATTTGAATTACTATTTAACATAGTGAAACCATATTAATAATTCTTTTTCACATATGGTGATTTCATTATGGACACCTTAGTAAGTGCAGAATGGCTAAAACAGCATATTAATGATCAAGATCTGGTGTTGTTAGATTGCACGGTTGTCACAATGCCAAATGCGGATGACCCACGCGGATTACATAATGTCAGTGGCCGCCCGGATTATGAACTTGGCCATATACCCAATGCAGGTTTTGCGGATCTTAAAAATGAGTTGTGCAAGGCTAATGGCCCAGTAGAGTTTGATTTATTGAGCCCTGAACAATTTTGCGCTGCGATGGGTGAACTGGGTGTGGGAGATGATTCTAGAGTCGTACTATACGATGCGAACTATACCGGTTGGGCAGCACGAGTCTGGTGGATGCTACGCTGGGTAGGCTTCGATAATGCTGCAATTTTAGATGGCGGACTTGCTGCATGGACATCAAATGGCAACGAACTTTCCCTGGAGCCTGTTCTTCGAGCTGTTAACACATTAACGCCCAAACCACGCCCTGAGGTGATTGCGGATCACGATGAAGTGGCTGCCAGTGTTAATGATGACACCGTTATTCTTATTGATACGCTGCCAGAGGAATTTTATCGTGGTGAAATGAGTATCTATCCACGAGCTGGTCATATTATGGGGGCTGTGAATATTGACGGATTGTCATTACTCGATAACAAAGGTCACTTGCTTTCACAAGATGAGTTAGCTGCAATGCATGGATTTGATCATAATGCACGAATAATTACCTATTGTGGTGGTGGTATTGTTGCATCGACAGATGCATTTGTTCTCACTCGACTGGGATATAACAATGTAGCGGTTTATATGGCTTCGTTGGAGGAATGGACAACAGATCCCAGCAACCCAATGGAGATTGGTTAACCTCAGATCCAAAACATCCGTCAAAAATAATAATGATCAGCGATAGTGCTAATGTTCTTAATGACCGCAATTAGCCAATAACAGACCTCTTAGAGGTGAATCACCATATACCCGGTAATAATTTGTAGCGAGTGACACTGGCATATTCAGGGTAACCTGACAGTTCTGCATGCAAGGTTCTGTCTTCAAGTACTGTGCGAATAATCAGCAATACTGCAAGAAGTGATGCTGGTATTAATCCAATTCGAGAGCCAAGCGCAACCGGGAAAGCGAGGAACAATACGATCACGACCGTGTACATTGGATGCCTGACAATTTTATATGGCCCTCCGGTTATTACCGTATGCTCGCGATGATGATCGATTTTCACTACTTGAGACAGGTATGTATTTGCCAACATTACCCATCCAAGTAATAAAAACAGTGGAACATGCGCAACCAGTGCAATGATCTGTATCCAGCGAGGCAATGGTTCACTCCATTCATAACGAATTACATCAAATCCGGGAACTATGTAGAGACTGATACCAACGATAACAATCAGTACCATAATCACTTTATCCCAGCCTTTTTGCCCCTCCTGTACTGGGCTGACTTTCATTCGCTCTGCAAGCAGCTCAGGATCATGTATAACAAGTAATGGCGTCAGTACAGCAAAGAAGATCAACCACAAGCCTATTAATACCCAGGTGTCCCACCATTGCCAAGTGCCTGCTGGCAACAACACAAACACCGGAAACAGTACCGTTCGCACCACAAGACTAATCCAGGTTCCTATCTTAATGCCTGCTTGTTGCTCCTTAGCCATACCCGTCACCAGACTCAATCAAAAATGCATTGTAGAGATCGCGTGTGATTCTCATTATCACTCCACTATAAATATCAACAATTTACTGGTAACTACAAGTATAGAAAACCGGGTGCGATAGTGAGATGTAGTCAGACTAAATGTCTGTTTCTGGCCGATAACGGAAAATCTGGGGAATATACCACTTCAGCCAAGCTAAATGACTGCTAACGGCCCACAGCGGACATTCAGAGGTACTTATTTCCCTTGTGTGCTGGAGTGATTACTTTTTGTCCGACTAGATGTCCTGCCAAAGAGTATTCTGAGTGATATTGTAAGATTATCTGAGATAGCTATGATTTTTCTATTACGAGGGTATCAGCGATGAAACGAGACAGCGGCTTCTGGATGCTACAAGGGTTCGGCTGGCTTTTACTTTCTTACCTTGTTTATGCTCAGGCCATTCCTGCATTTGATTATGATATGGGCGTCGCAATGGGTACACAGGAATCAGCCGATGTGATTACCGAAGTCGGAACTGCATTTTGGTATGGCTTCGCACTGGGTGATCTATTGGTCTATATCCCTCTTCTAGCTGCCGGATTAGTTGGATACTGGTTAGGGAAGGGATGGGGGCGTATCCTGCTCAGTGCTGCACTTGGAATCACGGCATACTGGCCTATTGTGTGTCTAGCGGCTATTGTTGCGGCAAGAAGTGCTCCAGGATGGAACCTGGTTAATGAGACACCTTATTGGATCGTCTTGCCTCTGATCACCCTTGGAGGGGCTTGGGGGTTGTGGCACGTCACACGTTGAACTCATTGATGTCGGCATAGACAAATATATTTGTTTGATGTGCTTCAGAATTGGCTGGATTCCTGAATAACTGCTACCAACCCAAAGCGGACATTGAGAATTACTAGGGTAACCATCTTGGTGGTATAAAATGCAAAACACCTTTCTTATTGGTTTCCTTCTTGCACAACTTGCCTTGTTCGGTTGTGTGACGGTTTCAAATGCAACAGATTTAAACCGACAACAACGCATTGCAAAAAGTCCACAATGGAATGGGGAAAAATTCCAGAATCCGGAACGAGTTCCAGCTACTGAATGGGGAAAAAGTCTGACGACCTTCTGGGATTATTTCTTCAATAAACCGGAAGAATATACACCTAGCCCTCCACTGCCTGTGGAGCCATTTGATATTTCCCAGTGGAATGAACTGCGTGATTTACAATTCACCTGGCTGGGGCACACAACTTTCCTTATTAAGATTGATGACAAAGTGATCCTGACCGATCCCATGTTCTCACAACAAGCAGGCAGCTATGGACCGTTTAGTCCTATACGATATTCTAAAACTCTTGCATCAACGAATAGCTTGCCTGTGGTCGATGTGGTATTGATTACTCATAATCATTCCGACCATCTGGACGAAGATTCTATTAAGGCGCTTATTCCTAAGACAAGGCATTTCATCGCGCCCCTAGCCGTGGGGAAATTATTGGAAGAGTGGGGTGTATCGCATAAAAAGATAACCGAACTTGACTGGTGGCAGAAAAAATCCATTGATGGTTTGACGATTACCGCAGCACCGGCCAAGCACACTTCCGAGCGAGGCATTTTTGACAAAAACAAGACGCTTTGGGCCTCATATGGTATTCAGGGAAACCAACAGAACATATACCTTAGCGGAGACTCGGGTTGGTTTAAGGGGCTCTACGAGATTGGTAAACGACTAGGACCTTTCGATGTGACTTTTTTTGAGATTGGGGCTTATGGTGAAATAAGAGGATGGAAGGAGATCCATTACACTCCTGAGGAGGCGGTAAAAGCACATCAGGCCGTAAGGGGTAAACTGATGGTGCCCAGTGGCTGGGCTACCTTTGATCTTGGGATGTTCCCCTGGTCAGAACCAGTCGAGCGGCTTTTGATTGCAGCTAAACAAAGTCGTGTCGATTATCTTACTCCAAAAATTGGAGAGATCGTCATTCCTGGGAAGATAGGTGGCCGTGAAGCATGGTGGAAGCCATTTATAAAAGGAAAAGATAAATAAATAAACTCAACAAAAGGCACGATTGATGACTAATATTGAATGTCCGCTTTTGGCCGAAAGCGGACGTTGATAATGTGGGTTGCCGATAGAAAAAAGCGACGTTTCAATGTCGGGCCGTACATCAACCCGTACATTAACTAACATATAAAATGAAAAAGCACTGAATTAACAGTGCATTATCATTGATGGTTGGTGGAGGCGGCGGGAATCGAACCCGCGTCCGCAAGTCCTCCGCTACAGAATCTACATGTTTAGATTACCTATTAAATTTAATCGCAGACTACCCGGCAATCAGGGCCTGTACATACGACGATTCCGGTTAAGGTTTAATGTATCGGCCCCGGGCAAGCTTCAACACGATTCTGTGAGATATGACGCCTGAAACCTGGACGCACAGACACGGCTCCAGTCAGACGGCTCCCTACCGGGTATTAAGCGGCGAGAGCGTAGTTGTTGTCGTTTGCAACTATATTTATGCGACTGTATTTACGTGGTATTCGCCCCACGACATGCATCTGAAGTTTTGCAACCCACGTCGAAGCCAGGTCGCCCCCAGTAGCTGTTAGTGTAGTTCTTATGCTTAAAAGTTCCAAGTCACTTGAACTTATTACTAGTAAGATTACACTTTGCTATGCAACATAAATAAGGTCAGAAATGACAAATACAACAAAGAGTGGAGGTTTGAGATGAAAAAACTGGCAAAAACAGTTTCGGCAGCGGCTATTGCATTGGCGGTATCAATGCCTGCGATGGCGCAGGATGATGATCTTGTCGTTAGCGTCAAGCGCCTGACACTGGATACTGCAGCAAGAGTCGGTATGGCCACGATCGAGGCATGCAGGGAGCAGGGTATTCAGGCTGGCGTTACCGTTGTTGATCGAAACGGAGTTGTGCAGTTTCAGGCACGTGATACGGTTGCACCGGTAATTACCCTGGGTATCAGCAAGGGTAAAGCCTATGCTGCAGCCAATTTCATGGTGAACTCGTCAGGTTTGGCAGAGCGTGCAGATGGTCCAATCGGACGTGTTCCTGGTGTGGTGATGTCAGCCGGGGCAGTGCTGATAGAGGCTGGTGGAAGTGTCTATGGTGCCGTGGGTGTCAGTGGTGCACCTTCCGGTGAAACCGATGAAGCTTGTGCGCAGGCGGGTCTGGATGCAGTCAAAGATGACCTTGAGATGATGTAAACAGGGCATTTGGTCGTTGGTTGTTGTCAGGCTAGTGACTGACTAACGACCAACGACTGGAGTTAACGGTTTTTCATTATCCGTGCCTGGTCTCGCTTCCAGTCACGATCTTTCTCATCAGCGCGTTTGTCGTGCAGCTTTTTACCCTTGGCAACGCCAATTTCCAGCTTGGCACGCCCTTTTTTCCAGTACATGGCAGTCGCCACGAGGGTGTAGCCCTTTCGTTCGATCAGGCCTGTCAGCTTGTCCAGTTCGTTTCGGTTGAGCAACAGTTTGCGGATTCGCTTGGGTTCGGGATCGATATGGGTTGAAGCAGTCTGCAGCGGGTTGATGGTGCAGTTGAATATGAATGCCTCGCCGTTCTTGACGGTCACATAGCTCTCGGCAATATTGACGCGCCCGGCGCGTAACGCCTTGACTTCCCAGCCCTCGAGCAGCATTCCCGCCTCGAATTTCTCCTCGATGGTGAACTCGTGCCTCGCCTTGCGGTTCAGCACAATGGTGTTGCTGTCCGTACCTTTCTTTTTCTTGCTCTTGCCGCTCATGGGGGGTGATTCTACAGTCTTGCGCGCGCTTGCGAAATGGAAACCTTGCATCGGCAGGGTCAACTGCGCATAATTCGCCTTTGGCACTTGGGCTTTGAGAGTGCCAAGTCGATCGAGAAGTGGATAATTCCGGGATAATGTGTGGCTTCAGCATCTGAATCTGTAATCAATGAACGCGCGCAGCACTTTCTTAAAGTGTTGATCGAACGTTATATCCAGGATGGAACGCCTGTCGGCTCGCGCACACTGGCACGTGACAGCGGTATGAACCTGAGTCCGGCAACGATCCGCAACGTGATGTCAGATCTGGAAGAGATGGGCCTGATCACCTCGCCGCACACGTCGTCAGGGCGTATTCCCACGGTCTCAGGTTACCGCTTCTTCCTCGACTTTCTAGTCACCCTGAAACAGCCGGGACAAACCCTGCTGACCCAGGTGCAGGAGCAGCTGAAGGGGCAGATGGGGCAGATGGGGCAGATGGGGCAGATGGGGCAGAAGCAGATTGCCGAGACTGCATCCAATGCACTCTCCGAGCTGACCCACATGGCCGGGCTAGTCATGATCCCGAAGCGCGAGAGCCTGTTTTTCAGGCAAATCGAGTTTCTGCCACTGTCAGCAAACCGGGTGTTGGTGATACTCATCAGCAGTGACGGCGAAGTGCACAACCGGGTGATCGAGACCAGCCAGAAATTCAGTCAGAGTGAATTGGTCGAGTCGGCAAATTTTCTCAACCGCCACTACGCAGGTGAAGAGCTCGAGGTGATGCGGGACCAGCTCATCAACGAGCTGGAGAATACACGCAGCGAGATGGATGCCGTCATGAAAAAGGCACTGTCGCTTGCAGGCGAGGTATTGGGCGGTGAACAGAAAGAGGGCGACTATGTTGTCTCGGGGCAAACCAACCTGATGGGCTACAACGACCTCACGGACGTTGAACGCCTCAAGTTGCTGTTCGACTCTTTCGCAGAGAAGCGCCAGATACTGCACTTGCTGGACCGTTGTATGGAGGCAGACGGCGTTCAGATTTTTATCGGCGAAGAGTCGCACTACGACCCGCTTGAAACCTGTAGCCTGGTGACTTCAGCATATGAGGTAGATGGCGCCGTCGCTGGTGTACTGGGGGTCATCGGCCCCACGCGCATGGCGTACGACAAGGTGATCCCGATTGTAGACGTGACCGCAAAACTGCTGTCAGTCGCCTTGAAATCGGAGTAATCGGCCCCAATTCCACACGCACAGGATTTAACTGGTCCGCGAAAACGGGCCATGAAGCAGTTTTTACAGATTTTTTGGAGAGTATGAAATGTCAGACAAGGCGGAACCCACGCTGAATGAAACAGAAGCAGCGCATGAGTTGCAGCCATCCGGGGAAGTGACCGGAGAGACAGTCGAGGAATCAGTTGCCGAGACACTGCACGATATCGATTCCATCAAAGAGGAACTCGAGGCAGCTACTGCCAAGGCAGACGAGGCACACGAACAGCTTCTCAGAACTGTCGCCGACATGGAGAACCAGAAGCGTCGCCAGGCACAAGAGCTCGAAAAGGCACGTAAATTCGCTCTTGAAGGTTTTGTCAATGAGCTCCTGCAGGTATGGGACAGCCTCGAACTGGGCGTCAAGGCATCAATGGACGAGGGTGCTGATGTCGATAAGCTGCGCGAGGGCAGCGAGCTGACGCTCAAGCTGCTGTCGGATGCCATGAACAAGTTTGGTGTTGAACAGATCGACCCGCGTGAGCAGCCATTTGATCCCGAGCAGCACCAAGCCATGACCATGGTGCCGAGCGCTGATATTGAACCCAATACCGTCATCGATGTTTTCCAGAAGGGCTACCTTCTGAACGGTCGTCTTGTACGTCCCGCGATGGTCGTGGTTTCGCAGGGCGAGTAAAAACCCGAAAAATTTGAAAAAAACACCGTTTTTAGCTTGAAAATGGGCCTGAAGACCCAATTTTGGGTGTTAGATAAAGAATTTTAGATATTGAACAAGTTTTCTGGAGAGTATTGAATTATGGGTAAGATTATCGGTATCGACCTCGGCACCACCAACTCCTGCGTTGCAGTCATGGAAGATGGTGAGCCGAAAGTGATTGAAAATTCCGAGGGTGATCGCACAACCCCCTCGATTATCGCCTACACCAAGGATAACGAAGTACTGGTAGGCCAGTCGGCCAAGCGCCAGGCTGTCACCAATCCTCAGAACACACTGTTCGCAATCAAGCGCCTGATTGGCCGTCGTTTTGAAGACGACGTGGTCAAGCGTGACCAGGACATCGTGCCTTACAAGATCGTCAAGGCTGACAACGGTGATGCCTGGGTTGAGATCAATGGCGAGAAAATGGCGCCACCTGAAATCTCGGCAAAGATTCTTCAGAAGATGAAGAAGACCGCTGAAGATTATCTTGGTGAAGCTGTTACCGAGGCAGTTATCACTGTACCTGCCTACTTTAATGACTCGCAGCGCCAGGCAACCAAGGACGCAGGCAGAATTGCCGGTCTTGATGTCAAGCGCATTATCAACGAGCCGACCGCAGCTGCACTTGCCTACGGTATGGACAAGAAAGGCGGCGATCGCAAGATTGTTGTTTATGACCTCGGTGGCGGTACTTTTGACGTATCCATTATCGAGATTGCCGAGATCGACGGCGAGCACCAGTTCGAAGTGCTGTCGACCAACGGTGACACATTCCTCGGTGGTGAAGATTTCGACATGCTGATCATTGATTACATCGTCAATGAATTCCAGAAGGAGCAGGGCGTTGATCTGCGGAACGACCCGCTTGCACTGCAGCGTCTCAAGGAAGCAGCAGAGAAAGCCAAGATCGAGCTCTCTTCAAGCCAGCAGACAGATATCAACCTGCCATACGTTACGGCAGATGCCTCAGGTCCCAAGCACCTGGCGCTGAAACTGACTCGTGCCAAGCTCGAATCCCTGGTTGAGTCGCTGGTCAAGCGTACGCTTGAGCCATGCAAAATTGCGATGAGCGATGCCGGTCTTTCAAATAGCGATCTGGACGACGTTATTCTCGTTGGTGGCCAGACACGTATGCCGCTGGTTCAGTCAACAGTTGAAGAGTTCTTCGGTAAGGCGCCACGCAAGGACGTCAATCCTGACGAGGCAGTTGCTGTAGGTGCCGCGGTTCAGGGTGGTGTACTTGGCGGTGATGTTAAGGACATCCTGTTGCTCGACGTTACTCCACTGTCGCTCGGTATCGAGACACTCGGTGGTGTCATGACCAAGCTGATCGACAAGAACACGACTATTCCGACCAAGGCGGAGCAGGTCTTCTCAACTGCGGAAGACAACCAGACTGCAGTAACAGTTCACGTCCTCCAGGGTGAGCGTGAGCAGGCAGGCGCGAACAAGTCGCTGGGTCGATTTGATCTCGGTGATATTCCGCCAGCACCGCGCGGTGTACCACAGGTCGAGGTGACCTTCGATATTGACTCGAACGGTATCCTGCACGTTTCTGCAAAGGACAAGGCATCCGGCAAGGAGCAGTCAATCCGTATTACTGCATCAAGTGGTCTGTCGGATGAAGAGATCGATCGCATGGTACAGGATGCCGAAGCGCATTCGGAAGAGGACAAGAAGTTCCATGAACTGGTTGCAGCACGTAACACGGCTGACACCATGATCCATGCAACCAAGAAGAGCATGGAAGAGCTCGGTGACAAACTCGATGCCGCAGAGCGGGGCAATATCGAGGCTGCCATCAGTGATCTTGAAGGTGTCATGGACAAGGATGACAAGGAACTCATCGAGACCAAGACCAAGGCACTCACCGATGCATCTGCGAAGATGGCCGAGAAGCTTTACGCAGAGCAGGGTGCTGCCGGTGCAGCTGGCGATGCCGGTGAGCAGGCCGGCGGCGAACAGGCGGCAGACGACGATGTTGTCGATGCCGAGTTCGAAGAGGTCAATGATGACGACAAAAAAGCGTAATTAGCGCGCAGGCATGACGGGAAATTATCCCGTCATGCCAGACTGAAACAGCAGAGGCCGGGGGCGGGTGGATTCACACGCCCCTTTGGCCGTATAAAAGATAGTGCGAAACCGTTGAGTTGCGGATTTGCATGACAACGGAATAACAACCGAGACCAAGCATGTCGAAGAGCGATTATTACGAAGTACTGGGTGTTGAACGCAATGCAAGCGATGCCGATATCAAGAAGGCATATCGTCGTCTTGCGATGAAATATCATCCCGATCGTGCCGGAGATGATGCACAGGCAGAGACCCGGTTCAAGGAGGCCAAGGAGGCCTACGAGATACTCTCCGACCAGCAGAAACGAGCTGCCTATGACCAGTTTGGACATGCCGGTGTCGACCAGTCCATGGGTGGCGGCGGGGGTGGTTTCGAAGGTGGCAATTTCAGCGACATCTTTGGTGACGTGTTCGGCGATATCTTCGGTGGCGGCCGTGGTGGCGGCCAGCGTGCCAGTCGCGGTGCTGACCTGCGTTATGGACTGCAGATCTCACTTGAGGATGCAGTCAACGGTACCGAGGTAAAAATTCGTGTGCCGACCTGGGTGGCCTGTGATACCTGTAACGGCAGTGGCGCCAAGAAAGGCTCAAGCCCCAAGACTTGTGGTACCTGTCATGGACAGGGACAGGTGCGTATGCAGCAGGGTTTTTTCTCTGTGCAACAGACCTGTCCCGCATGCCAGGGACGCGGAACAGTTATCGATGATCCATGTGGTGATTGCCGCGGCCAGGGCCGTGTTCAGGAACAGAAGACACTCTCGGTCAAGGTGCCAGCAGGTGTTGATAATGGTGACCGCATTCGTCTCTCTGGTGAGGGCGAAGCCGGGGAGCACGGTGCTCCTCCGGGTGATCTCTACGTCGAGGTGCAGGTCAAGGAGCATCTGATCTTCGAGCGCGAGGGTGCGCACCTCTACTGCGAGATGCCGATCAGTTTTACACGTGCTGCACTTGGCGGTGAGATGGAAGTGCCGACTCTTGGTGGTAAGGTAAAACTGAAAATTCCTGCCGGAACCCAGACTGGAAAAATGTTCCGTGTTCGCGGCAAGGGCGTCAAGCCGGTTCGTGGTGGTGCGCAGGGTGATCTCATTTGCCGTGTGATAGTAGAAACCCCGGTTAACCTGACATCTCGTCAGAAAGAGTTGCTTAATGAGCTAGACGAAAGCATGTCGGATAGTGGCTCAAAGCACAGTCCGCAATCGCATTCGTGGCTGGACGGGGTGAAGAAATTCTTCTCCGAGATGGGAAGCAGCTAATTGGGGTCACAGCTAATTGGGGTCAGAGTAAAAACTCGCTTAGAATGAACGTGGGAGCTCCGAACTCGTGGCGATGATCGCGGGCCGGTTATTTGCTCCTGCAAAACCGGCACTCTCGCCATCCGTGGCTGTCGCGGGACACCGCTCTTGCAGGGCAAAACTAAATTGTAGGAGCCCCGTCCTCGGGGCGAACAGACAGGTATAAAACAATGACAAGAATCGCAGTCGTGGGTGCCGCAGGAAGAATGGGCAAAACCCTCATCGAGGCAGTCGTCAATCATCCCGGTTTGACACTGGGGGCCGCAACCGAACGTGCAGGCAGTTCACTGGTTGGTACAGATGCCGGTGAACTTGCCGGTGTGGGCAAACTGGGCGTTACCCTGGTCGACGACCTTGCCAGCGTGGTTGATGACTTTGATGTTGTTATTGATTTCACCCGCCCCGATGCAACGCTGGCTCATCTCGATGTCTGCGAGGCCAACAACAAGCGCATGGTGATCGGTACGACCGGGTTTGATGATGATGGCAAGGCACGTATTGCCGAGGTCGCTTCAGCCGGTGGTATTGTCTTTGCGCCAAACATGAGTGTTGGCGTTAATCTCTGTTTCAAGCTGCTCGATATGGCTGCGCGCGTCATGGGTGATGATGCCGATATAGAAATCGTCGAGGCACATCACAAGCACAAGGTTGATGCGCCATCCGGTACCGCACTGGGTATGGGAGAGGTGGTGGCCAAGGCACTCGGACGCGACCTCAAGGAGGTTGCAGTTTACGGGCGCGAAGGCATCACAGGTGAACGCGATCCTAAAACCATCGGTTTTGAAACGATTCGTGCCGGTGATGTGGTTGGCGAACACAGCGTCTGGTTTGCAACTGAGGGTGAGCGTGTTGAAATTGTCCACAAGGCATCCAGTCGTATGACATTTGCCCGTGGTGCTGTCCGTGCTGCAGATTGGCTGATGCAACAGCCAGCCGGTCTCTATGATATGCAGGATGTACTAGGCCTGTAGAGGCTTTCTCGCTGCGTCACTTTTCTTCCTGTTCAGATCTATTGTCATGCCGGCCTTGAGCCGGCATTCCTTCATACTTCAGCACTGAACTGCTATCCCCCTGATATCTCCGTGTCATACGCCTCACAACTCCATTTCACCAACCTTGTTCATTAAGAATAAGTTCATTGTTGCACTATTCGAGTGCATGCTAGTATCTAATCCATGGTACCGAGTACAAACAATAATAAAATTGTGTTCTCAGAGGTATGTATGATCAAGCCGTTTCCACAACTCAAGCTCCTCCTCTCCTTGTTGCTGGCAATCTCCTTCGTTTTAAGCGGATGTGTACAAACTAAAGATCCACTGATTGTCTATTCAGGAAAAGGCATGAAAAAAGCCATGGATGAGATTGTTCGGCTTTATGAGAAGCTGCATGGTGTCAAGGTGTCAATCATTTATGCCGGTTCCAATACCCTGCTGGGAACGATCGAGGAAACCGGGGTGGGAGATATTTTCCTTCCCGGCTCCAGGTCGTATATCAAAAAAGCTGGTACCCTGATCGCAAACTCATACTATGTTGCCAAACATGTACCCACCTTTGCTGTCAGGAAAGATAATAAAAAGGGCCTGAAGAATTATGCTGACCTGATTGAGGATGGTGTTCAAATCGCTATCGCCAACAAGGAGATGGCTGCAATCGGCAATGTTGCGGAAGCGATCATGAATGGGGGCTCTGAAGAGAAGAGTTTCAGGAAGAATATTGCGATTGTCGGTTCTACCGTGAATGAAATATTAAGCCTTGTGGTCGATAGGGAGGTCGATGCTGCATTGGTATGGACTGACATGCTGACCTGGGAGGCAGCAGCTGGATTGGTTGAAATTACTATTCCCGAAACGGTAAATAAACCCAAGGAGATCTGGATAGCGGAGTTGTCTGACAGCTCGCGACCAGAAGAGGCCAAAGCATTTGCGAAGTTTGTTGTTTCGGAACAGGGGCAGGCGATTTTCAAGATGTATGGGTTTGGAATCTAACCGATGTCGATCAGGCTCAAACTGCTTGCAGGTTTTCTGCTTGTCTCCCTGCTTACACTGGGGGTGAGCCTCGGAATCAGCCTTACTGTACAGCAGAAAGTCGCTAGCTTGATCAGTGATGTTGGTGGCAAGAAACTGCCGGGAGTCATTGCATTATCGCGCATGGAGGCCGACCTCTACCAAGTGCTTTTTCTTCTTGAGCGCTACGAGTCTGATCGGGAAATTTCGATCAGGGAGGATATAGAGCGCTCACTCGCCTCATTAGGTTCCCATCAAACCGGGCATACCCTCTACCATGACGGAGAGTCGTTTATAGCTTTCGTAGAAACTTTTGTCAGGGAGTTCAGCCGTGCAACGGCCGGATATATTTTGCTGCTACAGCGAGGGAAGTCTGCCGGTGAGATTGAAGTTGCGCGGAACAGAATTGACAGCCTGCTTGACAGGTACCGGCAGGATATTATTCCTCATCTTCATGAAGATGTAAGGGAAGGCTACGTAAAAATCAATCAGATTGATGATATCAACCGGGATTCACGCAACGTCCTGCTAATTTCCGCCCTCATCATCATGTTGCTTGCAATCTTTTTCAGCGCCTTCATTGCAACCATGTTTGCCAGGCCGCTGGCATCAATGACAGAGGCGGCAAGAAAGATTGGGTCAGGTCAGTTGGATATTGAAATTCCGGTCACTTCAAAAGATGAGATCGGTCAGTTATCAGAAGCATTCAATGACATGACCAGCAATTTGCTGACCATGCGTAATAATCTGATGAATCTGAACCTGGACCTGGAAAATGAGCTGGATGAAAATCAGGATCTGACTAACGAGCTGAGTGAACACCGCAAAAACCTCGAAAAGCTGGTTGTTGAGCGTACTAAAGAAGTTGAGCATCAGCGTCAGCTTGCTGTACAGGCAAATAACAGCAAGTCGGAATTCCTCGCGAACATGAGTCACGAAATCCGCACCCCGATGAATGCTGTCATCGGCATGACAAACCTGGCCTTGAATACTGATCTTGATGAGACGCAAAGAAATTTCATCAGCAAGGCCCATATGTCGGCAGAGGCCCTACTGCATATTCTCAATGACATACTCGATTTTTCAAAGATAGAAGCCGGCAAGCTTGAGATGGAAAGCACCGACTTCAGCCTCAAAAGGGTTTTCGACAATACCTGCCACATGATTCACAGCAGCGCCGAAGAGCGAGGTGTTTCCTATTCAACGAAAATTTCCGCTGAGGTTCCGGATGCATTGATCGGTGACCCGATGCGTCTTGGCCAGGTGCTACTGAACCTCATTAACAATGCGGTCAAATTTACCAGTGAGGGAGGCAAGATAGAGGTGGATGTGTCGTTGCAGGCGGAGAGTGACAGGGATTGCGTCATACGCTGTTCGATCAAGGATAATGGAATTGGCATTTCGACGGAGCAACAGGAGAAACTGTTTCAGCCCTTTACCCAGGCAGATAGTTCGACGACGCGAAAATATGGTGGTACAGGACTGGGCCTGGTTATTTGCAGCCAGATTGTCAAGGCGATGGGTGGTGAATTACAGGTCGATAGTGAGCTTGGGAAAGGGAGTGATTTTCACTTTACTGTACGCCTCGGCAAGCTGCAGCAAACAGTGGCAGTCGTCCAGCCGGGTGATGATGAAGGTGGAAATATTGCCGAATGGAAAGAGCAGTTGAAGGGAGTGCGGCTGCTGCTGGTTGAAGACAACGAGGTTAACCAGGAGCTGGCAACAATGATTCTCACCATGAACGGTATTGATGTCGAGGTGGCGGATAATGGCCAGGAAGCGCTGGATATGCTGAGAAAAGAATCCTTTGATGGCATATTAATGGATTGCCAGATGCCGGTGATGGATGGTTACGATGCAACTCGAAGAATTCGAGAGCAGGAACGATTCAGAGATTTGCCTATCATTGCATTGACAGCGAATGCCATGAAAGGGGACAGGGAGAGAGCACTGGCCAGCGGAATGAATGGTTTTATCACCAAGCCGATCAATCATGACGCCTTATTCAGTACCATGGCCAGGTGGATAAATAAGAAATCCTGAAAGAAAAAACCGATTTCCAGTGTCATACTGATATTGGCCACAGCACACAGGATTGAACATGCTGATAAAAAAACCGGATCACATCAAATTTTCAGAAATCACCACCCAGAGTGATTACCTGCGCCGCAGGGATTTCCTCAAGAAGGGTTTATATGCCTTTGCCGGTCTTGGATTGTCAGGTATTGCAGAGGCACTGGTAAAAGCGCCCGGCAAGAATCCCGCAATCGCCAATCTTGCCGATGCAGGCTTCAGTGTTGACGAGGACCTCACTCCTTACGACCTGGTCACCAGTTACAACAACTACTATGAATTCGGTACCGGCAAGAGTGATCCGGTCGAAAACTCGAAGGCTTTTGAGTCCCGTCCCTGGCACGTTGTTGTTGACGGAGAGTGTGAAGAGCCCGGTGAGATTGATATCGAGGATATTCTCACCGGCATCACGCAGGAGGAGCGTATCTACCGACTACGCTGTGTTGAGGCCTGGTCGATGGTGGTTCCCTGGGTTGGCTTCCCCCTTTCAACCTTGCTGAAACGCTTCAAACCCACAGCCAAGGCGAAATACGTGTCATTTGAGACCCTGCATGACGCTGAACGAATGCCTGGTCAAAAACGCGCTGTACTTGACTGGCCCTATCGTGAAGGCTTGCGTATCGACGAGGCAATGCATCCGCTGACAATTCTGGCAACCGGGCTTTATGGTGAACTTTTGCCAAACCAGAATGGTGCCCCGTTGCGTCTTGTGGTGCCGTGGAAATACGGCTTCAAGAGTATCAAGGGGATCGTGCGCATACGTTTTAGCGAAGAGCAGCCCCAGGCAACCTGGAATATGAATAACCCACGTGAGTATGGCTTCTATTCCAATGTGAATCCGCGCGTCGAACATCCGCGCTGGAGCCAGAAGTATCACCGTGTCATTGGTGGTGGTATTTTCTCCAGCAAGGTTAAAACAGAGATGTTCAATGGGTATGCGGATGAAGTCGCCTCACTCTATACCGGCATGGACCTGAGGAAGAATTTCTGATCCCGTGAGTAATCGATGGCGTGCGGCAGGCATCAAGCTGCTGCTGTTCCTGCTCTGTCTGCTGCCCTTCCTCTACCTGTTATGGGATGCATTCAATGGCAATCTTGGTGCAAACCCGGTTGAGGCACTGACACATCGAAGCGGTGACTGGACGCTGCGTATGTTGCTGGTTACGCTCGCCGTGACACCCTTGCGTCGTACTACCGGTTACAGCTTGCTGCGTCACAGGCGCATGCTGGGGCTGTTCAGCTTTTTCTATGCAGTTGTTCACCTGACAATCTACGTATGGATTGACCAGGTATTTCTGTGGGATGAGATTGTTGAGGATATCATCAAGCGCTCCTATATCACCGTCGGCTTTACAGCGCTGATGATTCTGTTGCCGTTGGCAGTCACTTCAACGCGCGGGATGCAGCGGCGTCTCGGCAAGCGCTGGAAAAGCCTGCATAAGGGCGCCTACATAGCTGCTGCGTTGGGTTGCCTCCATTTTCTATGGTTGACACGTGCCGATACGCTGGAACCCTATATCTATATCGCTGTTTTCGTTGTTTTGATGCTGCTGCGTTTGAAAAGAGAACAAATTCCAGGGTTTTTAAGGCGCTGAGCTGCTGGCATAATGATCAGGTTATGAAGCTGCCCGTGATAGAACGGCTTGAGTTATCGTGCTTTTCAAGTATATTGCTGACAGTTGGAATCCAAATAAAAATGCAGCGACTGGCTGCGACAAAAGACTGGTTGGAGGAGAAAACCCAATGTCAATTTCACGCCGAGAATTTATCCGTCTGATGGGGCTCGCCGGAGCTGCTGGCATGATGCCAAGCTCTGTTTTTGCTGCTGCCCGTCAACCTTCCGATCTGTACGAAGTGCCGAAGTTCGGCAACGTAACCCTGATGCATATGACTGACTGTCATGCACAGCTCAATCCTATCTATTTCCGTGAGCCGAATGTCAATCTTGGCCTCGGCCCTGCTCATGGCAAGGCACCACACCTGGTAGGAAACTCACTTCTCAAGCATTTCAACCTTGAGCCCGGCAGTATTGAAGCACACGCCTTCACCTATCTCGGTTATGACGAGGCAGCACACAATTACGGCATGGTCGGTGGTTTTGCGCATCTCAAAACGTTGGTCAACAACATCCGCGACTCTCGCGGCCCGGGCAACAGCCTGCTGCTCGATGGTGGTGATACCTGGCAGGGTTCAGGAACTGCTTATTACACACGCGGTAAGGATATGGTCGGCGCCTGTAACCTGCTTGGCGTCGATGTCATGACGGGTCACTGGGAGTTTACCTATCTCGATGAAGAGGTTATCTCCAACGTCAATGATTTCAAAGGTGACTTTGTTGCGCAGAACGTTGCGGTCACAGATGACGCACTGTTTGATTACAAATTTGCCGATTTTGAGGGTTTTGATGAAGATGAAGGCACGGCCTTTAAGCCATACACCATCAAAAATGTCGGCGGTGCCCGTGTTGCCGTCATCGGCCAGGCTTTCCCCTATACGCCAATCGCGAATCCATCGCGCTTTATCCCGGACTGGACTTTCGGTATCCAGGATGAGCACATGCAGGGGGTTGTCGACAGCGTACGTGAAAACGAGAACCCCGACGTGGTTGTCGTGATCTCACATAACGGCATGGATGTTGACCTCAAGATGGCGTCGCGTGTCACAGGTATCGATGCAATCTTCGGTGGCCACACCCATGATGGCGTGCCTGCTGCGATTCCGGTCAAAAATGCAGCCGGTAAAACCCTGGTTACAAATGCTGGTTCAAACGGCAAGTTCCTCGGTGTGATGGATTTCGATGTCAGAAATGGCAAGGTACAGGATTTCCGCTACCGCCTGTTGCCGGTCTTCTCCAACCTGCTTGAAGCAAACGCAGAGATGCAAACGTACATCGACGATGTCCGTGCGCCATACAAGAAGGAACTCGAAGAGGAACTCGCAACAGCAGAAGAGACACTCTATCGTCGCGGCAACTTCAACGGTACCTTCGACCAGGTTATTTGTGACGCATTGACCACGGTTAAGGATGCGCAGATTTCACTGTCACCGGGTTTCCGCTGGGGTACCACGGTACTGCCGGGTCAGAAGATCACCATGGACAATGTCATGGATCAGACCTGTATCACCTATCCTGAAACCTACCGTCGTGAAATGAGCGGTGAAGAGATCAAGCTGATCCTCGAGGATGTGTGTGACAATCTTTTCAACGAGGACGCCTACTACCAGCAGGGTGGTGACATGGTGCGTCTGGGTGGTATGGATTACGTCTGTGATCCGACCGCCGGAATGGGTGAGCGTATCCAGGATATGACACTGAATGACGGAACCAAGATCGAAGCGGCCAAGAAGTACATGGTTGCCGGCTGGGCAACGGTTGGATCACAATCGCCCGGCGAACCGATCTGGGAAGTTGTGGCCGAGTACCTGAGAGATCAGAAAACCGTCAAGATCGACAAGCTCAATACGCCGAAACTGGTCAACGTCAAGGGCAACCCCGGGATCGAGGAGTACGTCCACGGCTGATTATACGATTTCGTCACTCCGGGCTTGATCCGGGGTCCATCAGGAACAGTGCACGCACCCATGGATGCCGGTTCAAATTCGGCATGACGGAAAAGGAACTCTTCCAATACACTGCAATACGATGAAAATACCGCCTTTCGGGGCGGTTTTTATTGCAGTTTTCGCACCAGTCGGGTAATTTTAGTCCCCTTTCATACTCTCATTTTCCGAGGTCGTCAGTGTCAACTCCAGAAATGGAAGATTTCCGCCGCATCAAGCGCCTGCCACCCTATGTTTTTGCCATCGTCAATGAACTGAAGATGGCGGCACGAGCACGCGGCGAAGATATTATCGACTTCGGCATGGGCAATCCTGATCAGCCCACACCGCAACATATTGTCGATAAGCTGACCGAGGCCGCGAACCGCAAGGATACGCACCGTTATTCCCAGTCAAAGGGAATTCCGCGCCTGCGCCGTGCGATGTGTAACTGGTACAAGGAGCGCTACGACGTTGACCTCGATCCTGAAGAAGAGGCGATCGTCACTATCGGTTCAAAAGAGGGGCTCGCGCACCTCGCACTTGCCTGTCTCGGACCGGGCGACACCGTACTGGTGCCAAACCCTGCCTACCCGATTCACCCGTGGGGTTTTGTGATTGCAGGTGCCGATGTGCGTCACGTGCCGATCAATTCTGACGATGGTTTTTTCGAGGAACTTGAGAAGGCGATCCGCGAGTCATGGCCCAAACCGAAGATGCTGGTACTGAATTTCCCGGCAAATCCGACAGGGCACTGTGTTGACCTCGAATTTTTTGAGAAAGTCGTCGCCATTGCCAAGGAAGAGAATATCTGGGTTGTTCAGGATCTCGCCTATGCCGATATTGTCTTCGATGGCTACCAGGCGCCGTCCATCCTGCAGGTGCCGGGCGCGAAGGATATCGCGGTCGAGGCATTTTCGCTTTCAAAAAGCTACAATATGCCCGGTTGGCGTGTTGGTTTCCTGTGCGGCAACAAGACTCTGATTGGTGCGCTCGCGCGAATCAAATCCTACCTCGACTACGGCACCTTCACGCCGATCCAGGTTGCTGCGATTGCTGCCCTTGAAGGACCACAGGAGTGTGTTTCCGAGATTCGAGATATGTACCAGAGTCGTCGCGATGTGCTGTGTGACGGACTCAGTGCGATCGGCTGGGAAATAGAAAAACCCAAGGCGACCATGTTTGTGTGGGCGCCGATACCTGAAGCGTACAAAGAGTATGACTCGCTCGAATTTGCCAAGAAGCTTGTCGCCGATGCGAGAGTGGCTGTCTCTCCCGGAATCGGCTTTGGTGCCGATGGTGAAGGCTATGTGCGTTTTGGACTGATTGAAAATGAACACCGGACACGCCAGGCGGTCCGGGGTATTCGCGACATGTTCCGTCGTGATGGTGTTTTAAAAGAAGGAGATAAATAGTGAATCCGGTCAATGTTGGCCTGCTGGGTCTTGGTACTGTCGGTGGGGGCACACTCAATGTGCTGGTACGTAATGCCGAGGAGATTTCACGTCGTCTTGGTCGTGAAATAAAGGTGGTTGCCGCGGCAGCCAGGGAGTATGACCCGGAAGGTCTTGATGGTATCGACCAGGTGAGAGTGTCTAATGATGCCGCTGATGTCATCAGTGACCCGGATATTCATATTGTCGTCGAACTGATTGGCGGATATTCACCTGCGCGTGAGTTTGTTCTCGAGGCGCTTGCCAACGGCAAACATGTTGTAACTGCCAACAAGGCATTGATTGCCATGCATGGCGAAGAGCTGTTTGCGGCAGCGAGAGAGGCTGGTGTCACACTCGCCTACGAGGCGGCTGTTGCAGGCGGCATCCCGATTCTCAAGGCGATCCGTGAAGGTCTCGCAGGTAACAGGATCGAGTGGGTTGCCGGAATCATTAACGGTACCGGAAACTTCATTCTCACCGAGATGCGTGACAAGGGCAGGGACTTTGCTGATGTGCTGAAAGAGGCACAGGAACTTGGCTACGCGGAAGCTGATCCGACATTTGATGTCGAGGGCATCGATGCTGCGCACAAGCTGGCAATACTTGCCTCCCTGTCATTCGGCATGCCACTGCATTTCGAGAAAACCTATACTGAAGGGATCACAAAGATCGAACCCCGGGATGTGACTTATGTATCCGAGCTGGGTTACAACATCAAGCATCTCGGTATCGCCCGCAACACTGACGAGGGCGTCGAGCTGCGCGTGCATCCGACACTGGTTCCCAAGGGCCGCTTAATTGCCAATGTTGACGGTGTCATGAACGCTGTGCTGATTAAGGGTGACATGGTAGGACCAACACTCTACTACGGTGCCGGTGCCGGTTCCCTGCCGACAGCATCTGCCGTGGTTGCAGATATCATCGACGTCGCACGCTCTATCGATCACATTGATACCGCAGTGCCATGCCAGGGTTACCAGGATGGAAAAATCGAGGATCTGCCAGTACTGCCGATTGAAGAGATAACAACTTCATTCTACTTGCGCATGTATGCACGTGATATCGCGGGTGTCATGGCAGAAGTCTCAAGCTTGCTGGCAGAAGCAGGTATCAGCATCGAAGCGATGCACCAGTACGAGTCTCATACCGAGGATGGCTGCGTACCACTGGTGATGCTGACGCACAGGGTCAAAGAGCAGGTGATGAATGAAACCATCGCCCGCATCGAGGCGCTCGAGACCATCAAGGGTGAAGTCGCACGTATCCGTATGGAACATCTCGATTAACAGAGCTGGCAAAGCTGACAGTGTATGACGTCCGCTAGCAACAGCGTCGATTTCGTTCGCTCTGTCTATTGTCTTCTGCCTTCCCTGTTTAATGTAGAGGCGATATCAAGCTCTTCAGCACAGACACCTAACCTGGACCAGCTGGCGCGCTCTTGCCGCCGGCTGGAGTCTCCGCCACTCAGTATTGGACAGGTGCTGCAGCAGGCACTGGGTTTAGATCAGAAAAATGATTTCCCGTCAGGTGCATTGCGCTATGCCGGGCTCGGCGGTGATCCGGGGCGTGCTGTGTGGGCTCAACTGCAACCGGTTCACTTTCGTCCTGATCGGGACCGCCTGCTGGTTTTTCCGCTGGAAGGAGCATCAGCAATTCCGCCGCAAGGCTTGCTTGATCACCTCAATAGCCATTTTGCAGAAGACGGGTGTCACTTTGTCTCTCTCAATGGTGAGTGGTTCGTACGTTTTGATTCTCCGCTTTCCGCTGTTACCTCCAGTCTCTCGGAGGCTCGCCGCAAAGGTGTAGAGGAGGCGATGCCGCATGGTGAGGACGCCAGGTTGTTGAAGCGGCTGCTCACCGAAATGCAGATGTTGCTGGCACAAATGGTGCTTCCCGGGCAGCAGCAGGCTCTGTTTAACGGTTTCTGGATTTCAGGTCTCGGCTCACTTGAGTCAATTGGTGCTCTTCAAAATCAGTTGCAGCTGGTTGGTGATTCGCCACTGCTGGATGGTTTGCGACAGCTTATGGGGCAGGCGCCAGTTTCCATGCAGGAGATTGAATTGTCACGCCCCGCTGTTGTCTTTACTGAGAGTCCTGAAGAAACTGCCATTGCGGAAGCTGAAACCCTTTTCGGGCACCTGCTTGCAGGTAAGGTTCGCAAGCTTGTGATTGCGGATGAGTCAGGGGATTCACTGGTATACAAGCGCCCGCTTGTGTACCCTTTCTGGCGTAAGGACGGATGGCGCAGCCTGCTTGAGGCTGAAATTGCAGCCGGGCTGCTGAATGAACAGGATATGATGTAACCGAGATGGCAAAAAAAGTTAGAAAACGTACCGTAACGAAACGAAAGAAGCGTCGCAGCAAAAAGAAGCGTGGCTCCTTTTTCGGTGCGCTTTTCAAGCTGGCATTCTCTCTCGGCCTTGTTGGTGTACTTCTGCTCGCCGGCTACATGGCGTATCTCTACCCGACTGTTACCGATCAGTTCGAAGGACAGCGTTGGCGAGTGCCTGCACGTGTCTATTCACGCTCCCTGGAGCTTTATGTAGGCGCACCTGTTACCAGGCAGCAACTGACAGCTGAATTGACGCGACTCGGTTATCGCAAGGTCGATAATCCCAGGCGCACAGGTGAATGGGCAATCAATGGCGGGCGCTTGCTGGTGCGAAGCCGGGGATTCCATTTCTGGGACGGTGATGAACCGGAACAATACCTTGATGTGCATTTCGGATCATCAGGGATCTCCAGGTTAAAGGAGAAAACCAGCGGCAAGGACCTGGCGATTGTGCGTCTTGAGCCGATGGAGATTGGCAGTATCTATCCATCCCATAGCGAAGATCGTGTCATCCTGTCGAGTGGTGAAATTCCCAAGCTGCTCTCCGGCACCCTGCTGGCAGTTGAGGATAAGCGCTTCTACCAGCATCACGGGGTTGATCCGATCGGCCTTACCCGTGCGGTTGTTCAGACACTCATGGGCAACCGGCAGGGCGGCAGTACCATTACCCAGCAGCTGATCAAGAACATGTATCTGACACCGCGGCGTGACATGAAACGCAAGCTCAAGGAAGCGGTGATGGCGTTGATCCTTGATGCCAAGTTCGAAAAAGAGGACATCCTCACAGCTTACGTCAACGAAATCTACCTGGGTCAGGACGGCAATCGCGGTATTCATGGATTTGGCCTGGCGAGTTATTTCTATTTTGGAGCACCTGTTTCTGAGCTGGACCTGCCCAGAACAGCACTACTTGTCGGTATGCTCAAGGGGCCTTCGCAGTACAATCCGCGGCGTAATCCCAAGGCTGCAACAAAGCGCCGCAACGTGGTGCTTTCAGTCCTGCTCGATGCCGGGTTAATCAGCGAGAGCCAGTACCGTTCAGCAGCTGCGGCGCCGCTCGGTGTGACTGCGGCCAAGGGTGGTGGCGACAGCGGTCGCTATCCTGCATTCATGGACCTGGTACGTCGCCAGTTACGCCGCGATTACCAACCTGAAGACCTCAATTCAGATGGATTGCGCATCTTCACCACTTTCGATCCATGGGTGCAGCAGCAAGTTGAATCTGCAACTGACAAGCGCCTGCAGGGGTTGGAGAAGCAGAAAAAGCTGCCCAAGGGCAAACTACAGTCCGCGGCTGTCGTCGTCACCCCGCAGGATGGTGAGGTGCTGGCTCTCTCCGGTGACAGGCAGCCGGCGTATGCAGGCTTCAACCGTGCCCTGGATGCGACCAGGCCGATTGGTTCCCTGGTGAAACCGGCGGTCTATCTGACAGCGCTGGAGAAACCGCAACTGTTCTCGTTGGTCACGCGCCTGAGTGATACCAGGCTCACTCTCGAACAGAATGGCAAGATATGGGAGCCGGATAATTACGACAAGGAGGAGCATGGTGCTGTAGCGCTTGAGACAGCCCTGGCAAAGTCCTATAACCTGGCGACCGTGCATCTTGGCCTTGAACTGGGCCTGAACCGCGTTATAGACAAGCTGCATGCGCTCGGCGTTAGTCAGAAACTGAATGCATTTCCGTCACTGCTACTGGGTGCGGTTGAGTTAACGCCCCTGGAAGTGGCGCAAATGTACCAGTCGATTGCATCAGGAGGTTTCCGCTCACCACTGAGAGCGATCCGCGATGTGCTCGATCAACATGGCAACCCTGTACAGCGGTACCCGTTGACCGTGAATCGTGCCAGCCAGCCGGGCCCTGTCTACTTGTTGACAACTGCAATGCAAAAGGTGGTCAGCGAAGGCACCTCGCGTTATCTCAACACCATTATGCCTGCACATCTGAACCTGGCAGGTAAAACAGGTACAACAGATAATCTGCGCGATAGCTGGTTTGCCGGTTTCTCTTCCGATTACGTGACAGTTGTCTGGGTCGGTCGTGACGACAATACCCCGGCTGGTCTGACAGGAGCGAGCGGAGCCTTGCGGGTATGGGGCGATATTATGAAACCGCTCAATCCGAGACCGCTGGAACTTCATCCTCCGGAAACGATCGAAATGGTTACTGTCGACAAGGAGACAGGTCTGCTCGCTAATCATGACTGCTACGAGGTGGAAACCAGGCCGTTTCTGCGCGGATATGCTCCAATGGGGCTGGCACCATGCGCAGGTGGGTCGATCGACGGCCTGTTCGACTTTTTGAATGGTGGTAACGGGGGTGTGCTCGATAAAGATGGACATCCTGATTTCGAATCGTGGGATAATACGGGGTCTGAACGGCAACCGCGGAAGTCCGGCGATGGTCTTGGCGATTTTCTCAGGAGTATTTTCGATTGAATAAAATGATGCGAAACAGTTCTCACTCCCTGCTTGTTGCACTCATGCTGGGTGCATTTCTGAGTGGCTGTTCATCCTACAAGCCGCGCTCTGAACCCAACGCGCCCGTCTATGAGAGGGGCTCTCGTGTCTCTTCGGCATGGGGAGGGCTGGCACCCGGAGAGACTGCCGGTGTTGATTCACCGGAACTGGCAACTGCGGACCAGTATTATGAACCGGATGTCAGCAGGCCCGTACCGGCGGCAACATCACCGACCCAGGCACCTGCAGCTGAGACTATTGCATATGCGGATACTACAACTTACCAGCCCAGTCGGGTCACCCCGGTGCCTGCTGCCACCTCTTCTACCTCTATGAGTGCCGCGACAAAATCACTGCTTTTCAAGGCTGACAGAGAGCAGTCCACAGGCAACCTGACCGGTGCAGCTTCAACTCTGGAAAGGGCTCTGCGTATCGAAAATCATCCGTTGCTGTGGAACCGTCTTGCAAACATTCGTCTGCAGCAGAAACGTTATTCACTCGCAAGTGACCTTGCTTCGAAGTCAAATGCACTCGCTTCCGGCGATTATGCTCTCAAGCGTAATAACTACGAGGTGATTGCGCAGGCCAAGGCGGCGATGGGTGATTCAGCGGGTGCAGCTAGCGCACGCGCCAAGATAGGTAATTAACCGGTTGCCCATCTGTTTTTTTGCAGGAGGTTTGCCTTCGCCGCGATAAAAACCTATCCGGCTGTCCCGTTGAGTTTATCGAGCAGCACACCCTGTGGCGCCAGGCGCAGCCGACTGATACCGCCATTGGTTATGGTCAGCCTGTACATGCAATCTGCCGGGGCACCGACTGCATAAGTTATCATGGCGCGTATAACACCGGCATGGGCTACAACCAGTAGCTGTTCCCCCTGGTATCTCTCCCTGAGATGTTCAAATACGGTGCCTATGCGCGCGTGGAAATTCATCACTTTTTCTGCATTTTCAGGTGTGTTAGCAACAGGATCGCGGTAGAAGGCGTCAAATTCCTCCAGTCTCTCCTCGCGTAGCTGAGCCTTTGTTTTACCTTCCCATGCGCCAAAACCGATCTCTTTGAGGTCGTCATGGATCGTCACCGGGAGCTGCCGGTTTTTGCCCAGTTCATTTGCGAAGGCTGCGCACCTGGTCAGTGGTGAAGAGATGATGCGTGACCAACCGGAATGTTCACCGACACTCTCCCACATCTGTCGCCAGCCCTTTTCCGAAAGGGGATCGTCGATACCGTGGCCACGATAACGGCTGCCACCGACAGGCTCGCCATGCCGGATCATCTCTATGACTGTCTCTTTCATACTGTTTTATGCGGCAAACTGGTACAGGGCGAGGATTTCATCTTTCCAGATACTCGGGTCGATAGTTTCAAGTACCAGCGGGATGTCATCAAAACGTGCATCCTGCATGATGTATTCAAAAGCAGTCCAGCCGATCTTGCCGGCACCTAATGACTGATGGCGGTCGACACGGGCGCCAAGATCAGGTTTGGAGTCATTGAGGTGCATGCCAAGCAGGTAATTAAAACCGACTATCTCATCAAATTGCGAGAAGGTCTCATCGCATGCTTCAGTCGTACGCAGGTCATAGCCTGCAGTAAAGATGTGGCAGGTATCGATACAGACACCGACACGGCTCTTGTCATCGATTTGTTCGATGATCGTCCCCAGGTGTTCAAAGCTGTATCCCAGGTTGGTTCCCTGTCCGGCAGTCGTTTCGATAACGGCTGTCACACCGGATGTTGTTTCGAGTGCGATATTGATGGACTCTGCGACGCGCGCAAGGCTCTCATCCTCGCTGATTTTTTTCAGATGGCTGCCGGGATGGAAATTAAGCAGTGGCAGGCCCAGTTGCATGCAGCGCTCCATTTCGTCGACAAAGGCATCGCGTGATTTCTGTAGAGCCTCCTGTTCAGGATGACCGAGGTTGATCAGGTAACTGTCGTGCGGAAGCACGTGCTCCGGCTTGATATCCGCCAACTTCAGATTCTTTTTGAATGCATCGATACTCTCCTGCGTGAGTGGCTTGGCTTTCCACTGGCGCTGGTTTTTTGTAAACAGTGCAAATGCTTTTGCACCGATCTCCATGGCATTCAGCGGGGCGTTTTCGACACCGCCCTGGGCACTGACATGTGCACCGACATATTTCATCGTTTTTCACAGGCTGTATTGTTCAAATCAGCGGTTAGAATAGCAGACTCGAACAGGCAAAACCCGGCATTTGAAAGCAGAAATTCACACATCAATCGACGAGATAGAGCCGCAGCAGTGGAACCGTCTGGTAGACGATAACAACCCGTTGATCCGGCACGAGTTTCTCGCAGCTATGGAGCATCACAGCTGTGTTGGTGAGCGTTTCGGCTGGTTGCCACGTCACATCGCACTCTATGATGCGGATGAACTGGTGGCAGCTATGCCCTTGTATGAGAAACACAACTCCTACGGCGAGTTTGTCTTTGATCACCAGTGGGAAAGCGCGTGGGAGAGTAGCGGGCGAAACTACTTTCCGAAATTGGTCTCTGCCGTACCCTATACCCCTGCAACCGGTCAGCGCATGCTGTTTCATTCGGGTGATCAGGAGAGCCAGAGAATGCTGACTGACACAGCCGTGGCCCTTGCCGTCAGTATCAATGCAAGTGGTGTGCACATACTCTTCCCGACAGAAAATCAGCAACAGCAACTGGACTCTATTGGCTGGTTGAGTCGGCACGATGTGCAGTTCCATTGGCACAATCATGCATACGCAGATTTCGATGATTTTCTGAGTCGTCTCACGGCACGCAAGCGCAAGATGATTCGCAAGGAGCGTGAGACGGTAGTCAAATCAGGTGTCAACCTGCGACAACTTGATGGCCACTCAGCCAGCCATGCCGACTGGCAGGCTTTTACGCGTTTTTATGAAAAGACCTTTGATGAGAAGTGGGGGCTTGCAACCTTTAATCTCGGTTTCTTTGAAGAGGTCGCACAAAAAATGCCAGACAATATTATCCTGGTGCTTGCAGATCTGGATGGTGAATGCATCGCAGGCTCCCTGATGTATTGCAGCAATACGACGCTTTACGGGCGCCACTGGGGATGCAGTCAACAGGTCGACATGCTCCATTTCGAAGCCTGCTATTACCAGGGTATCGAGTTTTGTATCCGACGTGGTCTCACCAGTTTTGAACCGGGAGCACAGGGTGAGCACAAGATTCCTAGAGGCTTTTTACCTGTTGCGACGACATCTGCACACTGGATTAATGATGATGAATTCCGGGAGCCTGTCAGGCAATGGACATTGCATGAACAGGCAGCAGTTGCTGCTTACCATGATGAGTTGCGCTTGCGCTCACCCTATCGGGAAGAAAACAGTTGATGTTGAATAAGCCATGGGCGGAATCCTGTGATCAGAATCGTGAGCCGATACTTGAGGTGATTCGTCCACTTTTCAGTGAATCTGGCAGCATTCTCGAGATCGGTAGCGGAACTGGACAGCATGCGGTCTTTTTTGCACAGCAGTTGCCCCATATGCAATGGCATGCCAGTGATCAGTCTGATTATCATGCCGGTATCTCCATGTGGGTCGAGGAGGCAGCTCTGCCGAATGTGCATGGTCCGTTTCAACTTGACGTGATGCAGGAAGATTGGCCGCAGATAGATATAGACGCAGTTTTCTCTGCGAACAGTGCTCATATCATGGATGAGAAAATGGTTGAGGCGATGTTTGCAGGGGTCGGTGAAATCCTTCCGCATGCTGGGGTGTTTGCGCTCTATGGTCCTTTTAATTACGACGGCAGTTATACGAGTGAAAGTAACGCGCGTTTCGATGAGTGGCTCAAGTCACGCGACCCGCACAGTGGCATCAAATCATTCGAATGGCTCAACAGTCTCGCCAGAGCGGCTGGTATGAAGCTGCAAGATGACGTTGCCATGCCGGCCAATAACCGTATTCTCGTTTGGGTGAAGGACGCTGAATAATGCTATGATTCCGACCTACACGGCATTGATGAGCCGCTACCGGATGGCTCTCATCACCCCGATGGAAAAAGCATGTACGAGTCCTATTTCGGATTAAGCGAAAAACCCTTTACGATCGCTCCTGATCCCCGTTATGTCTTTCTTAGCGTGGTCCATGAAGAGGCGCTTGCGCACCTGTTGTACGGTGTACAGGAGGGCGGTGGCTTCGTACAGCTGACAGGTGAAGTCGGCACGGGTAAAACAACCCTGGTGCGAACACTCCTTGAGCAGTTGCCGGAAAATGTTGATCTTGCCCTGGTATTTAATCCCAAACTCTCCCCGCTAGAATTTGTTGCCAGTGTCTGTGACGAGTTCGGTATTGAGTATGATGCCGACAAGGCGACACTGAAGACGCTGGTTGATGCACTGAATGCGCACCTGTTTGAAAGCTTCTCTGACGGGCGCCGCGCTGTTTTGATTATCGATGAAGCCCAGGGGCTGTCAATCGATGTGCTGGAACAGGTGCGCCTGCTGACAAACCTTGAAACCAACCGCGAAAAGCTGCTGCAGATCATTCTCGTTGGTCAGCCTGAACTGCGCAGCAAGCTCGGTCGCAAGGATCTGCGACAGCTGGCACAGCGTATTACCGCACGCTATCACCTTGAGCCGCTGCTGCCTGACGAGGTACGTTCCTATGTTGCGCACCGCGTGGGTATCGCAGGCAGTAACAGGAATCTCTATACCGCTGCGGCGATGAAAGCGCTCTACAAGGCGAGTGGAGGCGTTCCCCGTCTGATCAACGAAATTGCCGACCGTGCCCTGCTGGCAGCTTACGTGCAGGAGGCATCGGTGGTTGATCACACCATGGTGCGCGAGGCAGCGCGGCAGGTGATGGGTGAAACTGATGAGAGGCAGGCAATGCTGATTCAGTGGGGTGCTATCGCTGCCGTACTCTTGTTGTTGGCCGCATTAACAGGCTACCTGCTGTCGTGGCATGATGAACAGGCTCCGGCAATCAGCGAGTCATCCGAAACCGTTCAACAGGCTCTGCCGCCTGCGCAGGAGACCGCACCTCCTGAGCAGGAATCTACACCGCCTTCCTCTCCGGCAGCACCAGCGATCCTGATAGAGAACGGGGTTTCCCGTCCATTTGATGAGAATAGCCCGCCAGTAGTCGAGCCCGCGGCTGTCGATGTAGAGGAGACGTCGCAGGATGTTGTTGAAACACCGCAGGGTAATCCGTCTCTCGAGGTGACTCAAGATATGCCCGTGACAGCTCCTGGTGCAGTTGAAGAACCGCAGCCATCAGCTGAAATAAGCGATGCTCCACCCCGGGAGTTAAGTGACGAGCCGGCCATTACAGCCGGTCCGGATGTGCCTGTGGCTGTTTCTGTGCAACCTGCTGAGCAGGAGCAGACGAGTGTGGACGAGATCACCTTCGATGAGTGGCTTGATAAGAATATCGCCAGCATGGATGAAGCACAGGCAATGCGGGAACTGGCATTCAGCTGGGATCTGCCTGCCGGGACCGACAGCGATTCACTCTGCAATGGCAAGAAGAGTAATAAGATCCGCTGTGTCACTTCGACCGGTAACTGGACACGTATCTCACAACTCAATCGACCTGTGATTCTGACCCTCAATCGCGGCCTGGTTGGTAATCTGCACATTACGATTGTCGGTATGGACGAAGAGTCGGTTGCACTACGTTTCGATGGTGAAGTACAGCGTTTCTTCAAGAGTGAAATTGAACCTTACTGGCTTGGTGAGTTCCGCTATATCTGGCGGCTGCCAGAACTGGTACGCAACGCAATGATCGTACCGGGGAGTCGCGGGGCAGATGTTTTATGGCTGCGCAGGCAGCTCTCTGCCATTGCCGGTTATGAGATGGGAGAAGATATTGATCTTGCAGATTTTGATCAGCCACTCGTACAGTTGGTGATGCTCTTCCAGGAGTCGAATCACCTGGACGCGGATGGTTACGTGGGCGAGCAGACCCTGCAGCATATTATGAGCCAGTCTCCGCTGGCTGGCGGCCCCCGTCTCGGGAGAGTTGACTGATGTCGCTGATCCTTGAAGCCTTGAAAAAGTCGGAACGTGAGCGTCTCGGTAACGCAGCAAGTGTGCCCCTGGTCACGCGTCCACGCCATGCGTTAGGGTCACGCAATGTACGCAGACGGCGCCAAAGTCGCCTTGTGGTCGTAATGATTGCACTGCTGCTTGTTGCTGCTCTGGCTGCCTGGCTTCTGACACAAAGGCAGGGCAACATGAGTCCACTTGATCAGGCAAGGGAAGGTGACAGGGACCAGTTGCCACAGGCAAGTGTTGTGGAACCGCCGTCTGTATCTTCACCTCAAGCCCTTCCGCCTCCACAAGTGGAAATGCGTCCCCAGGTTGAGCAACAGCAACTGCCAGTAGAGATTCCATCACAGGCTGAGCCTGCTGAAGTGGTTGTCGACAAATTGCCGCAACAGGTACAAATAACTGAACCAGTATCTGATCAAGTCATTGAACCAGTAATTGAGCCTCTAACTGAACCCGTAGTGGAAGAGATTGAAACCCCCGAGCCACCTGTGCAGTTGGAGCCAGTGCCGCAAGAGCCCGAGGTGGTGTCTGAAAAGAGTGATCTGCGGACATTCAGGCAACTCCCTTCTTCGCTGCGCAATAGTCTCAAGCCCATGCATCTCGATGTGCATGTCTATGACCGTCGTGAAAGCAGGCGATTCGTCTATATCAGTGGCAGGCTCTACAGTGAAGGAGCAAGACTGAAAAATGGTGCTGAAGTGATCGAGATCGTTCCAACCGGTGTTGTTATGCGTATCAATGGGGAGCAGTTTCTGCTCACGGTCAATGACTGAAGAAACGGATAACAGCAGGCGTTTTGGCGGTATTGCGCGACTCTATGGTGAGACCGCATATCGTCGTTTTCTCTCTGCGCACGTGTGTGTCATCGGTGTCGGCGGGGTCGGTTCATGGGTAGTTGAGTCACTCGCGAGAAGCGCTATCGGACGGCTCACCCTGATCGATATGGATCATGTCTCCGAGTCGAATATCAATCGTCAGCTACCTGCACTTGCGAGTACGCTCGGTGCAGCGAAAGTTCAGGTTCTGAAGCAGCGTGTAGACGAGATCAATCCCCACTGCCATGTCGAGACGGTTGAGGAGTTTGTTACTGCGGACAATCCGGGAGAGTGGATTCCGGCGGATGCCGATGTTGTGGTCGACTGTATCGATTCATTTCGTGACAAGGCAGCTTTGATTGCATGGTGCAGGCGTAACAAGCAATGTGTGATCACTGTTGGAGGCGCCGGGGGCAAGAGCGATGCAAGTCTGCTGCGGATTGCTGATCTGAGTCGTACCGAGAAAGATGCGCTTCTCTCCCGCGTACGTAAGCAGCTGCGACAGGACTACAACTTCCCACGTAATCCGAAACGCCGTTTCTCTGTGCCTGCCATCTATTCAACTGAGGAGCCGCGTATCGCGGAAGCAGGGACGGGGAGTTGTTCAATTGATGACAAGGCGTCGCATCTTAACTGTGGCGGACTGGGCTCGGTTACCCATGTCACTGCAACCGCCGGGTTGCTTGCCGTTGGCGAGGTTTTGAGGCGACTTTCTTTACCTAACTGACCGGAATGTTGTACTTTCGGGCAAGCGCTGTACCCCTTGCATTTCCCGCCATACCTCCGCCTGATCGTTCAAGCCACGGCGCGCAAGGAACTCGCGATCCAACGATCGCTCAGACAACCTTCTGCTTCTTCCGTGGCTTGAACGGGCTCCGTTAACGGCGGGAAATGCAAGGCATACAGCACCAGAGTACATTTCACTTCTTTTCGTGCTGGCGAACATATTCGTAAAGGACGATGGAGGCGGCGACACTTACATTGAGACTCTCGACCTGTCCAAATTGCGGGATAGAAATAAAGTTGATATCCGGTTGTTGGGCGGGATCGAAGCTATGACCGAACTCCTCGTGGCCGAGGATGAAAGCGGACTTTTCCGGCAGAACAGATTGTGTCAGTGATGTGTCTGCATCGGCACTGAGAGCAAACAGGCTGTAACCAGCCTCACGCAGCGAGTTCAGACTATCCGACATCTGCTCGAAAAAGCGTGCCGGAACCTTTTTGAAAGCTCCTTTACCGGGAGCAGGATCAAATGGTGGAACATTAACCAGGTGTACTTCTGCTGCACCAAAGGCCTCGGCACTGCGAAAAATCTTGGGTACGTTAAATCCGCCCTTGAGATGGTCGAGTACCAAGACGATGTCATGGCAACCCGGGACAGCCATCACATTACGACGTTTCTGCTTTTCATAACGTAACATCGCCTGGTGGCGTTTCTCGCGGCGTTTTGCGGGTGACAGGCGTGGTCGCTGGTTCTCCATTTTTTCTTCTGTTAATGAGATATGCTGATAGAATACATCGTTATGTCTTATAAATTAACTTTTGCCCGTGCCATATAGTACTTTCCCATTGCTGGAGACTATTGATACGCCGTCAGACATGCGCAAGCTGGATGATGCCCAGCTTTCACAGCTGGCGGATGAATTGCGCCGTTTTCTGATCAAAAGTGTTTCGCAAACAGGTGGGCACCTGGCAGCAGGTCTTGGTGTTGTTGAACTGACCGTTGCCCTGCATACAATTTACAAGACCCCGCATGATCGCCTGGTTTGGGATGTCGGCCACCAGGCCTATCCGCACAAGATACTGACCGGGCGCAGAGAGCAGATGGGCAGCCTGCGCCAGAAGGATGGCATCGCCGGCTTTCCATCCCGTACTGAATCACCCTTTGATACTTTCGGCACAGGCCACTCCTCGACTTCTATCAGTGCGGCGATTGGCATGGCGCTGGCTGCGCGGCAACAGGGTATTGAGCGCGAAGTGATTGCCGTTATCGGCGATGGCGCCTTGTCTGGCGGAATGTCCTTTGAGGCCATGAATCATGGTGGTTCGATTGATGATCTGAACCTGACCGTGATACTCAATGACAATGATATGTCGATCTCGCGACCGGTCGGTGCGGTCAGCAGGTATCTGACACGGGTACTTTCTAGTCGATTCTATAACGAAGTCAGGGACAAGGGACGCTCGGTTTTCAGACGTCTGAATATCGGTGAATTTGCCGATCGCTGGGAAGAGCACATGAAGGGCATGATGCTGCCTGGAACCCTGTGGGAGGAGTTGGGATTTACCTACCTGGGGCCGGTTGATGGACATGATTTGCCAATGGTTCTCTCAACCCTGCGTAATATGAAAAAGATGCACGGTCCACTTTTTCTGCACCTTGTGACTCAGAAGGGCAAGGGATACGAGCCGGCAGAGGATCAGCCGATCACCTACCATGGTGTGACTCCATTCAACCCCAACACGGGAAAAATGGAGAAAGGGGCAGGATCACGTTCCTATACTGCGGTTTTCGATGACTGGATCTGCGATGCCGCCGAGCAGGATTCACGCCTGAATGCGATCACTCCGGCAATGTGCGAAGGTTCCGGTCTGGTTGCTTTCTCCGAACGCTTTCCCGAGCGTTATCACGATGTCGGTATAGCTGAACAACATGCGCTGACGCTCGCTGCAGGCATGGCATGTGAAGATGTAAAACCGGTTGTTGCTATCTATTCGACATTCTTACAGCGTGGTTATGATCAGTTGATCCATGACGTGGCGCTCCAGAACCTCGATGTTACCTTTGCCGTGGACCGTGCCGGCGAAGTGGGTGCCGATGGTGCAACCCATGCGGGTAGTTTTGATCTGAGTTATGTGCGTGCAATACCGAACATGGTGGTTATGGCGCCTGCCGATGCGCGCGAGGCGCGCATGATGTTACAGACTGCCTATGAATTCGAAGGGCCGGCAATGGTGCGTTATCCGCGTGGTGGCGGTCCGGATGTCACCGAGCAGGATGACCTGGAGACACTCGAGATAGCAAAATCGGAAGTGCGCCGCAAGGGTTCACATATCGCATTGCTTGCCTTCGGCACCATGGTTGCGAGTGCACAGCGCATTGCTGAAGAACTCGATGCAACTGTTGTTAACATGCGCTTCGTCAAGCCTCTTGATGAAGATGCCGTACGTGAGATTTCTGCTTCACATGAACTGTTGGTGACACTCGAAGAGAATGTTATCCAGGGGGGTGCCGGATCGGCTGTTTCAGAGTATCTGAATCGCGAGGGAATCCAGACAGATTTGCTACAGCTGGGTCTGCCCGACACATATATCGAGCAGGCGACCCAGGTAGAGCAGCTACAGGAGGCGGGTCTTGATGACGATTCCTTGCTGCAGGCAATTCGCCAAAGAGTCTCTGCAGCACATGCCGGACTATCAAGCGCAATCAGCTAACTAATCTGAACGGTTCTCCTCCCGGTGGCGGTAACCCAGCCGGGTGCTCTCTTCCTCTTCAGCATGCTCTTTGCTTCTCTTCTCCCGCTTTCCCGAGCGCTCTTCAATAGCCTCTTTATCCTTACGTTTAGTTGACCGGATATTCTCACTGTGTCCATATTTTTTTCCAGAGCGGTCTGAGTGCTCTTCAACAGCTTCTTTACTCTTGTTCCGCTTTTTATTGCTTTTGGAAATCTGCTGATCGTGTCGTTGTTTCTTTGTAACAACGGCTTTATCGACTTCATTCCTCTGACGCCTGGCATCGCGATCCCTTCTTTCCCTTGGGCCATCATCGTGACGATCCCGATGATCTCTCCTGGGCTCTTCCTGACGTTCACGGTGCTTTTTGCGGCTGTTTTCGTGATCTTTGTGGAGATTATCACGCTCTCTCCGGTCACTATTCGCATCACCCCTGTGACGGTCATCACGACGATACTTCCGCTTGTGCTTGTCAAAATCACGGTAGGGCTTGCCGCCATGATGGACAATATGCCTGCGGTGCTTGTGATGTAGGCGGTAATGGCGTGGCAGGAAATGTCTTCGAATCCAGCGTCCATTGTGGATATAGAAGTAGTCACCACTGTAGATATGGAAATAGACACCTACTCCAGGATAGAAATAGTAGTCATCATGACCATAGATATATCCCGGATAGCCAGAATAATAGCCATACGGCCCATCATCATAATAGGTCCCGACGACACAGGCTGACAGCAGTAGAGGTGTCAGCAGAATCATTATCAGTTTGCTTTTCATCTCAAATTCCTCCCTGTTACAACCATAATATAGTTGATCCTGGCTGAACCCTTGCTGAACAGCTTTTCTGTTATTTTCCGGGCAGCCGCCTGAGGCATTCGAGATAGGCCTTCTCATCAGGCAAAACGCCTTTTGTCTGCGCCTCCCAAAGGCTTTTTTCCAGGCACTCCATCATGCGGTGCTCGGCATGGTGCTTGTCGGGTGATTTTTTTTGCAGGCGCTGATAGATATCCCTGATACCCGTTGGCCTGTCTGTCTGCAACTGTTCATGCAGGGAGATATGCATGCCGAGATGAAAAAATGGATTTGGACCGCCGTCGGCACCAAATTCGCTCTCAACCAGTTTTTCATCCTCCTGTTCGAACAGGGGGTGATATTCCGGATGCATGGCGATGATGTCACCGATCATCTTTTGCAGCGGTGTCAATTGAGCTCCAGGCATTCTGTAAAGCTTCCAGGCAGAGATGAACTGTTGCCTGATGGCATTGCGGTCGTTACCAAACATCTTATGTGCGCTTATCTGGGCTGTGGGTAGCCGTATTCCGGTGGATAGTATTCCATCGGCGGATAGTATTCTGCCGGGGGGTAGTAGCTATAAGCCGGTGGAGGAGGTGGGTAGTCGCTATATCCCGGCTCCTGGTAATAGTAGTTGTAATTGTAGTGGTAGACGTGGCTGCCGGCATCACTGTCACCGTCGACATCTGCATTTGCATCGACATCGAACTCTATTTCTGCAGAGATATTGAAATCAAAATCGCCAGCTCCGCTGCCATCGACAACGCCTTCAAATGGGCCCCAGTCGCTGCGATTTCCCCACCGATCACGGCCATCCCAGTAGTCGCCTTCCCATGGTTTGGTGCGGCGGTCAAAATCCCAGCCATCGCGCCACATCGACCAGCGACGTTCACGAGGATAGGGATTCTGTGCATAGGCAGGAGGGTAGGCATACTCCGGAGTTGGTCGCTCACCATAAGTCGGGTATGCCGGCTGATAGTAGGGCTGAGCAGCAGTCTGGCCCGAAATCATGATCAACGCAGCTACTGATATTGACTGGATGACAGTTTTTCTCATCGTGCTCTCTCCTGTAATCATCTGGCGTTGATTGTATCTCAATCCTTCAAGGCGGATATGGCTGCTTCTTTCAGCAACGCCTGGCAGGTTGCAGGCAGTATCCGTTTTGGGCGTGGTTTCTTAACGGCTGGCTTGTCTGGCTGGTTTTCCGGATACCAGGCAGCCAGGTCTGCACCGCAGCCATCTCCTGCCGGGGGTGGGGATTGCGGTTTGCATTCGACTGCGCCAGCCGGGCATTTCAGGCGTACATGAAAATGAGAGTCATGCTTCCACCAGGGGCGTATCTTACTCAGCCACTTGCGACTACTCCATTTTTTCTCGCACAAGGCTTTCTTGATGGCAGGGTGCACAAATATACGTGCGACACGTTTGTCATCTGCCGCGAGCTTGATCATTTGTGCCTGCTTGTCTGTCCAGACTCTTTTGTTGACGACAAACGCTTTTTTATCAACCATGGAAACAGATTGGAGGTTGCCCTTGAGGCTATCGACATTCTTGTAGTTGAGCGGCAGCCAGATATCGGCATCAAGCCCTGTCTGGTGACTGGTGTGGCCCTTGGTAAATGGCCCGCCTCGTGGCATTGCCATGTCGGCAACCAGCATCAATCCAAGATTCTCTTTTTTGACTTTCTTACCAAGATCCTCAAGGAAATCAACAAGGTTCGGATGGCCGTAATTCCGTTTCCGATTGAGTCGTACAACCTGGTAACCCTTTCCTTTTGCTGACAGGGCCTCGGCGCCAATCAGGCAGCCGTTGGCATAGCTGCCGATCGGTTCAGGTGTCCTTTCCAGCGGCGACTGGAACTTTTCCCATGAATTCGGGGCGGCACAGACCGCGCCGGAAAATAATATGGCAAGCAGGGACAGGTTGCGGATCATGTGTAACTCGTTTTGAAACAGCTCATGTATATAAGACTAGCAAAGATCCTTTGCTGCCGCATAGGCAGATGACCATGCCCATTGAAAGTTATAACCACCAAGGTGTCCTGTGACATCGACAACCTCGCCGATGAAGTAGAGACCGCTTTGTGTTTTACTCTCCATGGTTTTTGATGAGAGATCATCGGTATCTACTCCACCGAGTGTCACTTCGGCTGTTCTGTAGCCTTCGGTAGAGGCGGGCTTGAGTTCCCAGTGGTGGAGAGTCTGTGCAATTTCTGCAAGCCGCCGGTTCGGTATCTCGGTAATGGAGAGGGCTGTTTCATCCTTCCAGTATCTCTGCGCGAGCAGATCGACCAGCTTTTTTGGCAGTTTCTGTATCAGCAACTGGCGCAGGCTCGATTTTGGATTTGTCTGCTTATCTTCCAGAAAAGAGTGTTCGAGATTATCTCCCGGCAGCAGGTCGATTCTGACCGGTTCACCTGGCTCCCAGTAGTTAGAGAGTTGCAGTACAGCAGGGCCACTCAGACCACGGTGTGTAAAAAGAATGTTCTCTGTGAAGGCGTGTTTGCCTGTCGAAATGGTGACCTCAATTGCAATGCCGGAGAGTTCTTCACTCATCTCCCTGAACCAGTCACTGAACATGAAAGGCACGAGTCCGGCCCGTGTCGATTTGATCCGCATGCCGAACTGTTCTGCAACCTGGTAACCAAAAGGGGTGGTATTCATCGTAGGTATGGAGAGGCCCCCGGTGGCAATAACCAGCTTGTTCGAGGTCAGTGTGCCTTTGCCGGTTTCAATTGTGTAGCCTTCATCAGCTGTTATCTGTGTGACTTCACAGCGGGTTTCAATCTTTACTCCAGCCTTGCCACACTCGCTGAGTAACATGTCGAGAATCTCGCGTGCAGAATCGTCGCAAAAGAGTTGTCCGTGGTCACGTTCGTGCCATTTGATTGCGTAGCTGTCGACAAGCGCAATGAAATCCCATTGGGTATAGCCATTGAGTGCCGATTTGCAAAAATGAGGGTTTGCGCAGATGTAGTTATCTGCCTCAACCTGCAGGTTGGTGAAATTGCAGCGGCCACCACCGGACATGAGAATTTTCTTGCCGACTTTTGAGGTGTGCTCTATGACCAGAACACGCGATCCGCACTGGCCGATGAGAGAGGCGCAAAAAAGCCCTGAGGCCCCGCCGCCGATGATGATGACATCATAGTCATTCTCTGCCAGTGTCATTGTATGGGTGTCATGCAGATAAACAGAATCAGCATTCTCCGTTGAGTTAAGCAGAGTTGCAACACTGTATGACAGAGCATCAGAAGTTGCGGGTAGAATGGTGTGACAATTCAGAGGATTCCCACACCGGAAAAAACAGATGGCAGACTTTTTATCGACAATTCAGTTTGCCTTAACGGTGACAGGGCCGATCATCGTTATTCTGATCCTGGGTATTTTCCTCGCCAGGATAGGGATTCTGACCGATGCTTTTATCGATTCCGGTTCAAAGCTGGTGTTCAATGTACTTCTGCCTTCCATGCTGTTTATCACTATCAGTAAAACAGGATTTTCCGGCGTTGCCAATTTCAAGCTGATTACAGTTGGAATTGTTGGAACCCTGTTTGTGTATCTCCTGCTTGAATTACTGGCAAATTACCTCGTGACGCCTGCAGAGGAGAGGGGGGTCGTGGTGCAGGGCGGATTCCGTTCAAATATGGGAATTATCGGGCTGGCTTATTGTGTTAATGGCTATGGTGAAGCCGGCTTGGCTGCGGCGTCTCTCTATCTTGGAATTGTCACTATCCTGTTCAATGTGCTGGCAGTGATTACTCTCAACCGGTCGCTCAACAGGCATCGTTCGATGCTTCAATCCTTCAGGGATATAGGGACGAATCCCCTGATCGTCGGTATATTGCTAGCGCTTCCTGTTGCCTGGTGGGAGGTAGAAATTCCTTTTGTACTGTTGCGCGCAGGCGACTATTTTGCGCAAATGACCCTGCCATTTGCCCTGTTGGTCACAGGGGCCTCTCTGAGCCTGAGAGTATTACGATACGAAACCTTCAATGCGATGTTTGCAAGTGGCTGTAAATTGATCTTCGTGCCTGTGCTTCTGACTGGAGGTGGAATTCTTGTCGGTCTGCGTGGTATGGAACTCGGTGTACTCTTTATGATGACTTCAGCACCGACTGCAGCAGCAAGTTACGTGATGGTACGAGCGATGGGTGGCAATCCTGCGTTGGCGGCGAATATTGTCGTAGTGACAACCCTGGGTTCGCTGTTGTTTACGAGTATTGGTATCGCATCGATGCGTGGGTTGGGTTTAATATAGTCGAATGCTTGCATTGATTTATTGACAGGAAACAGTATGGAATACCGGCAACTCGGGAAAACAGATCTTCAGGTTAGTGCAATCTGTCTCGGCACCATGACTTTTGGTGAACAGAACAGTCAGGATGAGGCATTCGAACAACTCGATTATGCGATTGCGTGTGGTATCAACTTCATTGATACCGCCGAGCTCTATCCTGTTCCAGGCAGGGCGGAAACCATGGGTAGAACAGAAGAGCAGATTGGCAACTGGCTGGCTGCCCGTGGCAACAGGGACCAGGTCATTGTTGCATCCAAGGTGGTTGGGCGTGCAGACTGGATGGATCATATCCGCGGCGCCGGGAACTGTTTGAGTCGCGAAAATATTCGGATTGCAATAGAGGATAGCCTGCGGCGCTTGCAGACGGATTACATCGATCTTTACCAGGTGCACTGGCCGGATCGTCCATCCAATTTTTTCGGTCAGCTTGGATACAAGTACCCGCAGCAGGAGAAGGGCGTGCCGATTGCAGAGACGCTGGAAGCCCTTGCTGAACTTGTCAGTGAGGGCAAGGTGCGGCATGTCGGTGTCTCTAATGAAACCCCGTGGGGAGTTGCCGAATACCTGCGCCTTTCGCGTGAACAGGAGTTACCGCGTATCCAATCTGTCCAGAATCCTTACAGCCTTTTGAACCGAACATTTGAAGTGGGTCTGGCCGAATTCTCTCATCGAGAGGCTGTCGGGCTGCTTGCCTATTCACCGATGGCATTTGGTGTTTTGTCCGGGAAATATCTTCAAGGCAGGATGCCGGAAGGATCACGTCTGAAGCTGTTTAGCCATTTTGACCGCTACAGTAACCCGCGCGCAGTTGCGGCAATTGAAGCCTATGTCGGCCTGGCGAAAGAGTGGGGGATTGATCCGGCTCAAATGGCATTGGCTTATGTGACCAGCCGACCTTTCGTGACATCAAATATTATTGGTGCAACATCCATGCAGCAGCTTGAAACTAATATCGCCAGCTTCGGGATTTCACTCGACAAGGAGTTAGTAAAGGCGATTGATGGCATCCACGAGGAGCACCCAAACCCCTCCCCATAACCAGAAAGTAGACGTAACTCATTAATCTGAAAGGATATTTTCAGATCAATGCTTGTTTCTTGTAAGTTATTGAAATTAATAGAAAAAAACAAGGAATATAATGCCTTGTGGGTGCGCATATTGCTGCGCTGCAAAAATAATTTACCCGCATTTATGCTGTTAAGCTCTTGATTCGATAACGCTATTTTTTCATAATAAATTTGTAACTTTCTAATTTATTGTCTATATTTTAATGAAGGCTGCATGATTGTATGCAGACTGGGGCATCGCGTTATTACTTTGGTTGGGGAACTAAATATGTCAGATGCGAATCGGCACACCGCTGAAAAGCAAAAAAAGAAAGCGCCCAAGAGCGTTCAGAAAAAAACACAAAAGAGTGAAAAGACTCGTTGGTTTAGTTATATGAAGGATGATGAACTGGCTCCGGAAGAGACCCGTGATATCGCCTTCCTTGGGTACAACTGAGTCGACATGATCAGCTGATCCATTCCGGTTGGGACAAGTGGGGCCCCGGGATTCTGTGTATTGGAATGCTAGCTGCGACTAACAGGCTGACAGTTACTAGTGGGCTTATTTTCCAGCCTCTTTCCCTCTCGGATCAAACATATCCATCATTTTCTTTGGCATGTCTATGATGGATTTCTCATCTGCCTCCCTTAATTTCGGGTCATAAGTGAAGTACATCTTTTTCGCTTGCAGCTTATAACTCCATGGCAGGCCGGCGTTCTTCCAGCCATTAACCAGTCGCTTACCCTCGTTCTCGCCACTCTTTGCCTTGATTCCCTCAAATCCTTCTACTTGCGTATAGACAGTTGTAAACCCGGTTTTGTGGAGTGCCCGCGCAGCAAAAGGTGCGCGTGAACCTGATGTGCAGATAATAATGACAGGACTCTCCTTGTTGAGACCTTTTGAAGCTAATGCGTTGACAACCGCAGCTTCGAAATCAGGATTGCGTTTTTTTCTGAATGTCCCGTGTATGTCATCCCTTTTGGACTTCCAATCCAGCGAGTCGAACATGTAGGGTATATTGGCATCGACCTGTTCGGCCATGCCGATGTAATGGACCTCTGGCTGGCTGCGTACATCAATGAAAAGAGTCTCCTGCGGCCTGGATGTCACCATGTCAAAGGCCTCTTGAGGATCCAGATAGAGATCAAATGGTGTATGCCACTTCTTTTGTACATCCTGCTTGTCGACGGCATATGCCGATGTAGAAATAAGTAGAAGTATGGTGATTAGCAAGTGTGTCGGATGCATGCAAATTCTCATTATGTCGATATTGCTCCAGCCATTTATTCGTCTGGCGAGAACTTTGAAAAGAAGTGATTTACTGCGTCAACAAAACCATGAATGCTGCCGCAGTCGAATCGCTGCCCCTTGAACCTGTAGCCAATAACCTTGCCTTGTTTTGCCTGTTCAAGTATGGCGTCGGTGAGCTGGATTTCACCATTTTTACCTGGTTCGATATTGCGCAGGATCTCATAGATATCGGGTGTCAGTATATATCTGCCGATAATCGCAAGATTTGACGGCGCTTTGTCTGCTGGGGGTTTTTCCACCATGTCGGTTACACGGTAAATTCCATCTTCGATCTCTTCACCGGCAATGACACCGTACTTGCTGATCTCATCGATCGGGACCTCTTGTACGGCAACAATGCTGCACTGATGCTCTTCATATAGCCTGGCCATTTGACACATGACAGGATCGTCTTCGTTACTGCACAGGTCGTCAGCAAGTATGACGCCAAATGGCTCATGATTGGTTAGTGGCTCACTACAGAGGATGGCATCACCGAGGCCGCGCATTTCTCGTTGGCGTGTGAAAAGGAAGGTGCACTGGTCAATCAGGTTGCGTATTTCGTGCAGCAGGTTCTCTTTTGATGACCCCTGAATCTGGTGTTCTAGTTCATAGCTGATATCGAAATGATCAGCAATGGCTCGCTTGCCTCGTCCGGTGATGATCGCGATGGTGGACATCCCGGCAGCAAGGGCTTCTTCCACTCCATATTGCACAAGAGGCTTGTCGAGAACGGGCAACATCTCTTTCGGCATGGCCTTGGTTGCAGGCAGAAAGCGGGTGCCATAGCCTGCGGCGGGAAAGACGCATTTTGTGATTGTATTTGTCATGATTTTCTGTTTTCCCTATGTTCTGAACTTCCACGTGGGTTGGTTCTCTTGTGTGATTAGTTGAGCATGCAATAGCCAGTCGCGTGCATCCTCGGCATCTTTCTCAAACCAGGCAGATGCAGAGCCTAGCCTGAAGCTGTATCCCCAGCTATCCATGTCCTGCATCATACGGTCGCTGCTGTAGCCATCAAGTTGGTTAGCGAGCAGTATCTGCAGATAACAAACAGCATTTTCCTCGTGTACATCACCACCGGTATTTGTATTCAGGCCGGTACGGCGCTGCTGATCCATACAGATGTAGTGACATGCCTCGTGAAATGCAGAGTGTACCGGGGTGTCTTCACGAATATAGAGGTCATTTGCGATAAGGCCGGCCTCCGACTCTCCCCAGAAACTGCCTGGTATCGGCTCTTCATTTGCGATACTGACTGTATTGAGTCCGTAGCGTGAAAAAAGTGCGCTGATAGAGGTGTCATAGTCGCGACAGCGTTCGACCTGTAATTCCTGATCTTCCACAGTTTTCGATTGGAAAAGCGTACAATAGGCGACAACATATACGAAGCTGGTATGAGATTCAAATTTGCTTAAATATCTTCTAACACTCTACAGTCATGTCCCATTGCGCACAGCGCAAAGAATAGGCAGTTTGTTGGGCTCTTTAGCATGGTATCTGCGTACGAATGAACGACGAATTACGGAGATCAACCTGGCGCACTGTTTCCCTGAAATGGATCCTGCCGAACGCAAACAACTGGCAAAACGATCTTTGCAAGAGGATGGCAAGTTCCTGGCAGAGTTGCCACTGGTATGGCTGCAGCCACCTTCGCGATTTACCAGCAAGCTTTATTTCGGTGACGAGATGGAGGAAATCCGGCAACTTCAACAGGAAGGTCGAGGTCTGATTTTTATTGTTCCACACCAGGGTAACTGGGAAGTAGGGCTCAGTGAGGTAGTAAAAAATATTGAAATGACCGTTTTTTACCGTCCACCGAGACAACGCTGGCTCGAGGAGGTTATGACAATCGGGCGCCAGGCAACCGGATCAAAAACAGCACCAACAGACGTGTCAGGAATCAAGCAGTTGTTGGGGGCACTGAAAAATGGCGAAGGAGTCGCAATTCTGCCTGACCAGACACCAAAGAAATCAAGCGCTTCAGCAGCTGTGTTTTCTCCGTTTTTCGGGCAACCGGCCTATACTATGACGCTAGCTGCCAAATTTGCAGCAAAAACCGGTGCTGCGGTCCGCTCAGTCTATATGGAACGTTTGCCAAAAGGTGAGGGATTCAGGATTCATCTGCACAAGGTTGACGAAGATATTTATGACAGGGACCTCGCAAAGTCTGTGCGAGCGATCAATGCGGCTGTAGAGCAATCTGTTAATGTATGTCCTGAACAGTATCAGTGGGGTTACAAGCGCTTCACCATACAGCCGAAAGGCACACGTTCCCCATACAAGGTTTTGAAGTTACGAGAGTAATTATTCTTCTTTCTAAGGCCATACCGCCCCTCCTGTGCATTCATCGCTCCATGTCACCGTGACCCACAGGGATGTGGGCCGTTCCTGTGCATCCTGCGCCCACGGCATTTGTGCATCCCTGCACGGCAGGATTGTCGGTTATGCAGGAGCATTTACCGACCGGCATACCGTACATCCTGTACATAAAAAAACCCGGCTTACGCCGGGTTTAAGACTTTATTGTTGTTATATTTTATTTACGTGCAGACGGTCCGTTGAACTCGATTCCATTACTCATGTGAGTCAGGAAGTACTCGAGATTACGATACTCTTTGCTCTGCGCCTTGAATGGCTTGGCACGAACCTGCTTGTTACAACCACCGAAACGACGGTGCAGTGTACCCAGGTTGCCCCACTTTGAACGGTACACTGGCCAGCCAGTGGTGTGTCCTAGTCCAGGGCTCAGGATATCAGTACGTACGTGCATGCCAGAGCTCTGCATGTGACAACTTGCACAAGCGAAGTTCAACTGGCCGCGACGGCTGAAATACTGGCTCTTGCCTTCATTGTAGGCTGCCAGTGCATCCGCATCGCCTTCAGGTATAACAACGTTGGTTGTCTGACCGCGTGACTCGTAACCCATGTATGCGAGCAGGGAAGCGATTGCGCCTACTTTCCATTTCAGAGGTTTCTCGCCATTGGCCTCACGACACTCGTTAATTGCGAGCGGCAAGGTAACAACCATTTTGCGTTTCGCATCCCAGTGTGGATAGTTCTTGCGCTGTGCAGGACCATCCTTGAAGCAGTCAGCGTAGCCTTTGCCGTTGGCAAATGGTGTGTTCCACAACTCTTCACCTTCCTCGATGAAAGGTTCGTATGGCGGGAATTCCTCGATAGCTTCCCAACTGTCACGGGAAACCTTGTCAATGGCGTAAACACCATTGGAAAACTCCTGCAGTGGCACACCTGGAAATTTTTTGGTGAAGTAGCTGCGGTAGGTCTCGATATCTTGTGCCGGTGTTGTATCAGCGGCATTTTTTGCGACAACGGTGCTGGAGAGCCCGACGACGCACAGTGTTGCTATTGCGACAACTGTCTTTTTCATAGTTTATACTCCTCCCGGTAGGGTGTGATATCGGTATTCCCCGAGGTTATCGGGGAGTGACCGGCATCATCTATTATTGTGTCACTGGCTTATTTTTTGCCCTTGATCTTGACTTCGTTCGAGTCGCTGCCACCCTTGTTATCAGTCCAGGAGACCTTGACCATTTCACCGTTCGCTCCGCCTTTGAAGGAGAATGACAGGTATGGGTCCTTGGAAACACCACCAGACCATGATGTGGTGATGACAACTTTGCCGTTGTACTCGCCAACAACTTCCTGGATGAAGTGCTCAGGGATGTTTTCGCCGGTTTTCTTGTTCTTACGCTGGCCGGTTTCCATTGGGTGAGACATCAGCGCCTTAACGGTTGTGACGCCGTTCTTTTCTTTAGCTCTCAGTTTGATTGAGCTTTTACCCTTAGCCATTTAAATATACCTCTAATCAGATTCTATACAAAACTGGTTGATGATTAATCTCGAGGAGATTAACCGCCACAACCGCCGATGGTGACTTTGACTTCTTTCTTGGCGGTATAAACCTTATCGCCAGCCTGTACCAAGGCAATGACGTCACCGGTTTTACCCATTTTGATACGTGTGCTGACGTCAGCTACTGTGCTTTCGCCCAGTGCGAAACTTGCAACCATCGGGGATGGGTTGCTTGCAGCAAGGATCGAGATGGCTGTGACACCGGCAATGCTACTTGAAACTGAAACTGGTACAACAGCACCATTCTCAGCGATTTCAGGCGCCTTGATCTTGATATCTGCACTCTCTTCAGTTGCATCTGTTCCGGTCTGTGCCTTTATGGCATCCGCAACAGTTTTTGATCTGAAAGCGGCTTCATTCCACTCGGCAAGTACGGCCTGTGGCGCGATCAGTCCTGCGCCAGCAGCTGCAACAACAGCACCGGCAGCAGCAGAGCCTTTCAGAAAAACTCGGCGTTTTACATCGATCATTTTGGATATTCTCCTTAATTCAACAACTAGTTTGACGTCTTACAATGTGTAGAGATACTCGATAACAGCATCGAGTTGATCGTCAGTCAGAATATTATGCTTTCCAAAGGGAGGCATCATTGTGTTTGCATTGGCAGCCATTGGGTCTTCAAGCTGGGCACGCAGTTTCGCCGGATCGGGAAAACGTGCTTTCATTGCGACCAGTGGCGGGCCAAGGTCACCAGGGCTAACGCCGTCGTCCATCATGTGGCATGCAAGGCAGTTGCCGAGCTTGCGGTCATAGGCGACTTTTTTACCCATGGCGATAGTTTCTTTTGCGCCTTCAGCCATAGAGCTGACAGGTACGAGGGATACCGCGAGCACAGCTGCAAATGATGCAGCAATAGCGGTCAACTTAGCGGGTTTCCGCATTTAGAGTCCTCCTCAACAGTTTTATGATATTTGTTATGACTCGTATGGCCGGGGTGAATTCACAGTTATATTCTGCGATATCGTCCGACGAGTTTTCCTAGAATACCTAAATTGCAACAATGTGCAAGCGGCAATTGATATAAATCAACTAATTTTTAAAAGGGTTTGCCAAGCTATTTACCACAGTATAATTAAGGCATTGCATGGTGGAGAGTCTATCGCTTCAGTGCGGCTGACTCCTCTTCCATCATGCGTTTTTTCGCTTCAAGTTTTGACTTCGAATAGAAGCTCAGCCCTGGCGTCTTGAGTGCAATCAGTAGTTGTTGCACGGCGACATCCGGTTCGCCTACCAGGAAGTGGTAGTCAGCAAGCGCTGCATGTGAATCCGCTTTCTTTTTACTACCAGCTGCAGCGCGCGCCAGCAACTTGAATGTCTGCGGGTCGTCGGAGTGTGATTTTGCATGCTTCTTGAGTAACTTGTAGGCGGATTTGGGTTGTCTTGCACGAGTCATGATATCCGCTGTGAGTACCGTTAAAGCATGATTGCCAGGCTTGCTGGCAAGTGCCTGTTTTGCTGTTGATACCGCTTTCTGGTTGTTTCCCTGCTTGAGCCACAGGCGTGCATTGGTTGCGCGAATCATCGGGTTGCGCGGGTGTTTTGACAGTAGCTTGCCAAGTTCCTTGCGCGCCTCTGAATATTTTCTGCTACGCATCAGGCCCAGCACCAGTCCATAGCGTTCAGCATCCTCGCTGCGGTAGCGCCCGTCGCGCAGAGTCGACTTGAAGTGCTTGGCGGAACTCTTGCCGCTAGAGAATTGATCTGCCCTGATCGCTGCCCTGAACAGCTGGAAATCAAAGTCGTCATGCTGTTGCTGGTACGGGTATTTTTCTGCACGTGCAAGTGCATCAGCGGTGCGGTCTGCAGTCACCGGGTGCGACAGTAGAAACTCCGGTAATGTCACGCCGCCCGAGTTGGTGGCACGTCCGAGGCGCTGGAAGAAAGTTGCCATGGCACGTGTGTCGTGTTTTGACTTTGCCAGAATCTGAATGCCGATATTATCGGCTTCGCGTTCGTTGGCACGCGTGAAGTTGATCTGTTTCTGCATTAATGCTGCCTGCCCACCGGCTGCCATCGCCATTGCTCCGGCTCCACCTGTTGCGGCACCAAGCAGGATTGCGGCGAGCAGCATACCGGCTGCCGGCATAGCCATCTGTTCAGCTTCCTGCACCATGCGCGCGATATGGCGCTGGCTGACATGGGCAATCTCGTGGGCGACCACCGCTGCCAGCTCATCTTCAGTCTCAGCCTCGAGAATCAGCCCGGTATGGACGCCAATGTAGCCTCCGGGGCCGGCAAAGGCGTTGATGAGCATGTCATCGACAAGAAAGAAGTTGAAGCTTCCCGCACCCAGCTGTGCCTTGCTGGCAAGCCGGTCTCCGAGAGACTGCAGGTAGCCGGTCAGCATGGTGTCCTTGACCACGTTGGCGTTGGCATGGACGTAACGCATGAACGCACGCCCCAGCTTGCGTTCCTGTACTGTGCTCAGGTAGGCGCCGGATGACTCTCCCATGTCTGGCAGGGAGTAGTCGAGTGCCAGGGCAGGATGCAATGTCCAGCTGAACAGAAGGATGGTGAGAAGTGGTTTAATCATTTTCATGTTGTCTATGACAGGTGTTTGGCGTACTCAGTTCAACTGGATGCGCTCTCCCCAGGGAACAGGGGTCTTGTTTTTGACCAGCCAGATCACCGGGTAGGCAGGTGGCAATGAGGGGAAATCACCATCCGCATCAGTAAAGTAAAGCAGCAAATCGGGTTGGCGCCCACGCTCTTCAAGCCAATTGAAAACAGGACGAAAGTCGGTTCCGCCGCCACCATGGATTTTCTCGGGGAGTTTGAATTCCTCCCAGGGTTCATATTCCCACGGCGCACCCTCTGCAATCGTCGCATCGCACGGCAGCAGGGTCAGACGGGCGCGTACTTGTCCCTTGAGGGCGTCGATTTCCGATATGAATTCTGCTATCTCTTTCGCCTTGAGCGAGCCACTTGTATCGATCGCAACAACCAGGTCGACCTGCGCACTTCGCAGTGACGGCAATATTGCATCACCTTCGCGCCTTGATGGCCGCATATAGCTGAAGTCATCACGCGCCAGCATCGACATGTAACGCGCTAGCAGATTGCGCCATGGCAGCTGCGGTTGCAGCAGGTGGTCGATCATGCGCGCCAGCACTCCACCCAGTTTACCTGCCTGCAGTGCTTGCTGAGCCGCACCTGCGGTACGTTGCTGCCACTGCACATCAAGAGTCTCTTTCTCCTGTTCTGTCAGTGGGGGTGGCGGTGTGTCTGCACTGTCACCCGGTGCTCCCTGAGGGCGGTCATCCATACCGGACGGCGTCGAACCACCGGCCTCGTTATCATCTCTCTCGTGCTGTTTGCCGCCATTCTGTTGTTGCTGCTGGCGTTGGGATGGTGGAGGAGGGCTATCCATACCCTCTCCATCCGGGTCACCACCCGAGTCATTTTCACTACTGTCATAAAGATGCTGATCCATCGTCTCCCTGTCATCATCTTCCTCAAGGAGTGGATAGATCTCTTCCGCTGTCATGCCCTCGTATTGCGGAATGTAGAGTGCTTCGGGCGGTGGCGTCAGGCCGTCAGTCATCAGCAGGGGATTGATGGCGAGGTCGCAGGCGAGATCCCAGCGGTGGATGACACGATGCCCGCGTCGCGCAAAATGGCGCAGCGCGCAGTGTAAAGCCTCGTGCGCAAGGATGAACTGCGTCTGTTCAATAGAGAGGTTATCGATATATTCAGCGTTGTAGTAAAAGTGCTTTGCATCCGTTGCCGCTGTTGGGCACCAGGAGGCGTTTGCAGTTTTCAATGGCAGTCTCAATACCAGTGCGCCTAGGAATGGCTTATCGATAATCAGCCTTGTGCGTGCGGCGACAAGCTTGGTTTCGACTGCCTGGGCATCAAGCATTCTCAGCTGCCTTTACTGGTAGAGCATGACATCGGCAATTGCCGTCGCCCACTCGCTGAACTGGGGTACCTGGAAAAGGGGTTCGCCGATGGCGCGATGCAGATCGGAAACCAGCATGACGCCCATTTCCCGCTGTGGAAAGCGGTTCGCATAATCGAGAATATGACCGGTGACAATCGCTGCATCAGGCGAGTTTTGTGCCTTGATAGCACGTCCGACCAGCGCTGCGGCAACCGCGTATTGCAGATCGATCTCTTGAGGAACGCTGCTCTCCTCGCCTTTGACGATGGCGTCGAGATCAGGCATCTGTTCCAGGCTGTTGACGAAAGCAGTGAGTTCAACGCCGGCAGCAGGTCCGACACAGGCCTGTAATGACCCTTGCAGCAGTTGCGGGTGACGGTCGAATTTCTGCAGAGCGCGATGCGCAAACTCCCACGAACGGGGGGAGGGGAAAGCAACCGGGTTGTGTGCAGGATCAAAGTCGAACAGCAGTTCGGGACGAAAACGCAAAAAGCCGATAACACGTTCGTCCATGCTGTTCTCGTAGGCCCAGTGCACCCAGTCATCCAGGTTGACATCAACCTCGAAGTGGGAGAACCGATTCGCAAGTGGAGCCGGCATCGTATAGGTAACACCCCTGTCGCCCTGGCGGTTACCTGCAGCAAAAATTGCCCAGCCATCCGGTACCTTGTATTCGCCCAGGCGCCGGTCGAGAATCAGCTGATAGGCTGCTGCCGAAACACTTGGTGGTGCCGAGGTGATCTCGTCGAGAAACAGGATGCCTGCCTCCCCGTGGCGTTCTGCACTGGGCAGAATTGCAGGAATTGCCCACTCGACCATGTCATCATTTCTGAATGGAATGCCACGCAGGTCGGATGGCTCCATCTGCGAGAGGCGAATATCGACGACGGGCACCTGGTGCCTCTCGCCAATCTGCGCCACCATCTGGCTTTTTCCGACACCCGGCGGACCCCACAACATGACGGGGGTGTGATGGCCTTCACTGGTACTTGTGAATTCCTGTTCTAGAATGGTTATTAGCTGGGCTGGGCGCATGTGCAGTAGGTGAAGTAATTCAAGTTGTCTATAGGATCACTCCCGGCAGCTTAAAGATCAACCATGATCCGTGCCGGGATAAGAATTTCCTACATTTGTGGTGGGCGGCAGATCTCTCCGCGACGTGCAGCGAGAAAAGTACGCAGCAAGAGCGTGGCGATAACCGCGGTCAGCAACAGGTGCAACGCATAGCCAATAGCGAGGAAAGCACGTGTGCCTGTCTCCGCGTACATCGCAAAGGTTGCGATGGTGATCGCGGCGAGCGGGAATGAATAGGCCCACCAGGAGAGTGTAAACGGCAGACGCAGAAAGCGCAGGCCCTGCGACAACAGCAGCATGGTCAGGAATAGCGCACTGTAGTAAAGAATGCGTGCGAAGTTATCCAGTTCCGGGCTCAGGTTGAGATAGGCGGCAAAGCCCACCGCTGGTGGTGCGATGATAATAAATAGTGTAGGTAACAGCGCTTCCGGCATCGGGTGGTGGAAGATCATGCGGTACATAATGATTGTAAACAGCACGATCCAGAACAGCAGGCCGATACTGAAGAAGAACCAGTTGAGCTCGATAGGTGCATACTGAATGCCAGCCAGTGGTACGAGGATGTTGCCCACCACGGGAATAAACCAGGCAGGACTGATGTGGTGTATTTCAAAATGGTCGTGGTGAATCCACTTCGAGAGAATATAGAGTGTCAGTATCAACTGCAGCACTGCGCCGCTCGTCCAGATATAGAAAGCTGTTTTCGGGAACCACAGTGACAGCATGGTACCGATGAGGATCAGGCTGATAGATATGGTCGGGAAAAAGCTCAGCATGACCGGGTGATGTAACTCGGCTTTTACCTTGTCAGGATGTTTGATTGCTTTTGCAGTGTAAATTGATAACAGCAGCAGAAACAGTCCAAGTGCCAGAACAGCCAGGTACTCGGAAGGATAAATCGGGTAGAGCTTGAGTTCCTCGCACTGCATCCACACCAGCACGTAGCCGGCAAGGCCCATAATCATTGAGAAAAAGGAGATGGGAAAATAGGGTAGGCGCCTGGTTTCTGACATGGGTTTATTACACGGTTTGTCGGCAGTGATTCAATACAAAACATCTTAACATAATGCTAATCATCAGCACTATCAGGGCGCTTCTGGCAAAGATATAAAACCATTTAATTGAGCCATGAGAGGCTGTTTGATTCTGCATCGCTTGTGCCGTGCGCCGTGAGTCCGCATAATGATCGGATTTTCTGTCATTAAAACCAGACAAGAGCGCGATGAAAATAGGCGTAATTAAAGAGACTCGCAGCGGCGAGAGCCGTGTTGCTACAACCCCGGTAATTGCAAAAAAACTGATTGGCAAGGGCTTCACCGTGCAAGTGGAGACAGGTGCCGGTGAGGCTGCACATTTCCATAATGATGAATACCTAGAAGCGGGTGTGGAACTGGTTGATCGCCAGACCGCACTCTCTGCTGACCTGATTCTGTCCGTGCGTCGTCCGTTGATGGATGACGTTGAGATGATGGCGGAAAAGAGCGTATATGTCAGTCACCTCGAAAATTGCGAGGATGATGGCACCCTCGCGAAATTGCTTACCAAGGATATTACGCCGATTGCCATGGAGCATATTCCACGTATCTCCAGGGCGCAGTCAATGGATGCACTTTCGTCGCAGAGTAATATCGCGGGCTATCGTGCAGTGATTGAAGCATCTGCGCGTTTCCGCCGTTTTCTGCCGTTGATGATGACATCAGCAGGTTCTGCCAAGCCCGCGCGACTCGTGGTTCTGGGTGTTGGTGTTGCAGGTCTGCAGGCGATTGCAACTGCACGTCGACTGGGTGCAGACGTGTATGCCTACGACGTCCGCCCGGAGACAAGGGAGCAGGTTGAATCACTCGGTGCCAAGTGGATCGATATTGATGTTGGCGAAAGCGGTGAGGGTACGGGAGGCTACGCGAAGGAGCTCTCGGACGAAGCCAAGCAGCGCCAGCAGGAACTGCTCTCGGACGAACTAGCCAAGGCGCATGTGATCATCACTACTGCCCTGATACCGTGCAAGCCGGCTCCCGTTCTGATCCCGAATGAAGTTGTCAAGCGCATGCGCGAGGGCTCGGTGATCATTGACCTGGCTGCGGGCAACGGCGGTAACTGCCAGCTGACCGAGGCGGACAAGGTTGTCGAGAAGCATGGTGTGATCCTCGTCGGACATACGAATTACCCCTCGATGATGTCAACAGACGCGAGTAATTTCTACGCGCAGAATCTCTTCAACCTGGTTCAGATCATGGTCGAGGAGCAGGAGGGGCAACTTGTCTTCAGGGATTTTGAGGAAGACGAGATTACACAGGCGGCGCAGGTTCGCTAGGCCTGATAAAAGAGAAGAATAAAATGATGAGTGATTGGATTATAGATTTCGGAGACTGTTCCCATGCCTGACACACTGGTTGCACTATATGTATTCGTGCTCTCCTGTTTCATTGGCTATTACGTCATATGGGGAGTAACACCCTCGTTGCATACGCCGCTGGTCGCTTTGACCAATGCCATTTCAGGAATCGTGATTGTTGGTGCCCTGCTGGTCACCGGACTTGAGTCAGTCAGTACAACGGCTGAAATCATCGGTTTCTTTGCTGTCCTGCTCGCCTCGATTAACGTCTTTGGCGGTTTTCTTGTCACCAACAGAATGCTTGCGATGTTCCGCAAGGACAAGAAATAAGGGAGCTTGATAATGCAGATTTCAGTTAATTTCCAGGCGATAGCCTATCTTGTTTCCGCGGTGCTTTTCGTGCTCGCGCTGAAAGGGTTGACCCATCCCGCATCGGCAAGGCGTGGCAACTATCTCGGTATGGCCGGTATGGCGATTGCGATTGGCGCAACCCTGTTCGGTAGCGAGGTCCAGTCGTACGGTTTCATTCTTGCCGGTGTTGTCGGTGGTGCGGTGATCGGAACCATCCTTGCGATGCGTATCAAGATGACAGATATGCCGCAGCTGGTTGCAGCACTGCACAGCTTTGTTGGTATGGCGGCTGTATTGGTGGCGATCGGTACCTTTCTTAACAAGCGCGAAGCAGACCTGCTTAATGGCGTACTGATGGGCGAGCTGTCGGCGGGCATTATAATAGGTGCGATCACCTTTTCCGGTTCTGTCATCGCATTCGGCAAGCTGCAGGGGATTATCTCCGGCAAGCCGGTTCGCTTTATGGGACAGCATGCTGTCAATGCGGCGATCGCCATTGCCGCTGTTGCACTGGGTGTTCATTTCGCCCTGACCGAAAGCATGACCTCGCTTGTCTTGATGACACTGCTTGCATTCATTCTCGGTTTTACACTGATTATTCCGATCGGTGGTGCTGATATGCCCGTTATTGTCTCGATGCTCAACTCCTATTCCGGGTGGGCTGCGGCGGCAACGGGTTTCACTCTGCAGAACCATCTGTTGATCATCGTTGGTGCGCTGGTTGGATTCTCCGGTGCGATCCTCTCCTATATCATGTGCCGCGCGATGAACCGTTCAATCTGGAATGTCATCTTCGGTGGTTTCGGTAGCGAATCCGGTGATGCGCCAAGTGCCGTCGGTGAAGCTGTTGAAAAAGGTGTCAAATCTGCCGCGATTGAAGATGCGGTCTACTGGATGGAAGATGCCAACAAGGTCATTATTGTTCCAGGTTATGGCATGGCGGTTGCACAGGCACAGCATGCGATGAAAGAGCTGATGGAACAGTTGGAAGCACGTGATGTGCCGGTTAAGTTTGCTATCCATCCGGTTGCCGGACGTATGCCGGGCCACATGAATGTTCTGCTCGCCGAGGCGGATATTCCTTATGACAACGTGCTTGAGATGGATGAAATCAATCCCGAGTTCTCAACTGCCGATGTGGTTCTCGTTGTTGGCGCGAATGATGTCGTCAATCCGGCTGCGAAGGATGATACATCAAGCCCCATCTACGGTATGCCGATCCTCGAAGCTGGCAAGGCAAAAAATGTTTTCGTCGTCAAACGCTCGATGCGCCCCGGCTACTCGGGTGTTGAAAACCTGCTCTACTATCAGGATAACTGTTCATTGATCTTTGGCGACGCGAAGGATGTTGCCGAAGGCATGGTGACGACCCTGAAGGGCGGAGGACATTAAGGGAGTCTTGGGCTCCCGAGGTTCAAGGTGAAGTAAAAGGTAAAAGGTAAAAGGTAAAAGGTAAAAGGTAAAAGGTAAAAGGTAAAAGGTAAAAGGTAAAAGGTAAAAGGTAAAAGGTAAAAGGTAAAAGGCAACAATGCCAGGCCGGGACGGGAATTGCTTTTTTTGGACTTCTGTTGTTTCTGTTGCTGTCACCAGGAATGCTGTTTGCAGCAAGCGACGACAGTATCGTTTTTGACGATATCCAGCTAGAAGAGCCTCTGAAATACCCTGACTGGTTTATATTGCCATCCGGTGATCTCGGTGACGACCTGGAAGATGCGTTGGCAAAAGGCAAGCAGGGCATCGTTGTCTACTTCGGCCAGAAGCGTTGCAGTTACTGCGAACAGTTTCTAAGTCTTGACCTGGGCACTCCCGATATCCGGACCTACATGCAGAAGAACTTTGATGTCCTGCCCATTGATATCTGGGGTATCGAGGATATTACAGATACGGATGGCAATGAATATACCGAGCGTGACTTATCCATCAAGTACCAGGTTAATTTCACACCATCACTGATCTTCTATAACAGCGAAGGTGAAAAGGTGTTTCGCTTGCGCGGTTTCTATCCGCCATACAAATTCAGGGCTGCGCTTAAATACGTTGTCGGTGAATTCTACAAGACAGAGACTTTCCGCGATTACCTTGCGCGTGCCGAACCCGGTGTCTTTTTCCAGGAGGGTGGGCTGACTGAACGTGACTTCTTTATGGCGCCGCCGTATGAGTTGGCACGTACAGATCAACCGGCAGTTAAACCGCTCGCGGTATTCTTTGAGCAGGGAAATTGTCACGCCTGCGACCTTTTACATTCAGGGCCGTTAAATGATGATCGTCTTGTTGCTGAACTCGACAAGATGGATGTTGTGCAGGTGAATATCGCCAGTGATGATGAAGTGACAACGCCATCCGGCAAAAAAACCACTGCTCGTGAATGGGCCGATGAGCTCGGCATATTCCATCTGCCAACCATACTTTTCTTTGATGAAGCGGGGCGCGAAGTGATGCGCGTTGACTCCATTGTGCAGTTTTATCGCATGTGGGGTGTGCTCGATTACATCAATCGTCGAGCCTACAATGAGCAGGTCGATTATCAGTTATGGCGCCTGAAACAGCGTGATGTGGCTGAATAATAGGTATTTTTTCCATTTTTTTCGAAAAAAAACCGGTTTTAATCGAATATTCACAAGAACTTGGCGACTTAGACGTGTAAGATGCTAATGATTGTCACTGACGAAATGTTGGAAGACAATTTTTTTAGAGTCGTCAGAAAATGCTTTTTGCGATTCACAAACATTAGCAACAGTAGGAAATTGAAAATGAGTCAAGGTACGGTTAAGTGGTTTAATGCGGACAAAGGTTTTGGTTTTATTACACCTGATGATGGTGGAAAGGATCTGTTTGTTCACCATTCTGAAATCAAAGTCTCTGGTTATGCCACTTTGAATGAAGGTCAGAAGGTTGAGTTTGAAGTTGGTGAAGGACAGAAAGGCCCATGTGCCAATAATGTCGTCCCGCTTTAATAGCATGACATAAGGAAACCCCTGGCCGATTCGTTGGTCAGGGGTTTTTTCATTTTTGGCCCCTTGCCCCTTGCATGGAGCCTCTGTTATTCACCTCTTTCGTCTCAGTGAAGTTACCCGATCAAACACAGTTTAATGAATGCTTGCTAACGGATCGTTACCGTCTTCGCAGGCGTCTGCATGCCCTGCAAAAATTACAACGAAGTGGTTCGCTTGATAGTGATGCCGTATTAAAGCTGGAGAAGGAAGTTAACGTTTCTGCAGTAATCGCATCTCAACGTCTGCAAACTGAATTTGATCTCGACTATCCGGCTGACTTGCCGGTTGCCCAGCGTGTGGATGAAATCAGCAAAACCATCCGCGATAACCAGGTCACGATTCTGTGTGGCGAGACGGGTTCCGGAAAATCAACACAGTTGCCGAAGATCTGTCTTGAGCTGGGTTATGGCCACTACGGACGCATCGGTCATACTCAGCCACGACGTATCGCTGCACGCAGCCTGGCGTCAAGAATCGCATCAGAGCTCAATACCGAGTCTGGGCAACTGGTTGGTTATCGTGTGCGCTTCAAGGATTACCTGCAGCCGCATTCGCGCATCAAGCTGATGACGGACGGTATCCTGCTTGCAGAGATTCAGCAGGATCCATGGCTCAATCAATACGACTTGCTGATTATTGACGAGGCACACGAGCGCACACTCAATATCGATTTCCTGCTTGGCTATCTGAAACGCCTGTTGCCAAAGCGCCCTGATCTCAAACTGATTATCACTTCTGCCACGATAGATCCTGAACGGTTCTCCGAACATTTTGATAAAGCGCCCATCATTATGGTGTCGGGTCGTACCTGGCCTGTCGAGGTGCGTTATCAGCCGCCTGAAGAGGAGCTTGGTACTGCAGAACGCGACGAGGGAGTGCAGCAGGCGATTGTTGATGCGCTTGATGAACTGGCGCTCGAAGATCGTGGCGATGTACTGGTGTTTCTTTCAGGTGAACGTGAGATACGTGAAACTGCCGAGACGCTCAGAAAGCACCATATGGATAACACCGAAGTGTTGCCCCTGTATGCTCGCCTGAGCCCGATCGAGCAGTCAAAAATATTCAACCCGTCCGGACAAAGGCGCATTATTCTCTCGACCAATGTCGCCGAAACCTCACTGACGGTTCCGGGGATAAGACACGTGGTTGATACCGGCTTTGCCCGCATCAGCCGTTACAGCCATCGTTCCAAGGTACAGAGATTGCCGGTTGAGCGAGTCTCGCAGGCATCGGCGAATCAGCGCAAGGGACGTTGCGGACGTGTCGCAGAGGGCATCTGCATTCGCCTCTACAGTGAAGAGGATTTCGAATCACGGCGCGAGTTCACCGAGCCGGAGATTCAGCGCACCAATCTCGCCTCGGTTATTTTGCAGATGCAGTTGATGGGTGTTGGCAAGATTGAGGGCTTTCCTTTTATCGATGCACCTGACAGTCGTTTGATCAAGGATGGTTACCTCGTGCTGACCGAGCTTGGATCAGTGACACCTGATCGCAAGGTCACGCGTATCGGTAAACAGTTAGCCCGGCTGCCGGTTGATCCACGCATCGGTCGCATGTTGCTGGAAGCGGCGCATACACACTGTCTTAACGAACTCCTGGTGATTGCAGCTTCTTTGTCGATTCAGGATCCGCGCATGCGCCCGCTGGAGAAGCAGCAGGCCTCAGATGAAGCGCACGCACTTTTCCATGACGAACTTTCCGATTACATGGCGATGCTCAACCTGTGGAGACATCTTGAGGAGCAGAAACGGCACCTCAGCAGACGCAAGTTCAACAACCATTGCCGTGAACGCTTTCTCTCGTCGACACGCGTACAGGAGTGGTTTGATATCCATCACCAGTTACGTGGCCAGATGCACGAGATGGGCTACAAGGAGAGCATGGCAGAATCGGGTTACGAGGAGATTCACAAGGCGATTCTTTCCGGCCTGCTGTCGCATATCGGTTTTCGACACAGTGGCAAGGAGATGGATTATCTTGGAGCAAGGAACAGCCGCTTCCATCTCTTTCCCGGTTCCGGTGTGTTCAAGAAACGTCCCAAGTGGGTGGTTGCCGCAGAACTGGTAGAGACAACACGTCTGTATGCCCGTGGTGTCGCCTCTGTTGAGCCGCAGTGGATCGAATCGATGGCAGGTCACCTGATCAAGCGAAGTTATTCTGAACCACATTGGCAGAAGAAACGTGGCCAGGTCGGTGCATACGAGAAAGTGACTCTCTATGGTCTGACGCTGGTTCAGCGTAGACGGATCAACTACGGCCCGATTGATCCTGATCTGTCACGTGAAATATTTATACGCCAGGGATTGGTCGAGGAGGAGTTCGAGACACGCGCACCTTTCTGGCGACACAACCACGAACTGATTGCTTCGCTGCGAGACCAGGAGGCACGTTCCAGGCAACACGCCATCCTGTTCGACGAAGAACTGCTGTTTCGTTTCTATGATGAACGTATTCCGGCTGGCATCTATTCGAAACCCGATTTTGAGCGTTGGTCACGTAATCTGAAAGGAGGGCAGGGCAAGCTGTTGTTTCTGTCGGAAGAGGATGTCAGACCGTCTGATGCACTTGTCTCTAAAGAGCAGTTTCCCGACAGCATGAATATCAACGGGATGCAGTTACCGCTGAGTTATCGATTTCAACCGGGTGCGACTGATGATGGAGTCACGCTGACGGTACCTCAGGATGTACTTGGCCAGGTGACCCAGGCGCAGCTTGAATGGCTGGTTCCCGGACTGCTTGAAGAGCGTATCACCATGATGATCCGGGGGTTGCCAAAAGCGATACGCAAGCACTTTGTTCCCGTGCCTGACTTTGCGCGGCGCTGCGTGAATGAATTACCTCATGCGCAGGGATCGTTGAAACTGGCCGTGGCGCGTCTGCTGGGTAAGCATGCAGGTATACACATCTCGGATACTGACTGGCAGGAGGAGAAGTTGCCGGAACATTTGCAGATGAAGATACGCGTCGTTGATAGCGACGGAAAAAAGCTGGCACACGGGATTGATCTTGCTGCAATGAAACGCAAGTATGCCCGCAGTGGACAGGGAAACCAGCCGACTTCACTTGCTGATGCCAGTCATGAGATAGAAAATATCAAACGCTGGGAATTCGGTGATATCAGGCAGCGTATCAAGCTCAAACGCGGTGGTATCGAACTGACCGCATTTTCCGCCCTCATCGATTGCAACGAGAGTGTCTCGCTGAAACTGCTGGAGAGTGAGGCGATTGCAGCGGCAGTTCACAGGCGTGGCCTGCGACGATTGGCGATGCTGACGCTTCCGGAGCAGACGCGTTACCTGAAAAAGGCATTTCCGGGACTCGATAAAATGCGCTTGCAGTATGCCAAAGCCATATGCCCGGATGGAGTGCAACAAGGACAGAGCGAGCTTCTCGATGAACTGATTGCTGTGACTATCGACCAGGTATTTCTGCACGAGGGACTGATCTGGAAACAGGCTGACTTTGAACAGGCAATCGAACAGAATCGCAGTCGCCTGGCCGAAGCTGCGAACAGGATTTCAGCACTGGTGGCCGAGATTCTTGAGACATATCGTGAGATTCGTACGCGTTTGTCGTCACTTTCGGCTCTCAACCTGCTGAGCTCTGTGAACGATATGCAGCAGCAGCTCGATTCACTGGTTTACAGGGGATTTATTGAGCAGACAGACTGGCAGCATCTGCAGGCGTATCCCCGTTACCTCAAGGCGCTATTGCTGCGCCTTGAAAAACTCGGACATGCGGCCGCGAGGGATCAGCAGCAGATGCGTGTCATGTCGAACTTGCAACAGGAGTGGCAGCAGCGCTACCAGCAGATGCACAAGGATCATCTACAGGATGAGCGCATCGAGGAGATTCGCTGGATGCTTGAGGAGTTGCGTATCTCGCTGTTTGCGCAGGAAGTGAAAACAGCTTACCCGATCTCGATCAAGCGCATTGAAAAGCGCTGGAAGGAACTGGGTCTGTGATGAGTTATTATTAAGAGCATGAAACAGATGAACGATGAAGAGAGCATGGATTTCGACGAGGAAGGCGTTGAGGTCAAGAGTAAATCACAGGTCAAGCGTGAGTTACTTGCGTTGAAAGATTTGGGTGCAGACCTTGTTACTCTGTCGACAAGTCAGCTCACTCGTCTTTCGTTGCCCGAGCACTTGTTTACAGCTGTGAAGAGTGCACAGACGATGAAGAAAGGTGCGCTTAAAAGGCAACTGCAGTATATCGGCAAACTGTTGCGCAAAGAGGATGCAGATCAGATCATCTCCAACCTTGAGTCCATGCGCCAGCCCCACAAGGAAGAGGTTGCGCATCTGCACCAGCTGGAAGCATGGCGCGATGCCCTGATCGATGGTGACGAGGAGTTGCTGCAGGAGATTATCACCAGTCATGCGCAAGTCGACCGTCAGCATCTCAGGCAGTTGATTCGCCAGGCGGGCAAGGAGAAAGAGAAGGAGCAGTCGCCGAAGTCGGCGCGCTTGCTGTTTCAGTATCTGAAGTCTTTGACTGAGAATGAGGCCTGAGGGGCCTTTCTTATCATGTGACGCTTCGCGTCGGTTTTATTTTGAAAGCGCGCGGTGGCACGCACCCACCCTGCTTTCTTGTGCTGACAAGAAAGTAGGCAAAGAAACAGCTCCTTACCGACGCCTGTCCGCACGCAACTTGATCATCACAGCGGCCGCTCTTGCGCATCCTGCGCTCGCGGCATTTGTGCTTCCCTGCACATCACGAAGTAAAACTCGCGATCTTAGATCACTCAAACAGTTTTTCGCTTCTCCTGTGATGATCTGCATCGCGCACGGGCGCCGATAACGGAGAGTCCAGCCTGTTCAGGTTTGGGCGCCCTTTCTACAGGGCGTGGTGCAAATGATTGAATCAGCTAATCGCCTTCTCGATACGGTCCATAGCTGTCTCAAGCTCTTCCATACTGGTCGCAATCGAAACACGAAAATAGCCGGCAAGCCCGAATGCTGAACCAGGTACCACTGCTACCTCGGCTTTCTGAATAAGGTAGTCAGCCAGCTGCAGGTCATCTGAAATGCCTACCAGTGACTCGATCAGGTCTGTCGCTTTCGGGAACAGGTAGAAGGTACCATCCGAAGGGAGGCATTCGATCCCCGGCATACGGTTAAAGCGATCAAGCACATAGTCGTGGCGTTGCTTGAATTGCACCATCATATCGTTAATGCAGGATTGTGGGCCATTGAGCGCCGTCTCGGCCGCATACTGGGATATTGAAGTCGGGTTCGATGTGCTCTGTGACTGGATCTTCTTCATCGCCTTGATGATTTCGACGGGGCCACCGGCATAGCCAATGCGCCAGCCAGTCATCGCGTAGGCCTTGGAGACACCGTTGAGGACGATAATACGATCCTCAAGCTGTGGGCAGGCGTTGAGAATGTTGCAGAAGCTTGTTCCTTCCCAGAGGATATGCTCATACATGTCATCAGTTGCGATGACAATCTTGGGGTGGCTCTCAAGCACCTTGCCAAGCGCTTCAAGCTCTTCCATGCTGTAGGCCATTCCGCTCGGGTTGGAAGGGCTGTTGATCACGAAGAGGCGTGTTGCCTCGGTGATGGATGTCTCGAGTTGCTGTGGCGTGATCTTGAAATTCTGTTCGGCATCAGCATTGATATAAACGGGAACGCCACCTGCCAGGATCGCCATATCAGGATACGAGACCCAGTACGGCGCCGGTATGATGACCTCGTCGCCCGGATCGAGAATAGCCTGTGCAAGGTTGTAAAAACTCTGCTTGCCACCGCATGAGACCAGGATCTGGTCAGCCTCGAATGAAAAGTTATTATCACGCTTGAACTTGTCGATAATCGCCTGCTTGAGGCTGGCAGTACCATCGACTGCGGTATAACGGGTTTTGCCGCTCTTGATCGCATCGATACCTGCCTGCTGGATGTGCTCAGGAGTGTCAAAATCGGGCTCGCCTGCTCCGAGACCAATAATATCCTTGCCTGCCGCCCTTAATTCAGCCGCGCGTGCGGTAATGGCCAGTGTGGGCGAGGGTTTTACAGCCTGGACTCGTTGTGACAGCTTTAATGACATCTTTATGCTTTCCTGACAGTTAAGATCGAAGTCGTGATCGATAATCTGTAATAATATCCAATTTACACACTCCCGCGTAGTTCTTTTTATGTCCAGGCCATTTCAAATTGCATCCAGTTACGAGGCCGCCGGCGACCAGCCTGCTGCAATCGCAAGTCTGGTCGAGGGTATCCATGACGGTGAGGCCGGGCTCACACTGCTCGGTGTAACCGGCTCAGGAAAGACTTTTACCATCGCCAACGTGGTTCAGGCTCTGCAGCGTCCAACGATTATCATGGCTCACAACAAGACGTTGGCAGCGCAGCTGTATGGCGAGATGAAGGAGTTTTTCCCTAACAATGCGGTTGAGTATTTCGTCTCCTACTATGACTACTACCAGCCTGAGGCTTACGTTCCAGCATCTGATACTTTCATAGAGAAGGATGCATCGATCAACGAGCATATCGAGCAGATGCGCCTGTCGGCAACCAAGGCGCTGCTGGAGCGACACGACACGGTGATTGTCGCTACTGTCTCTGCAATTTATGGCCTTGGTGACCCACGCCAGTATCTCTCCATGGTGTTGCACCTGGTTCGCGGCGACCAGGTTGCACAGCGCGACATTCTGAGGCGCCTTGCTGAACTGCAGTACAAGCGTAATGACGTGGTACTTGACCGCGGTACCTTCCGTGTACGCGGTGATGTGATCGATATTTTTCCTGCAGAATCGGAAGAGGAGGCGATCCGCATCGAATTGTTCGATGATGAGATTGAGCAGATCAGCCTCTTTGATCCTCTCACTGGCGAGGTCAGACAGCGCCCGGCACGCTACACCATCTATCCGAAGACTCACTATGTCACACCGCGCGAGACGATTCTCGCCGCGGTAGACGAGATCAAGGTTGAGCTGGCGGAACGACTTGCCCAACTGCGTGATAACAACAAGCTGGTTGAAGCACAACGGCTTGAGCAGCGTACCCAGTTTGATATGGAGATGATGCTTGAGCTTGGTTACTGTTCGGGAATCGAGAACTACTCGCGCTATCTCTCCGGACGCAAGCCGGGGGAGTCACCGCCCACGCTGTTCGATTACCTGCCGGATGATGCCCTGTTGGTGATCGACGAGTCACATGTCACGGTGCCGCAGATTGGCGGCATGTTCCGTGGAGACAGATCTCGCAAGGAAAACCTGGTCGAATTCGGATTTCGCCTGCCATCGGCGTTGGATAACCGTCCACTCAGATTCGAGGAGTTTGAAACGCGTTCCCCGCAAACCATCTATGTCACGGCAACACCGCGTGACTATGAACTTGCACATTCCGGAGCCGTGGTAGAGCAGGTTGTGCGGCCGACAGGGTTGGTTGATCCCGAAGTCGAAATTCGCCCGGCAACCACCCAGGTTGATGACCTGCTGTCAGAAATTCGCCTGCGTGCGGCTGCCGGTGAACGTGTACTTGTGACCACGCTGACCAAGCGCATGGCTGAGGATCTGACTGAGTACCTGATGGAGCACGATGTACGAGTGCGCTACCTGCACTCCGACATCGAGACGGTTGAACGTATCGAAATTATTCGCGACCTGCGACTGGGGACTTTCGATGTACTGGTCGGGATCAACCTGTTGAGAGAGGGTCTCGATATGCCGGAGGTGTCACTGGTAGCAATCCTTGATGCGGACAAGGAGGGGTTCCTGCGTTCAGATACCTCTTTGATCCAGACTATCGGGCGTGCCGCACGTAATGTTAAAGGCAAGGCAATCCTTTACGCCGATAAGATTACAGGTTCCATGCAGCGCGCCATTGATGAGACAGAGCGCCGTCGTAAAAAGCAGATCGACTATAACCTTGAACATGGCATTACGCCGAAAAGTATTATCAAAAATGTTGCCGATATCATGGAGGGCGCCTATCCGGGAGCGCCGATGAAGGCGAAACAGTTCGCCAGGGTGGCGGAGCAGATGGCTGAATACGCATCGCTGACTCCAACGCAAATGGCGAAGAAGCTGAAGGAGATAGAAAAGCAGATGCATCGCCATGCAGAAAACCTGGAGTTTGAAGAAGCGGCAAAGCTGCGTGACCAGTTAAAGTCGATCAGGGAGGCTGGATTTGTCTCCTGAATTTTTCCAGGATTGATAATTATCAAGGACACACCGCCTGGTTTAGAGCAAAGTCACAAGTGGTGATATCCAGGTCGTATATTCACCTCCGTAATTGGCCGTACCGCGAACGCGGGCACGGCCATTTTTTTGTCTGATGATTTTATATCACCAACAATTTCTGAAAGTTTTCTCTTCTGCTGCGTGTCTCTTTTTACAAGGCCGTTCAAGACGACCTTAAGAGAAAATAACCACGTTGGAGAAGGAATATGAATAAATTAATACAGACAGCAGGCATCGCTCTTCTTTTCGTATCAGGTGTAGCAATTGCTGATGTGGAAGGTGCATTTCATACAGATGTCCACGAAGGTATCAGTGAGAGTATCGCTGAAACAGGCGGCAATTATGGTCGCAGTGCTGATCCGATTGCAGCAGCATTTCCGGGTAATCCTGAGCTCTATGCAGGACACGAAGCAGATGGAAGTGGCTCATCAGTAGCATCGAACCTCTCGTCATTAGACATGGTCAATGCCGGTAGCCCTGAATCAGAAATCTGCGGCTGCAGCTGATACGCAGGCTGTTCAGATGATAATGCTACTCAAAGATGCATGTTCAACAGAGGGATGACCAGGCCAGGGATGGCACAAGCCGGGGGCTGGATCGAATCTATCGATGCCGCCCCGTGTGGTGAGGCTCCCTGCTTGATGCAGATTGAGAATCCTATTCGAAATCGACAGGTGTCTGACTCTTCCGGTCAATATGCAGTGTAAAGATATCGGGTCTTGAATAATGACCTGCCACATCAAATCCCCGTCGCGCAATGGCGACCTCGTCCAGATCGATTTCAGCGGTGATAATCTCCTGGGTTTGATTAAAGGGACCGGCTACGAGGTTTCCACGGGGTGAGATAACAACCGAGTCTCCCGGATTAATCCACTCTTCGTCATCCGGATAGAGTCGTTCCTTTTCAGGAAAATCATCCGGAATATCATCGTGACGTGTGGCTACGCCCGCACTGATCACCCAGCAACAACCTTCACGAGCTATGTGCTGCATGGTGCCGAGCCAGTCATCTCCGCTGTCGTATGTCGGTGCCACGTAGATCTCGACACCCTGCGCATAGAGTGCAAAGCGTGCCAGTGGCATGTAGTTTTCCCAGCAGATGAGAGAGCCGATGCGTCCACATGGTGTGTCGATGACTTTCAAACCGGATGCATCACCTTGGCCCCATACCATGCGCTCGGGATTCGTGGGCATCAGCTTACGATGACGGTTGAGAAGGCTTCCGTCAGGACCGATAGTCACGACACTGTTATAAAGTGTGGAGCGGCTCAATTGTCCATCACGTTCATTAATACCGGCAACAATCGTCAACTGATGCTCGGCAGCTGCTTCACGCAGGGGTTTCAGGTCATCGGTCTCAAGATCGACAGCATTCTTCAACAGGCGATGGTGAACTTCATCCGAAATGCCCCAGTCACCACCCGGGCGTAATCGCCAGATCCATGCGGGATAGCCGGGAAAAAATGCTTCAGGAAAAATAACCAGTTTGGCACCGCCGGCTGCTGCTTCTGCGACAAGACCGATGGCTTTTTGCATCGTTTGTTGTGCATCAAGAATGACGGGGGAGTGCTGTACGATAGCAACTTGCATAACCTGATCTCCTGTTTGGGGCCTGGATGTGTTCCGCTTGACTGGATATTGGCAAGACACATGGAATCAATGGTCTGCCAAATGGGTGTAGGAAAATAGTATAGCAAAACGGCCTGCAGATGCAGGCCGTTGTGACAGGTGTGTAGGCTGTTCGGGGTTGCTGTTACAGGTCACCCCAACCGCCAGAGCCTTGGCGACGTCCGAAGCTGAGCCTCGGAAGGATGAAGCCAAACAGGATGCCGAGGATCAGAACGCCGGCACCGATAATGAACCAGCGCTGATTGTGACTGTTTTCAAAATCGCGCTTGACCTGCTGTAGGTCGGCAAGTTGACGGGTCAGATCTGTCACCTGCTTGCGTAGTTCAGTACGTTCCTTGGCAATATTGATTGCATTGCTCGCTGTCTGGTGAATGCCTGCAAGCTCCTGCGTCAGTTTGTTCTTCTCGTCAGTAGCTCCCTGGTAACGTTCCTGCAACTTGGTATAGTCAGTCGTCAGCTGTACGAAACGTGATCGGATCTGGTTGTTGGAGAGGTTTTCCAACTGTGCCAGTGTCGCTTCGGTGAGCGGTGGATTAACACAAGTGCGGGGCTCATCCATCAGTTGGCGTGATAAGACATATCCAACTTTGCCGGATTCGGTTTTGACCTTGGTGTAACCAGCTTTCTGGTTTACCGAGACTATCTCGAGTGGGGTTCCGCTTCTCAGGCGTGCCAGGATCTTGTAATTGGTTCCTTCACCGGCGCGCATGTTAATCAGCAGGCTATTGGATACATACCTGGTTTGTGTGTCGGTTTCTGCTTCTTGCGCCATCGCAAGCGGTGCATTGAGACACAGTAGAACAAAGGCTGTCAGACAGAGATTAATTACTTTTTTCATTGCATCAGGAACTCGATCAGTGCTTTCTGGGCGTGCATTCTGTTTTCAGCCTGGTCCCAGACAACACTCTGGGAGCCGTCGATGACTTCAGCGCTGACTTCTTCGCCACGGTGTGCTGGCAGGCAGTGCATGAAGAGCGCATCTTTGTCGGCAACCTGCATAAATTCCTGTGTCACGCAGAAGCCCACGAAGGCTGCTTCGCGTGCCTTCTGCTCATCTTCTTGACCCATGCTCGCCCACACATCGGTCGTGACCAGGTGAGCGCCTTCAGACGCCTCCATCGGATCGCGAATGATCTTGCAGCGGTCACCGCCACGGGCAAGGATTTCAGGATCAGGATCGTAACCCTCAGGGCAGCCGATATTCAGCTGGAAGTCAAACTGGATCGCTGCATTGATATAGGAGTGACACATGTTATTGCCATCACCGATCCATGCGACTGTTTTTCCTTTAATGTCACCACGGTGTTCATGCCAGGTCTGCATGTCAGCGAGTAGCTGGCAAGGGTGGACAAGGTCAGTCAGGCCGTTGATAACGGGTGCATCCGAGTATTCAGCAAAGCGTTCGATCTTTTCATGTTCGAAGGTACGAATCATGATGATATCGACCATGCGAGAGATGACGCGTGCTGTATCTTCGATTGGTTCACCGCGACCAAGTTGTGTATCTCGTGGAGAGAGAAACAGTGCATGGCCTCCAAATTGTGCCATGCCGGATTCAAAAGAAACACGTGTGCGGGTTGACGACTTCTCAAAAATCATCGCGAGGGTTTTACCGACGAATGGACGATAGTCCTCACCGGCTTTTCTCATCTGTTTCAGTTCAGTTGCACGCAGAATCAGCTGGCGCAGTTCTTCGGAACTGAGATCGTTGAGGGTTAGAAAATGGCGTTGTTGAGTCATTATGAGTTACTAAATTATTAAGCTTGCGAGGCAAGAAATTGTTGAATGAGTGAAGCCAGCGTGTCACACAGCTGGTCAGCTTCTGAATATGTCATTGTCAGAGGCGGTAGCAGGCGCACGACACGTTCTGCGGTGACGTTGATCAGCAGTTTCTGTTCAAAGGCCATGCGTACCAGTTCGGTGCACGGATGTGCCAGTTCGATACCGATCATGCAGCCAAGGTTGCGGATTGCAATGACCGCATCATCACTATCAAGCGCATCAAACAGCTTGTTGCTGATATATTCGCCGAGCTTTTCAGCACTTTCTGCAATCGATTCACTCTTCATGACATCGATAACAGCGAGTCCTGCAGCACAGGCCAGCGGATTACCACCGAATGTTGAGCCGTGTGATCCCGGCGCGAAAAGTTCGGCTGCTTCGCCACGTGCGAGGCAGGCGCCGATGGGCATGCCGTTACCAAGGCCTTTGGCGAGTGTCATGACATCAGGGAGAACTCCTTCGTGCTGGCATGCAAAGTTGCGACCTGTTCTGCCCATGCCGGTCTGGATCTCGTCTGTCATCATCAGCCATTCGTTGCTGTCACACAGTGCCCGGATTCCGGACAGGTAACCACTTGGCGGAATGTTAACACCACCTTCACCCTGTACAGATTCAACCAGTACAGCAACAATATCAGGATTGCCGGAGAGCGCTTCGAGTGCATCCAGGTCACCGTAGGGGATGCGCACAAAACCTTTCAGCAGTGGTTCAAAACCTGCCTGTACCTTGCGGTTGCCAGTCGCCGTGAGTGTTGCCATGGTGCGGCCATGAAAACTCTGTTCCATGACAACCGTGGTCGGGTTGCTGATGTTGCGCTTGCTGCCATACAGGCGTGCCAGCTTGATCGCTGCCTCGTTAGCCTCGGCACCGGAGTTGCTGAAGAAGACGCTGTCCATGCCGCTTAAGGATGTCAACGCATCACCGAGTCGCTCCTGGTTGGCAATACCATAGAGGTTGGATGTGTGCATCAGCTGCTTTGACTGTGTGCAGATTGCTTCCGTTACTGCCGGGTGAGCGTGTCCCAGGTTGCATACTGCAACACCGGCAACTGCATCCAGATAGCGTTCGCCTTTTGTGTCCCACAGCCACACGCCTTCACCTCGTTCAAAGGTGACAGGCAATGGTGCATAGGTTGTCATAAGGGTCCCTGTCATTGGTCGTTCTCTCCGCACCCGCATATATGAGAGTGCATTTATCCGTTTTTCCGCCTTATTTGGCGGGAAAAACCGGACATCTTATTGATTTTTTATTGATTTATCAATCGTGCGATTCAACTTTTGCTTAAAGGCGTTAAATCCCGCATCATTGGCCCTGAATGATTATTAATTTTTTGCAGGGCGAATAATGCAACAGGACAAGCCGGATGTAGTCGCAGCAATCGACCTGGGATCGAACAGCTTCCACATGATTGTCGCGCGTCTCGACGAGACAGGTACGCTGAAGGTTCTCGACAGGCTGCGTGAGTCAGTACGGCTTGGCGGCGGTCTTACCAAGAAGGGAAAGATCGACAAGAAGACACGTAAACGGGCACTCGATTGCCTTGAGCGTTTTGGTCAGCGCATTAGTGACCTGCCGCGTGGTTCGGTGCGCGTGGTGGGAACAAATACACTGCGTGTGGCGAAGAATTCGAGAGCCTTCGTGCAGAAGGCGGAGCACATGCTGGGCCACGAGATAGAGATCATCTCGGGACAGGAAGAGGCGCGTATTATCTTCCTCGGTGTTGCCCATGGCCGTGCGACTCGAAACGGCAAGCGACTGGTTGTCGATATTGGTGGCGGTAGTACCGAACTGATTGTCGGTGAAGGAGCCATCAGTGAGATTCGCGAAAGCCTGCATATCGGCTGTGTCAGCGCGAGCCGTGACTATTTTGAGGATGACAAAATCACAGAGAAGCGCATGGAAAAGGCTGAGATGGCTGCGCGGCTCACAATCTATCCCCATGCACATGAATTCCACAAGAGCGACTGGCAAGAAGCGGTCGGCTGTTCTGGCACAATCAAGGCGATCAGGAATATCGCCCAGGCAGAAGGCTGGTGTGACAGCGGACTGACACTGGATGCACTTTATGAAATGCGCGCTGCCATAATCAAGCAGGGTGATATCAGAAGTCTCAATCTGGCAGAAATGAAAGAGGACAGGAAGCCGGTCCTTCCCGGGGGGCTGGCAGTGTTGATCGCAGTCTTCGAAGCACTCAATATTTCACATATGCGGGTTTCCGACCTCGCCCTGCGTGAAGGTTTACTTTACGACCTCGTCGGCCGTATCAACCGCGAAGACGTACGCGATGCAACCGTCGATTCGGCTTTGCAGCGCTGGAGTATCGACAAGTCACATGCAGAAGCCGTTGCAGCTACGGCATTACAGCTTTATAGCCAGGTGGCAGATAAATGGAAGTTGAACACTGAGCGAGAGAACATGCTCCGTTGGGCGGCGTTGCTGCACGAAATAGGCCTGCAGGTTGCACACAGCAGTTTCCAGAAGCATGGTGCCTATATTCTTGCGAATGCCGACCTGCCGGGTTTCTCACGCCCCGAGCAGGAGTTGCTTGCAACCCTGGTTCTGAATCACCGCAAAAAATTCCGCTTCGACACTTTTCTCGACCTGGTTGAAACTGCGCAGACTGCTGGCTCCAGGCTTTGCGTTATTTTGCGCCTGGCAGCCCTGCTGCATCGGGGGCGTCCAAGCGAGTCGGGTCCCGATGTGGGTATCGAGGTTGATGGGATGGAAATCAAGTTGAGTTTTCCTGAAGGCTGGCTTGATGATCACCCTTTAACCAATGTTGATCTGAAGCGTGAGAAGGGGTACCTGAAACAGGCGGATTACCGATTGGTTTATCAGAAAACCTGATCTCGATCAAAACAAACAGTTATATATGGGCTATAATAATTCGTTTGACCCCTAGATAATTGACCAAAAAGGAGCGACTTGAGATGTCCAGCAACGTCCCTGATAAAGAACTGAAAAAGGTGATGGAAAAACTCACCAATCCCAAGAAAGTACTCGAATCACCCAGCGTGATTTCTGGAAAGGAGTTACTCCGGATCAGCTATGAAATGGGTCAATACCCCTATGCTGAAAAGATGACGACGAAGCAATACGAGCACGAAAAGCACTTGCTGCAGACCGAGTTGCTCAAGGTCCAAGCGTGGGTTAAGGAGTCGGGTCAGAAGATTCTGGGCGTTTTCGAAGGGCGCGATGCAGCTGGCAAGGGTGGTACCATCAAGCGTTTCATGGAACACCTCAATCCTCGTGCCGCACACGTGGTTGCTCTCGAAAAACCAAATGAGAGAGAGATGGGGCAGTGGTATTTTCAACGCTATATAAAACACCTGCCTACCAAGGGTGAAATGGTCTTCTTCGACCGTTCCTGGTACAACCGTGCCGGTGTAGAGCGTGTCATGGGCTTCTGTACTGATGAAGAGTACCTTGAGTTCCTGCGCCAGGCACCCCAGATCGAACGTATGCTGGTGCGTTCAGGCATTATCTTCTACAAGTACTGGTTCTCCGTTACCCAACAGGAGCAGTTGCGCCGTTTTCACTCCCGTCGCCATGACCCGCTGAAGCATTGGAAACTGAGTCCGATTGATATCCAGTCTCTCGACCGCTGGGGTGAGTACACCGAAGCAAAGAATGCGATGCACTTTTATACAGATACTGCAGATGCGCCCTGGACCGTGATCAAGTCGGATGACAAGAAACGTGCACGTCTCGCCTGTATGCGTCACTTTCTGTATAACCTTGATTATCCTGACAAGGACACTACCATTGCATGCGCTCCGGACCCCCTTATTTGCGCTTCGGTGAAAGATGCCTACGGCAAAGGGGAGGAGTGATGGCGAGTGTAAAAAACAGCAGCGCCAAGAGCCGAAAACGCGTGGTTGAATTACAGTCCGCCATTAAAAAAGCGGAAAAGTCCGCAGAGAAGGCCGGCAAAGCCGCGAAACGCGCATCCCACTCTGCAAGCAAGGCGAAAAAGGCTCGCCATGAGGCGATTGATGCGATCAAGGAGATGCGCAGCGAAAATCGTGAGACACGGGCGAAACTGGAGAAATATGCCAAGCAGCGGGCGAAAGATGCCTTGCGCAAGAAAGAGGCAATCAAGAAAGCCAGGAAGGCGCTGAAAAAGAAGTTGAAGAAACAGGCTGAAGCCGACAAAACGAAGGCAAAAACAAAGAAAGCCAAGGAAAAAGCAAAGAAAAAAGGCAGTAAAAACAAGAAGAGCAAGAAATAGGGCGATCTTTGCAATGCAACTTGATCAGGCCTTGCGTGACTTCGATCGCGATCATCTCTGGCACCCATACACCAGCCTGACGAATCCACTTCCTGTTTACCCCGTCTCATCAGCAGACGGGGTCATGCTGACATTTGATGACGGGCGCCAGGTCATTGATGGCATGGCCTCGTGGTGGTGTGTCATTCATGGCTATAACCATCCACACCTCAACCAGGCAGCAAAGCAACAGATCGATGCCATGTCGCACGTGATGTTCGGCGGGCTTACGCATCAGCCGGCTATCGAGCTTGGACAAAAGCTGGTTGGCATGACGGCAGAGCCACTTGAGCATGTTTTTCTGACCGATTCCGGCTCAATCTCCGTTGAAGTAGCACTGAAGATGGCGCTGCAATACTGGCAGGGTGTTGGCAAGCCAGACAAACAGCGTTTTCTCACTGTGCGTGGCGGTTACCATGGTGACACCTTTGGCGCCATGTCTGTGTGTGATCCTGTTGGGGGTATGCACCAGCTGTTTCAGGGCATGTTGCCGCAGCAGCTGTTTGCGCCTCGACCTGACATTACTCCGGGTGATTCCTGGTCGGATGATGCGATTAGCGATTTTGCTGAATTAATCGACAGGTACAGTGATGAAATTGCGGCGGTTATTCTCGAGCCGGTTGTGCAGGGTGCAGGGGGTATGCGTTTTTACCATCCGAACTACCTGCGCAAGATGCGTGAATTGTGTGATCGACATGATGTACTACTGATCTTCGATGAGATTGCAACAGGATTTGGCCGTACCGGAAAACTCTTCGCATACGAACATGCAGAGGTGACCCCCGATATTCTCTGTGTCGGCAAGGCAATCACTGGCGGTTACATGACACTCGCAGCGACCATTGCCACGGACAAGGTGGCGAAAGGTGTTTGCAGTGATGACATGGTCTTTATGCACGGACCTACCTTCATGGCAAATCCGCTCGCCTGCGCTGTTGCCAATGCCAGTATTGAACTGTTGCTCGAAAGTCCCTGGCAGAGTCGCGTGCAGTCAATCGAGTCACATTTCAACACTGCACTGGAACCACTCAGGGCACTGGATGCCGTGGCGGATGTGCGCTCACTGGGTGCCATCGGTGTGGTTGAGATGAAAGAATCGCTAACTGTTTCGGCAGTACAGGAAGCACTGATCGATGAAGGTGTCTGGCTCAGGCCATTTGGAAAACTGCTTTATGCCATGCCTCCCTACGTGATGGAGCAAGAGCAACTGCATAAGGTGACGGATGCGATGTCCAGAGTAGTAAACAGACTCTAGATTGATTCTGATACTCTCTGGTATTCAAGCAGGGTGACCAGTTCCGATACTGGCAGGGGCTTGGAGAACAGGTAACCCTGGGCATAGTGGCAGCCGATGTTTTTCAGATATTCAAACTGTTCCCGGGTTTCCACACCTTCAGCCACGATACGCAGTTTATAGATCTCGGCAAGATTCAGAATGATCTCAACCATTTTTCTGCGTGTATCATCTTGACTGAAAATACCGGCGACAAATGAACGATCGATCTTCAGACTATTGACCGGATAGTTGATTAACTGACTGAATGCGGTGTAACCGGTACCAAAATCATCAAGCGACAGGGTAATGCCCAGTTCTCTGAGACGACGGAGTATGTCGACACTTTTGACATTATCTGCAACCAGTGCTGTTTCGGTTATCTCGATTTCAAGATATTTCGGGTTTATGCCATGCTTTTTGAGTGTTTTTGCAACAATCTGCGGGTATTTGTCTGTATGCAGTTCGGCACCAGACATGTTGACACATAGAACGCCGTCAAATCCAATCTGCTGCAGGTTTGTTAATTCATGCAGGGCGTTCTCGAGCACCCATTTATCCAGCCATTTGATGCGTCCTTTTGATTCTGCAACAGGAATGAATTCGTCCGGTCCAATACCTTCAAGCGATGGATGGTTACTACGTAACAGGGCCTCAATACCGACAATTTTGAGTGTCTGGCAGTCGTAAATTGGCATGTAGACGAGATGGAAGCTTTTACTCTCGATTGCCTCGGACAGGCCGCTCTCTATTTTCTGGCTTCTGTAAACAATTTGCGAGATCTCATCGGTGAAAAACTGGAAAGTATTACCACCAGAACGCTTTGCTTCGTTCATTGCCACTTCAGCGTCCCTTAACAGTGTGGATTCCTCTCCTGATTCATTCTGCGAGACAGCAATCCCGATGCTGGCATGGATAGGGTGGACCAGGCCACCTGCTTCAAAACCACCGTCGAACTGCATAAGAATACGTTGTGCGATGGCAGCTGCATCGGCCGGGTGTTTCAGATCCGACAGCAGGACAACAAACTCATCACCGGCCAGCCTGGCAAGATTCCCGCTTTCACTCTCACCCTCACCATCTCCCTTGGCGACCAGGTCTCTTGTACGTACTGTATGTTGCAAACTCTCGGCAAAAGTCACCAGCAGTTGATCACCAGTCTGGTGGCCATAAAGATCATTGACTGTATGGAAGTTGTCGAGGTCGATGTAGAGTAAACCGAGATACTGATGTTTGCTGTGGGTTCTTGGCACGATGCGCGCAAGCTTGCGCTTGAAGCTGTTGCGGTTGGGTAGCCCTGTGAGGCCATCATAGTATGCCAGTTTGTGCAGATCCTGGTTATGCATTGCCTGAATCGTACGGTAGGCCTGCTGTTCATAATGCAAGCCGATCAGGGAGATGATATAGAGGAGTGTGAGAGTGACGATAAAACGTGTTGCAGTCGTTTGCGAGTACTCGGCGGTAATGAAGTCAGAGAGCGGAGTAAACAGCAGCAGGGTGCTGATAAGAACGAGAGTACCACCAGTAATAGCGGCTGATCGAAATACGTTGACAGAAAGAGTCGTGATAAGAACCGGGTAAATCCACAAGATGCCTGTGTTATCGCGGCCTCCGCTTATCAGCAGATAGAGGCAGAAGAAGATGATGATGATATTCAGGCTGGTCATTGCACGGCCTGAATTGTCTGATCGGCGGTAAGTGAGGAATATGAGCAGGATGACCAGTGAAAAAGCCAACAGCATTCCACCTAGCCTGTAGTTCTGATCAGCAAGGTTGACGAGGCTGAAAATCAACAGCAGCAGTGCACCTATCGATGACAACAACTTCCATAACTGAAAGCGTTTATGGCTGCGGATATCAGGCAGTTCATGACTCAACTTTTTCACTTTACCTTTCTACAAGGTCCGGTATATGAAAATATAACCTTAATTACAGTTGGGAAATAGTTCCCACTAATAAATATGCTTTGATCATAATACCAATCAGCACAAAGGGGAAGCAGTAAACCTGAATAAAATTAACGCTTTGAAGTGTTTATTGGAGGGGTTCTTAGTTTGGAACTGAATCCATGTAGTCGCGTGCGGGCTGCATGACAGCGCGTCCGGTGGGTGTCAGTTTTGCATGTTGTTTAACGACACCGTAGCCGTTTTCGAAATTGACTTTGTCAGCCTGCATGTGGCTTGTGGCAAGTTCAAGTTGAGGTTGGGTGAGTTGACCACTATTGATCAGCTGCGACATGGCCCAGTGCATGCGGGCAGAGACCCAGGTGGCGTGGTAGATGCCATCCATTGGACGCGGATCAAACCGCAGAGGTGACGGGAAAAGTTCATCGTCACTGTTGCTCACGAGCATTTCATCCCTGCAGAAGCCAAACAGCAGCATGTGGGCGCTTTCATGGGCAAGTACCTCGAGCAGGGCGATTTCATTTTCATGCGACAGGGCGTTAAGAAATAATCCACCCCACATCATGTAGCTTGATCCGCCATCAAAGCGGTAGTCACTCTCAGAGTCAGGAACGACCATGATGATCTGGCTGATAAGCGCATTGATTTCACCGGCAAGTTCGGGAATCGTGCTCTCCATCAACTTCATTGTCTCCCCGAGCCTGGAGGTGAAGGTTTCGGTTACCTGTTGCGATGGTGCCGTGATTGGGAATTCTGTGTCCGGATCTGAACCCATCAGTTGCTTCATCCTCTCGGCCTGCCTGGCTAGCAGGGGTGAATCGAGAGGTGCTATTTGTGGTGTGTTCGTGACGGGCTTTTCCTGTAGTAGCTCTGCGAGCAGTCCTTCAGCTTCTGCAAAATTCCCGGCAAGCAGTATCTTGACCAGTTCGGTGTAAATCGCAAAAGTCGAGGGAGGATATTTCTCCCCCTGTTTCAGTCGAGTTGCGATGTTCTGCAACTGCTCCTCGTTAAAGCTGATTTGCCCCCTGATCTGATCAGCGATGTGTTCAAGGCTCTCGCCAAGCAGGGTACGCATGCGGTGGTCAATCAGCCTGGCGCGTTGTGCATCTGGTGCAAATCGAAAATCATTCATGGGAAAGTTGGTCTGCAGGTGGAAGTGAAGTGATGAATAATTCAGAGTAAAGCAGCCGGTGATTCAAATTGAATGCACCGGCTGTTTAGAATGGCTTTTTTGACCAGTTGCTGCCGGTCCTTGATTACATGGTTTTAACGCCAATTTTTCCTAAACCAATCTTGGCAGGAAGTATTGTCGCTGGTGCAGGTGGAACCTTGCCGCCCCCGCCAATTTTTGATGCGATGCACTTTTCCTTTACTTCTTCTTCTACAATTTTGTAGCCATATAGCTTGGATAGGTCGAGGTTGATGCTCTTGCTATCGTTCATGGTTGGTCTCCTCAGGCAGGTAATATTATTTCGTTATGTGATATTTATTCAGGATTATCCTGAACTGGCTCAACTATATAAGATTGCAAGAGGCGCAACAACTGCCTGAATCTGTCACTGTTCTCCATTTCGCCTGTCTCAGGCGCATGAGCAATCTCCTCATCAATGATAGTTAGCTGATTAATACTGTCTATCGGGAGTCCCGTGGCGAGGAATTCATCACTATCTATAGCGATGACCAGCGCTTCAACAACGCGATTCATCAGCAGGGAACGGCATTTTCCAAACAGGTTAGGGGCTGCAATATGAATTTCATCGCCAGTTGGGTAGCGGTTCACAATGTGACTGGTCATGAAGCAGTCGATACCCTTGCCTACATATGATTTCTGGCAGTCAATTGCTGCAGGCACGCTTTTTTTTCCGACGAAAACCTCAACAGGAATGCGGCCATTTCCCGGAACATGATTCTCAATAAATTGTGCGAGTGCACCTTCAAGTTTAAATCCGGTCCGGTGGCTGCCAAGCAGGGGCGCAAAATTGACTTCGTTAATAATAGCGCCATTGTTGTGCCAGGGGACGCTGACATCCGGGGTAATTAAATCGATACCAGCAGAATCCAGTCCGAAGAGCTCTGCTGCCTGAATAGCAATCTCGCGGTTGTGCGGGTGGATATTGTCACTATGATCGTCACTGGCGCCGCCCCAGGCAGTCGCTTCAATTCGTCTGAGGGGCGCACGTTCTCCTTCAGCAGGTATGCTCGACATATCGAATCCGGCCTGCTTGAGAGACAGAAGCGCCTCCTGGTCGGAAGGGCAGGGTTTCAGTCTTCGCCAGGGTAACTTTTTCAATTCTGTATTGTTGGCCGTCTCGATCAACTCGGCAACAGTGTGGATGCCATCACCAGTGACGGATTTTGCCAGCCTGCTATTGGCATACAGCACTTCACCATTGGAGACATAGATACGATGGCAGACGCCTGCCACTTGCTTTTCTACCAGTACTCCTGGTGAAAGTTTGTGCGCCTCCCTGTAGGCATGCAGCAACCTGTTGTTGTCATGGATATCGACAACAATGCCTTCGCCACGCTCACGGTCGACTGGTTTGATAACGACAGGCCAGCCAATACGCTGTGCCGCGTTGATTGCCTCCTGTTCATTATTCACAAATATGTGCTGTGGTGCAGGTAGGCCAGCCTGTTCCAACAGGGTTGCGGTAAAGCCTTTGTTGGTGCTGAGTCGCGAGCCAATCACAGAGTCTGAGTCAACCGCAGAGCGATCGACAAGTCTGGCCTGTTTGCCCCAGCCGAGTTGATAGGTGCCCTTGCCAATGTGATGGAACGGGATTCCCTTGTGATGGGCGTTAGCGAGCACCGGTACCGTAGACTCTCCGCCGGGCACCATTTTGTATGTTTGTTTGATAAAGTTGTCAAGCAGTTGCTGCAGAATAAGTGCAACATTCCGTGGTTCTGTGCCGTTCTTTGCAACAGCCATAAACACACGGTTGGCTGCCTGGTAGGCGCGCTGAAGCGGAATAGTCGATATGTGATCAAACCAGGGCACAATGATACGCACGGCATAGTGGCCGTCCTGGTTCTGTGTCGCTTTGATCGCGAGGATTTTACCTGGATCGAAAACAGGGGCCCTGACCGCTTGTAACAATTCTCTGCTGAGTATCATGAGACGCCAGGCCACTTCGGTACATGCGTGCTGCTGCTCATTTAGCTTTTCAGCATCTATCACTTGCTTGCCGCTTGGTTCAACTTCGAAATTATCAAGCAGAAATTTGTCGAAATTGACCAGGTGGGGTGTCATCAAAGGGTTGATTGCCAGAGTCAGTATCTTGCCGGGTTGGCGAATACCTGCAAGGTATGTGCAAGTCTGCTCTGTTCTTATACGCTGTTGATGAGGCATTTCAGGGAGGTGTCGAGTGAACAGGGAATGACAGGAATCTGTATGAAATGCCGGATTGATAAATCAATCCGGCATTGTCACTTCCTAAACGGCGTCGAATGCCTGCGAGATATCGGCAATGATGTCATCGATGTGCTCAATACCGATACAAAGACGGATCATCTCCGGTGATACGCCTGCCTTGGCCTGCTCTTCTTCATTCAACTGGCGATGAGTTGTAGATGCGGGGTGGCAGGAGAGGCTCTTGGCATCACCGATATTGACCAGTCGCTTGATCATTTTCAGTGCATCATAGAACCTGACGCCTGCTTCGTAGCCACCCTTGATACCGAAGGTCATCAGTGACGATGGCCTGCCATCAAAGTATTTCTGTGCCAGATCGTAGTACTTGTCGCCTTCGAGTCCCGCGTAATTGACCCATTCGACTGATGGATGATCCTTGAGGAACTGGGCCACGGCTATGGCGTTGTCACAGTGGCGTTCCATGCGCAGCGATAGCGTCTCGATACCCTGCAACAGCATGAAGGCGCTCATTGGCGAGAGTGCGGAACCCGTGTTACGCAGGGGTACGGTACGCGCGCGGCCGATAAAAGCGGCTGGCCCAAATGCTTCTGTATAGACGACGCCGTGATAGGAGGGTTCCGGATTATTCAGAACCGGGAAACGCTCCTTGTTCTGGTCCCATGGGAACTTGCCGGAATCGACAATGATGCCGCCGAGGGTGGTGCCATGTCCGCCCATGTACTTGGTCAGTGAGTGCACCACGATGTCCGCGCCATACTCGATTGGATTCATCAGCGCCGGAGTCGCAACAGTGCTGTCGACAATCACGGGTACGCCATGAGAGTGCGCCATTGTCGTGATTGCTTCCAGGTCGACAATATTGCCAGCAGGGTTACCGATTGTTTCACAGAAGACTGCCTCTTGGTTTTGTCATCAATCAGCTTGGCAAGATCCTCTGCGCTGTCACTCTCGGCAAAACGCACATCGATTCCCTGCTTGGGCAACATATGTGCAAACAGGGTATAGGTTCCACCATAGAGCTGGGGTGTTGCAACGATGTTGTCACCCGCTTCGGCAATCGTCAGGATTGCATAGTTGATGGCGGCACTGCCTGCGCTGACCGCGAGAGCGGCAATTCCACCCTCAAGGGCTGCAACTCGCTGTTCCAGCACATCCCAGGTGGGATTCATGATGCGCGTGTAAATGTTGCCCGGAACTGCAAGATCGAAGAGGTCGGCGCCATGCTGTGCATCATCGAACTCGTAGGCAACTGTCTGGTAAATTGGCACAGCAACAGACTTGGTTGTCGGGTCTGTCTCATAGCCTGCGTGGATGGAAAGTGTCTCTTTTTTCATGGTGGTATCCTCGTCTTTTTTAATTATCTGTGTGTTGATACTACAGGTATTTCAGCCAGTCTTTATTCTTGTCACCGAATGCCAGGAAGTGGGGGTTCAACAGCGACTCCTTTGCATTGTATTTCAGTATTTCACCCTGCAAGTCTGTCACCTCACCACCAGCCGCAGTGACGACAGCATGTGCAGCTGCGGTGTCCCACTCGGAAGTTGGCCCAAGGCGCGGGTAGATATCTGCCTTGCCCTCTGCAACCAGGCAGAGTTTTAGTGAGCTGCCCATTGAGACCAGTTCATGCTCTCCGAGCTTCTCGAGGTAGCGCTGCAGGGATTCGCCTGCATGCGAACGGCTGCCTGCAACCCGTAAGGGTGCCTGTGCCTGTGATGTGACCGAGATTTCTGTTCGCATACCATCCTCGACAACAAAAGCCCCCTTGCCTGTTTCACCTGCATAGGTACGACCACTGACCGGTACGTGCACAACACCGAGTATCGGAGCGTGATTTTCGATGAGGGCGATGTTGACCGTGAATTCACCGTTTTTCTTGATGAACTCCTTTGTGCCGTCGAGCGGATCGATCAGCCAGTAGCGTTGCCATCCTTTTCGCTCACTAAAATCTGTCTCGGCTGACTCTTCCGACAACAGTGGAATCTCCGGTGTTAGCTGTGCCAGTGCATCAACGATGATGTGATGTGCTGCCAAGTCTGCCTCTGTCAGGGGTGACTTGTCTTCCTTCTCGTCGATCTGGAAGTCACGTGCATAAATCTCAAGTATCGCCTTGCCAGCGGTTTCGGCAATCGCCATGACCTGATCGATTCTGGTCTGTGTCATTTTGTCTGTAGTCAGTTGTCGGTTATGAAAGAGAGCCATGTTGACAGAAAAGTGACCACTTTGTCATGTCTGTGGGTTCGATTTCTCAATCGAGCCGGAATCAGCGACAATGCACCATTACCCGATAACCCCTGAATAGCATGGATCAACAACAGATACCCGACTGGCAGCAGATCGATACCATTTTTCTCGATATGGATGGCACCCTGCTGGATCTCTATTTCGACAACCATTTCTGGCTGGAACACCTGCCGATGCGATTTGCCGAGGAGGCCTCGATTGATATTGAGGCAGCCCGTGCACATCTGTCTGAGCTCTACCAGAGTCGCCAGGGCACTCTCGACTGGTATTGTATTGACTACTGGGGTGACAAGCTGGGGCTGGATATTCTTACCCTGAAAGAGGAGGTTGATCATCTCATTCGCATGCATCCGCATGTCGAGGAGTTTCTGCACAAATTACGCGCATCAGGTAAAACAGTCGCCCTTGTGACCAACGCGCATCCGGGCACCCTGGCGTTCAAGCTGGAACGGATACCGATGGCTGACTATTTCACGCACCTGGTTTCGTCACATGAATTCGGCCATCCCAAGGAGTCACAACAGTTCTGGGAATCACTTCAAAAACATTTACCGTTCGAGCGTGAACGCACACTCTTTATTGATGACTCCGAGGCGGTATTACGCTCAGCACGTGAATACGGCATCGGGCACCTGGTCGCAATTTCGCAGCCGGACAGCCAACTGCCCGGCCAGGCGCTGGAAGACTTTATCTCCATCAGCAACTTCTCAGAGCTGCATAAGCCGTCCTGATTTTCGGGAAATCAGAGAGGGATGAGGCTTTTTTTCTGTAGGAGCCCCGTCCTCGGGGCGATTGCTTTGGTATGGCTGCGGTTCCTGTTAAGATTGCGCTATCCACACTATGTGTTTTTCATCGCGGCGAAGACGCCACTCCTACAGCCAACGACGACCGAGTTAACTACCAACAATGCCACTCCTGACGCTGCGTGACATCTCGCTCCAGTTCAGCGGGCCTCCGCTGCTGGACCATATCAATCTCGTTGTAGACGCAAGGGAGCGCGTTGCGCTGATCGGGCGAAATGGTGAGGGCAAGTCGACCCTGCTCAAGGTGATCGCAGGACTCCAGCCTGCTGACGACGGCCTGATCCAGCTTGGCTCGACTCGTGTCAGTTACATGACCCAGGATGTGCCGCGTGATATACACGGCAGCGTCTTCGATGTTGTCGCCGGGGGACTGGATGACAAGGCCGATTTGCTGACTGACTACCATCATGCAGTCGTTGCAATCAGCAGTGATGCCAGCGAAGCGGCCCTGGAACGATTGTCGCGTGCCCAGCAGGCACTCGAAAATGCCGATGGCTGGCAGCTCGAGCAGCAGGTTGAAACTGTTTTGTCCCGTCTTAACCTGGATCCCGATGTCGGTTTTGATTCCCTTTCAGGTGGTTTGAGGCGCCGCGTGCTACTGGCGCGTGAGCTGGTCAAGTCACCCGATCTGCTGATCCTTGACGAGCCCACCAACCATCTCGACATTGAAAGCATCGCCTGGCTCGAAGAGTTTCTTCTCAACTGGTCTGGTGCATTGCTGTTTGTCACCCATGACCGTGCTTTCATGCAGAGCCTGTCAACACGTATCCTCGAACTCGATCGTGGACAGCTGACCGACTGGCCCGGTGATTACCAGAACTACCTGCGTCGCCGCGAGGAGAGAGCCAATGCCGAGGCGCTTGAGAATGCGCGCTTCGACAAGAAACTGTCGCAGGAGGAAGTTTGGATACGCCAGGGAATCAAGGCGCGTCGTACCCGTAACGAGGGACGTGTTCGTCAACTCAAGAAAATGCGCGAGGAGCTCAGCCAGCGGCGCAAGCAGCAGGGGAGTGTCTCGATTCGTCTGCAGGAAGCCGACAGATCCGGCAAGCTGGTTGCCGATGTCGACTCGGTCTCCTATGCCTGGGATGGCAAGCCTGTGATTCGTGATTTTTCGACACGTATTCTGCGTGGTGACAAGATTGGCATTATCGGACCCAACGGTGCTGGAAAATCAACCCTGTTGAACCTGCTGCTGGGTAAACTCGAGCCTGACAGCGGCACCATACAAAGCGGCAGCAACCTGGAGGTTGCCTATTTCGACCAGTTACGTTCGGCCCTCGATCTTGACAAGTCGGTGCGTGACAACGTTGCCGGTGGCTCAGACCAGGTTGAAGTCAATGGCAAGTCGCGTCATATCATCTCCTATCTGCAGGATTTCCTCTTCTCGCCCGAGCGTGTACAACAGCCGGCCAAGGCACTTTCCGGTGGCGAACGAAATCGCCTGTTGCTGGCAAAGCTGTTTACCAAGCCGGCCAACGTACTGGTGCTAGACGAACCAACCAATGATCTGGATATCGAAACGCTGGAACTGCTTGAAGAGTTACTTGTCGAGTATAAGGGAACCATCCTGCTGGTCAGCCATGACCGTGCATTTCTCGATAACGTGGTCACCTCGACGCTGGTTTTCGAGGGAGACTGCCGTGTGGCTTCCTATGTTGGCGGTTTCGAGGATTGGCAACGTCAGCGCCAGTCCGTGAAGGTCGCCAAGACGGAGCAGCCGCTGCCGGTTCAGAAGAAGTCAGCAGCAGCGAAGGAGCAGGCTAAACCGACCAAGCTCAGCTACAAGGATCAGCGTGAGCTGGAACAGTTGCCGGAACTGATCGAGTCTCTCGAGACGAAAGCCGAAGAGCTGCAGCAGTCACTCGCCGACCCTGCACTCTATCGTGACCGTCCCGATGAGGTGGCTGCACTGACAAATGAGCTGGATACCGTCAATGCCGAGCTTGAAACAGCGTATGGGCGTTGGGAAGAGCTGGATAGTCTTTAATTCGTCACCCTGGGCTTTGAACCGGGATTTATCAGCGGCAGTTCAAGCACTCAATGGATGTTGCCCCAGGGCCGGCATGAAGAGGATTGCTTTCCTGAAGGACCAACAGCTAATACCAACAACCAAACGCATGAAACCGTCACATTGCTCTGGTATGCTCAAAGGATGTATTAAATCCGTTGGGTAGTGGTTGATTGAAAGCGTTCTTCAACGCCATATTTGAGAGTTTCAGGGATCTTTCGCCGATCCTGCTGGTGATTGCCTTTTTCCAGCTCTTCGTCCTGCAGCAGCCGATTCCGAACATGATGCAGATGCTCGGCGGCATACTCATGGTCGTCATCGGACTGTCGCTTTTTGTCCATGGTTTGCGTATTGGCCTCTTTCCTGTCGGCGAGAACATGGCCTACGATTTCGCACGCAAGGGCAGCCTCATGTGGCTGTTGCTGTTTGCCTTTGCGCTCGGCTTTGGCACCACGGTGGCAGAACCGGCCCTGATCGCGGTTGCCGCAGAGGCAGCAACAGTTGCGGTAAACGGTGGCATGATTGAAAACACGCCGGAACGAATCGAAAGCTACGCTTATAACCTGCGTATGACGGTTGCTGTCTCAGTCGGCTTTGCCATCGTTCTTGGTGTGTTCCGAATCCTCAAGGGGTGGCCGGTGCAGTACCTGATCATCTCCGGTTATATCGGTGTTGTCATCATGACGGCATTCGCACCGCCGGAGATCGTCGGTATCGCCTATGACTCGGGTGGTGTCACCACGTCGACCATTACCGTCCCTCTTGTTACCGCACTCGGTGTTGGTCTTGCCAGCAGTATCTCGGGGCGTAATCCCATGACTGATGGTTTTGGCCTGATCGCATTTGCCTCGCTGACACCTATGATTTTCGTCATGGGATACGGGATGTTGATATGACGGAATGGTTCGAACATTTCGCCACGGTTTTCGTCAGCACGATTCATGACGTGTTCCCGATAGTCGTGATTATTTTTGGCTTTCAGCTTGTCGTACTACGTCGTCCGATTCCTCACCTGAAGCGGGTGCTGATTGGTTTTGTCTTTGTCATTTTCGGTCTTGTTTTCTTTCTCATGGGACTTGAAGAGGCACTGTTTCCGATTGGCAAGCTGATGGCAAAGCAGTTAACAGATCCGGTTTTTCTGGGAATTGAACTTGACGCAATCGGTGGTGACATCGCGTCTCACTGGTATGAATACTACTGGGTCTACCTGTTTGCATTTGCCATCGGTTTTTCCACTACCATTGCTGAGCCCTCCCTGATTGCGGTGGCAATCAAGGCGAGCGAGGTGTCGGGTGGTGCAATCAACCCCTGGGGGCTGAGGATTGCTGTTGCCATAGGTGTCGCAGTGGGTATCGGGCTGGGCACATTCCGCATAGTGACCGGTACACCGCTCTATATCTACATTATTGTCGGCTATATCATCGTTATCATACAGACGGTTTATGCTCCTAAATCAATCATTGCGCTTGCCTACGACTCTGGCGGCGTGACGACATCAACAGTGACCGTTCCACTGGTCACTGCACTGGGTCTTGGCTTGTCCACTACGGTGCCAGGACGTGATCCCCTGCTGGATGGATTTGGCCTGATCGCCTTTGCCAGCGTGTTTCCAATTATGTCAGTTATGGGTTATGCACAACTCGGAGAGTGGCTTGCAGCCCGTAACAGTAAGTCAGACAATACAACTTCAGGAGAAGAGTAAGCATGCATTTCAAACTATTAATTGTTCTGGTCGAGGATGAACATACTGATATTGTTCTCGAAACAGCACGCGAACTCGGTGCCACCGGAGCGACTGTCTTGTCCCAGGCGCGTGGTGAGGGTATCGAGAAAAAGAAAACTTTTATGGGGCTGTCCCTGAGCTCTGCCCGCAATGTCATTCTGTTGCTGGTCGAGGAGCACATGAGCCGTCGTATTCTCGAGACTGTCGGTGAGGTGTGTGAATTCGATGACAAACCGGGTACGGGAATCGCATTTCAGATTGATGTCGAGGATGCGGTGGGTGTCAGTCAACAGATCAACAAGCTGGCAAGTGAAGTAGAGGAGCGCATATGAGCAAGGAAATTATTCGCGTGCGGGATGTCATGAAACGCGATTTTGACATGGTCGATGGCATGGCGACGGTTGCAGAAGCACTCAAGAACATGAATTTCATTGAAACCAAGACTTTGATCGTCAACAAGCGTCATGAGGATGATGAGTATGGCATCGTGACCCTTTCCGGCGTTGCCAGCCAGGTGCTTGCTGCTGACCGTTCACCTGAACGGGTGAATGTTTACGAAGTCATGACCAAGCCGGCATTTTCCGTCGACCCAGAGATGAATATCCGTTATTGTGCGAGGATGTTCGAACATTTTGGCCTGGTGAGAGCGCCGGTTGTCGAGCACCGAACTGTTATCGGTATCGTATCCATGTCTGACATGGTGCTCAAGGGACTCGGATCCGGGAGTTAGATAGCAGGGTATAGCTCTATTTACATTAGATTGCGCTAATATTAGAATATTGCTCTTCTGTTAGCCTCTGGTCAGGCACAACTCAACTAAATCACAGGTTTAGAAAACTTATGCTGGATCCGGTAACCCATTCAGACCGCGATTTGGGTCGTGAAGAAGTCAAAAACACGACCTGTTACATGTGTGCCTGTCGCTGCGGAATCCGCGTCACACTGCGTGACGGCGACGTACGCCATATCGAGGGCAATCCCGAGCATCCGCATAACAAGGGCGTCATTTGTGCCAAGGGGGCCTCCGGCATCATGAAGCAGTATTCACCTGCGCGACTGACCAAACCACTGCTGCGCAAAAAGAATGCAGTGCGTGGTGAAGCTGATTTCGAGGAAATTTCATGGGACAGGGCGTTCCAGATCATGGAAGAACGCCTCTCGCACCTGCGTGAAACAGATCCCAAGAAATTTGCCCTGTTTACCGGTCGTGACCAGATGCAGGCGCTCACCGGTATGTTCGCCAAGCAGTTCGGTACACCCAACTACTCGGCCCACGGCGGTTTCTGTTCGGTCAACATGGCAGCCGGCCTCATCTATACAATCGGTGGCTCTTTCTGGGAGTTCGGCGGTCCTGATCTTGATCGTTCCAAGCTGTTCGTGATGATCGGTACGGCCGAGGATCACGACTCCAACCCGATGAAGATTCATCTCTCCAAGTTCAAGCGTAACGGCGGTCGTTTTATCTCGATCAACCCGGTACGCACAGGCTATTCGGCGATTGCCGACGAGTGGGTGCCGATCAAGCCCGGTACCGATGGTGCGCTGCTGCTCGCTATCAATCACGAGATCATCAAGCAGGGTCTCTACGATCGTGAGTTCCTGACCCAGTACTCAAATGCTGCAGAGCTGGTGGTTAATGATCCGGCAAGCGACGATTTTGGGTTATTTCACCGTGTAGAGATGCATATCGAAGAGGGCTGTTTCGATCCTGAGAACAAAATCTGGTGGGATCGCGAAATCGGTCCTATTGGTACACATACACCGGGTGCAGATCCTCTTCTTCTGGGTGAATTTGAACTCCCGGATGAAAACATCAGGGTCAAACCGGCATTCCAGTTGCTGAAAGATCGTATCGACGAGTACACCCCGGAGTGGGCACAGGCGATTACCGGTATTCCTGCTGATACCATCAGGCGTCTTGCCCACGAGATGGGTGTTACGGCACGTGACCAGCGCATCGAACTGCCGATCGCCTGGGAAGATTGCTGGGGCAACAAGCACAACTCGGTCAAGGGCAACCCGGTTTCCTTCCATGCCATGCGTGGCCTGGCTGCACACTCGAACGGTTTCCAGACGATTCGTGCACTCGGCATCCTGATGACCCTTTTGGGTACGATTGATACCCCAGGTGGTTTTCGTCACAAGGCACCATTCCCGCGTCCGATTCCACCTTGCCCCAAGCCGCCGAAAGGCCCGGAAGATGTTCAGCCGATGACGCCGCTCAACGGCATGCCTCTTGGCTGGCCGGCTGATCCGGACGATCTCTTTGTTGACGATGAGGGAGAGCCGGTACGTATCGACAAGGCGTTCTCATGGGAGCATCCGCTCTCAGTACATGGCCTGATGCATAACGTCATCACCAACGCATGGCGCGGCGATCCCTACAAGATTGACACCCTGTTGCTGTTTATGGCGAACATGGCGTGGAACTCGTCGATGAACACCGAGAAGGTGCGCGAGATGCTCTCCGACAAGGATGAGGATGGCGAATACAAGATTCCGTTCATCATCGTGTGTGACGCTTTCCAGTCAGAGACAGTCGCCTATGCAGACCTGGTGCTGCCGGATACGACCTATCTTGAGCGCCATGACGCCATGTCATTGCTGGATCGCCCGATTTCACAGTTCAGCGGTCCGGTCGACTCAGTACGTATTCCTGTTGTCGCACCAAAGGGTGAGTGCAAGCCATTCCAGGAAGTGCTGGTGGAGATGGGCGGCCGTCTCGGCCTGCCTGCTTTTGTGAACGAGGATGGCAGCCGCAAGTACCGTGACTATCCCGACCTGATTACCAATTTCGAAACCGCGCCCGGTTCCGGTATCGGTTTCCTCTCCGGCTGGCGTGGCAAAGATGGCACCAAGTCGATGAAAGGTGAACCCAATCCGCGCCAGTGGGAGATGTACGCCAAGCACAACTGCCTGTTCCATTACGAACTGCCCAAGTCGTACCAGTACATGCGTAACTGGAACAAGGGTTACCTCGAGTGGGCGCGTGCACATGGTATGACACGTTATGCTGAACCGATCACGCTGCATCTCTACTCGGAAGTGCTGCAGAAGTTCCGTCTTGCCGCACAGGGCAAGCGTCAAGGCAAGCAGCCGCCAGATCGACTGCGCAAACGTGTCGATACCTATTTTGATCCGCTGCCGTTCTACTACCAGCCCATTGAAGACAGGCTGATTGATACGCATAAATATCCGTTGCATGCGTTGACCCAGCGCCCCATGGCGATGTATCACTCGTGGGATTCGCAGAATGCCTGGTTGCGTCAGATTCACCTCTACAACTATATGTTCATCAATCCAAAAACTGCCGATGCCGGTGGTTATGGTGATGGTGACTGGATCTGGGTTGAATCACCACATGGCAAGGTGCGCTGCATGTGCCGCCTCTCAAATGCGGTCGAGCCCGGCACAGTGTGGACCTGGAATGCAATCGGCAAGGCTTCCGGTGCATGGGGGCTGTCAGATAATGCAAATGAATCTCAGAAAGGCTTTCTGCTCAACCACCTGATCTCGGAAGAGCTGCCGCCATGTGAGGCAGGAAGCCATATCTCCAACTCCGATCCGATCACAGGTCAGGCTGCCTGGTTTGATGTGCGCGTTCGCATCTACAAGGCTGATGATTCCGAGCCAAAGGTCACATATCCCCAGTTCAAGCCGATGCGCAAGGTGCCCGGTCAGGACAGCAAGCGCGGTAAATGGCAGGCCTATTTCGCCGGTATGCTTGGCAGGAAGAAAGCAGGTTTTGGGGAGAAGTCAAAATGACACAACTTGCTTTGGTTATCGATTTGAATGTTTGCGTCGGCTGTCATGCTTGCGTGACATCCTGTAAAGAATGGAATACATCAGGCTGGGCTGGTCCCATGGTCGATCATAATCCCTATGATGCAGATCCTAATGGCACCTTCTTCAACCGTGTGCAGACTTTCGAGGTGGGTGAGTATCCTGCTACCGAGACAGTCCACTTTCCGAAGAGCTGCCTGCACTGCGAGGATCCACCCTGTGTGCCTGTCTGCCCGACCGGTGCATCCTACAAGCGTGAGGACAACGGTGTCGTACTGGTCGACTATGACAAGTGTATCGGCTGTAAATACTGCTCCTGGTCCTGCCCCTATGGCGTGAGGGAACTCGACGAGCAGGAGAAGGTGATGAAAAAATGCACCCTCTGTATTGACCGCATTACTGACAAGAGCAAGCCTGAGAGTGAGCGTAAGCCTGCTTGTGTTTTGGCTTGTCCTACAAGTGCACGCCTGTTTGGTGATGTGCATGATCCTGATTCGGAAGTGTCACTCGCAATACGCGAGGAGGGTGGTTACCAGTTGATGCCGGAGTGGGGGACCAATCCTGCAAACCACTATCTGCCACGTCGCAAGACACGCATCAAGATTCACGAAGACGAGCTGCAGCGTGTTGATAATCCGCTGCACGAAGAAGAGCGCGAAGAGACGGTCAGTGTCGGCGCTTCTATCGACGACGTCGCCTTCTAAGGAGTATCCAGCATGCATCCCGCCTTTTCGGTCATCTTTCTTACCACGCTTCTCGGTGTGGCCCAGGGGCTTTTTCTGGCCCTGGTTACCGGGCAGTATTACTCGCTGGCTAACCTGATTCCGGCGCAGGACAGCGCAACCTTTTACGGTATGGGCAGTTTCCTCGTACTGGTATTTCTGGGTCTTGGCCTGTTTTCATCATTTTTCCATCTGGGGCGCCCAGAGCGTGCATGGCGCTCTGCCACCATGTGGAGAACTTCCTGGCTTTCACGTGAAGTTATCGCACTGCCGGTGTTTATGTGCCTGGTTTTCCTCTATGGACTCGCACACTACATGCAGTGGAATGAACCTATGTTTACCATCGGTGATGACGTCGGCATTGACCTGACTATCATCATTGGTCTGTTTGCCAGCATTGCTGCTTTCGTGCTCTTTATCTGTACCGCGATGATCTACGCGAGCGTACGTTTCATGCAGGAGTGGCACCACTGGCTGACGGTCGCCAACTACATCTTCCTTGGTCTGACATCAGGTTTTACCCTTGCGGCTGCCTTTACAGCCTGGAGAGGGATTGAGCTGGTTAACTTCTTTGGTTTCTGGGCTGCTTTCTTCCTGGTCGCCGGACTGGTTACTCGCGGCTGGTCGCTCTACAGGAATGTAACGCTAAAGCACAAATCAACCAGCAGTACCGCAATTGGTGTCCGCCATAACGCGGTGGTTCAAAAATCGCAGGGTTCAATGGGTGGCAATTTCAACACACGTGAATTTTTTCATGGCCAGAGTGAAGCAGTACTTAAATTGGTTCGTTATACATTCCTGGTGCTGGTGTTTGCCGTTCCTGCAGTACTGCTTGCTGCAGCATGGGCGACTGCATCGCCATACCTGCCAATGATTGCCTTTGCGATTCAGTACCTTGGTCTGTTGTTTGAGCGTTGGTACTTCTTTGCGGAAGCAAAGCATCCACAAAACCTTTATTACCAGTCAATCGCCTGATCTGAAAAACCTGAACTGCCCGTTAACCCGGCCCTTAGCCGGGATGACGATAGTGTAATTAGCCCGCATCAGCGGGCTTTTTAGTCTTTGTGGATTGAGGATTGCCGCCTTGCCCTGTATGTCAGGGTGGAGCAATGGTAGAATCCTGAAGATTCAAATGTCGTGGATATCGAAGAGGATTCTGCATGGCAGGACATAGTAAATGGGCCAATATCAAGCACAAGAAAGCGGCCAACGACAAGAAGCGCGGAAAAATCTGGACCAAGCTGATTCGCGAGATCACAGTTGCGGCCAAGCAGGGCGGCGGCGATCTCGAGAGCAACCCGCGTCTTCGTCTTGCAATTGACAAGGGCAAGGCTGCGAATATGCCCAAAGACACCATTGATCGCGCTGTTAAAAAAGGTGCCGGTGGCGATGATGATGGCGATTACGAGGAGATTCGTTACGAGGGTTACGGTGTCGGCGGAATCGCGGTGATCGTTGATTGCATGACGGACAACCGCAACCGTACAGCTTCAGAAGTGCGCCATGCATTCAGCAAGCACGGTGGCAACCTTGGCACCGATGGCTCGGTTGCCTACATGTTCAACAAGCAGGGGATCATCTCCTTTGGCGAAGGTGACGAGGATGCCCTGATGGAAGCTGCACTCGATGCCGGTGCAGAAGATGTTCTGGTTAACGATGACGGCAGTGTCGATATCCTCACCACGCCGGAAGATTTCGAGGATGTGCGCGATGCGATTACCGCTGCAGGTCATGAGCCGGACAATGCTGAAGTGACCTTCAGTGCCGAGAACAACACGCCTGTCACTGCAGATGATGCAGAGAAATTGATGAAGATGATCGACACGCTCGAGGATCTCGACGACGTGCAGGATGTCTTCACCAATGCTGACATTCCGGACGAGGTGTTGGAGGCGTTGGGTTAACCCGCCTCGCCATGATGCGAAAAATCCTAGGTATTGATCCCGGTTCCCGTTACACAGGTTACGGGCTCATAACGTCGGATGGGCGCCACAGCCAGCATCTTGTCAGCGGTCGCTTGCGTCTCGATCAATTCGGATTCTGCGATCGACTCGGCGAGATTTACAAGGGTATCGATGCCCTGATCAAGGAGTTCACACCGGATGAAGTGGCTATTGAGCAGGTTTTCATGGCAAAGAATGCAGCCTCGGCACTCAAGCTGGGGCAGGCGCGCGGCGCCGCAATTTCTGCAGCCGTGGTGCGCGGCTACAAGGTTCATGAATATGCCCCACGCCTGGTCAAGCAGGCGGTTGTCGGTACCGGTGGTGCGGACAAGACGCAGGTGACCCACATGGTGCGTGTATTGCTCAATCTCAAAACTGAAGAACTGACCGAAGACCAGGCCGATGCTCTCGCTATCGCCCTCTGCCATGCTCATACGGGTGATGCTGAAAAACGCATCGAGGCGCTCTCATGATCGGACGTCTTTACGGTACTTTGCTGGTTAAACAAGCGCCATTTCTGCTGATTGATGTCAACGGTGTCGGCTACGAAGTCGAGGCGCCGATGTCGACATTTTACGAACTGCCGGATACGGGCGAGCAGGCACAGCTCTATACACATCTCGTGGTTCGCGACGACGCACATATCCTGTTCGGTTTCTATCGTGAATCCGAACGTGCCCTTTTCAGGACCCTGCTCAAGGTGAGCGGTGTCGGAGGCAAGATGGCATTGGCAATTCTCTCGGGTATGAGTGCAGATGATTTTGTTCTGTGTGTGCAGAGTGATGATCACGCCACCTTGACCAGGATTCCAGGTGTCGGCAAGAAAACCGCGCAACGCCTGGTTATCGAGATGAAGGATAAGGTTGTTGATTTCGCCGGTGCGCCACCTGTAGCGGGCAGGGCGCAGGTGCAGGCAGTTACCGAATCGCCGGAGTCGGAAGCAGTCAGTGCGCTGGTTGCGCTTGGCTACAAGGCTGCCGATGCAACTAAAATGGTCAAGAGTGTTGCAAGTGAAGAGGCAACAAGTGAAGAGTTGATCCGCTCGGCGCTGCAATCCACAGTGAAGGGAAAAGGCTGATATGGACGATCACGAACGACTCGTCAGTGGTTCCGAAATGAGCGAAGAGGCTGCGATTGATCGCGCTATTCGTCCACGCACGCTTGCAGAATATGTCGGCCAGCCGGCGGTGCGCGAGCAGATGGATATATTTATCAGTGCAGCGCGCGGACGCAGCGAAGCACTCGATCATGTGCTGATTTTCGGCCCGCCCGGACTCGGTAAAACGACATTGGCGCACATCGTTGCCAATGAGATGCAGGCGAACCTGCGTCAAACTTCAGGCCCCGTTCTTGAGAAAGCGGGTGATCTTGCCGCACTGCTGACTAACCTCGAACCTCACGATGTGCTGTTCGTTGATGAGATTCATCGCCTGAGTCCGGTTGTCGAGGAGATTCTCTACCCGGCGATGGAGGATTATCAACTCGATATCATGATTGGCGAGGGGCCGGCAGCGCGTTCGATCAAACTCGACTTGCCGCCATTCACGCTGATTGGTGCAACCACCCGTGCAGGTCTGCTGACATCACCTTTGCGTGACCGCTTTGGTATCGTTCAGCGGCTGGAATTTTATAACGTCGAGGATCTCGCCAGTATCGTGCAGCGCTCGGCGCATATCGTGAATGTCAGCATAGATGCAGAGGGCGCGCATGAGATTGCCAGGCGTTCTCGCGGTACCCCGCGAATTGCTAACCGGTTGCTGCGACGTGTGCGTGACTACGCCGATGTCAAGGCAGATGGCAATGTCACGGCGACGGTCGCGCATGATGCCTTGAACATGCTCAAAGTTGACGAGAACGGTTTTGATCACATGGACAGGCGCCTGCTGACAGCAATACTTGAGAAATTTGAAGGTGGTCCTGTCGGTGTCGACTCACTTGCTGCCGCGATCGGTGAAGAGCGCGGCACAATTGAAGATGTACTTGAGCCTTTCCTTATTCAGCAGGGCTTCCTGGTACGCACACCGCGTGGACGTATGGCAACACGACAGACGTGGCTCCATTTTGGCATGACCCCACCGAACCGGGAGATGCCGAAAGCCGATGATCTCTTCGATGATATGGCATCCGGAGAATAAGAGGGAACAATGCGTGTCATGACTTGTCACAAAAAGAGTGGTGAATTGCATTGAATCATTATGAATGGCCGGTGCGGGTCTACTACGAGGATACGGATGCAGGCGGCGTGGTTTACTACGCCAACTACCTGGCCTACATGGAACGAGCGCGTACCGAGTGGCTGCGTGCGAGCGGATTTGAGAACCAGCGATTGATGGATGAGGATGGCGTGGTTTTTGCCGTGCGTCGTGCCAGTATCGAGTACCTCAAGCCGGCACGCCTGGATGATGAATTAACTGTGCATGCTAGCGTGGCGCAGTTGAAACGGGCATCCCTGCTGTTTAAACAAGAAATCAGGAGAGGGGACGAGTTGTTGTGCAGTGGCGAGATACTGCTCGTCTGTGTTGATACACAATCTTTTCGTCCAACCTCCATTCCCGACAAAATCAGAGACAGGATAGACAGGACAAGATAAACAATGGCAGGTGAACTCGATTTTTTAGAACTGGTATTACATTCAGGCCCTGTGGTCAAAGCAGTATTGCTGCTTCTGTTGCTGGCATCAGTCTTTTCATGGGGAGCGATCATCGATCGCTCACGTGCCTTCAGCAAGGCACGCAAGACCGCAAAAACTTTCAGGAAGAAATTCTGGGAAGGTGAAGACCTGGGTTCGTTCTTCAAGAGAGCCAAGCCAAAGAAATATGGTGGCATGTGCTCAATTTTTACTGCCGGCTTCAAAGAGTTCACGACCACCAGGGAGCATGGCGGCGATCACATTACCATTATCAACAACAGCCGGCGTGCCATGCGTGTTGCACAGAATCGCGAGCTGACCAGGCTCGAAAACCAACTCACGCTGCTTGCCACTGTCGGTTCAACCAGCCCCTATGTTGGTCTCTTCGGTACCGTGTGGGGAATCTTGAACTCCTTCCAGGCGCTGGGCTCTGTCCAGCAGGCGACTCTCAGCATGGTCGCTCCCGGAATTGCCGAGGCGCTGGTTGCAACCGCTCTTGGCTTGTTTGCCGCGATTCCCGCAGTCATTGCATACAACAAGTACACGGCTGAAATCGAACGCCTTGAGGGTGAGTACGATGACTTCATCGAGGAATTCACCAACGTGCTTCAGCGCCAGTTAATCCGCTGAGCGGAAGGCAGTATCCATGTCACGTCGCAGCCGTAAAAGCATGTCGCAGATCAATGTTGTTCCCTTCATTGACGTAATGCTGGTGCTCCTGATTATCTTCATGGTGACCGCTCCATTGCTGGTGCGAAATGTCGATGTCGAGTTGCCGGTTTCCAAGGGTGATCCAACCCAGGTCGCTGAAATCCTGCCGCCTGTTGTCGTTGGTGTCGATGAGCAGGGGCTCTATTTTTTGTACAACGATGATGGTGTCCGTGAATACGTCGAATCCAGAGAGGCAGCGATTGCGCGTGCTGCTGCAGTTTACGCACTCGATGCCGATGCGGGTACTGAACGCGAAATCATGGTCTACGGAGATAAGCGAGTCGAGTATCAAAAGGTTCTTGACCTGCTCAGCCTGCTATCGCCCTACGTACGTGAAGGTGACAGCGTCAAGTTGATGACAGTATTGGGTGAGTAGAGGTGTTTTCTTTCTTCAGGAGCAACCCGGTTGCCATGGTGATATCACTGCTGTTGCACCTGCTGTTGCTCTACCTGCTGTTTTTAAAGGCGGACGAGTTGCTCACCATGGACGCGCCTGCACCGATTGTGGCCGAGGAAGCTGAAGAGCAGACTCCAATCCCTGTGATGGTGCCGAAAGAGACGGTGCAACAGGTTATCAAGGATCTGCGTGAAAAACGCGAACTGCAGGAGAAGAGTGCAATAGGCCTGAAGAAGCGCGAAGACGAAGCGTTGCAACTGGCTCGAGAGGCGAAGGAGAAAGAGAAGCGTCGCCTTGCCGAACTGCAGAGACAGCGCGAAGAGGAGTTGAAACGCCTCGAGGAAGAGCAGAAGGAGAGAGAGAGGCAACTTGCAGAGCTGCAAAAACAGCGCGAGGAAGCCGAGCGTAAGCGCAAGGAAGAGGAAAAGCGTCTCAAGCAACTTGAAGCCGAGCGCATCGCAGCCGAGAAGGAGGTAGAGCGTAAACGTCTTGAAGAGGAAGAGCGCTTAAAGCAGCTTGAACTTGAACGTATCGCGGCTGAAGAAGAGGCAGAACGTCAACGTCTTGAAGAGGAAGAGCGTTTAAAGCAGCTTGAGCTTGAACGCATCGCAGCTGAGAAAGAGGCTAAACGCAAGGAAGATGCGCGTATTGCTGCCGAGAAAAAAGCGCAGGAAAAAAAGCGTAAAGAGGAAGAAGAGAAGAAAAAATACGCCGAGGCCAAGCGCAAGCAGGAGATTGCTGCCCGCAAAAAGGCTGAAGCAGCCGCTGCGGCAGCCAGGCAGAAGAGTAAGGGTAAAGGATCTGGTAGCGGTACAAGTCGCAAGGCTGGTGGCGGTGGCGGCAAGAACTATAATAAGTACATTGGACCGATCAGATCCAAGATTACGCGGAACTGGCGCCGGCCATTGGGCAGCAGTTCCGATCTCGTGGTGAAAATGCGCCTGAAGCTTTTTCCCGGGGGCGGCATTGCCAATGTACAAGTGATAAAATCGAGCGGGAATGTCGCTTTTGATCGTTCGGCAGCAGATGCTGTCAGGCTTTCAGATCCTCTGCCGGTACCAAAAGGCAAGGATTTTGACGCGTTTCGTTCATTTGTTTTGGAATTTACACCAAACAGGATTCGATGATGAAAATCAGAACTCTACTCATTGCGTGGCTGCTGATGTTGCCACTTGCAGCGCAAGCAGAACTGACCATCAAGATTACCGGTGGTAACGTTGATGCGATTACGATAGCCATTGCACCCTTCGAATGGGAAGGTGGAGGAACTCCGCCAACGGCAGAATTTGACAGGATTATCTCTGATGACCTGCAGCGCTCGGGTGAATTCAAACCCTCTTCGCGAAGCGATCAGCCACCTGCTGCTCCATTTGGACAGCCGGTGAATCATGCCACCTGGCGCGACCGCGGCATCAATAACCTGGTGACAGGTAAGGTGACCAGTGTTGCCGGGCGCTACAGGGTTGAGTTTGTTCTGCATGATACTGCTGGAGGAAAGCAGATCACCAAGGATACGGTCTACGCCGCAACCAAGGATCAGCGTTTTGCTGCACACCACGTGGCCGACCTGGTTTACGAGGCGTTGACGGGGGAACGCGGCGCTTTTGCTACACGCATCGCTTTCGTCGTAGCTAACCGCAGGGCCAACAGCCTGCAGGTGTCAGACTCGGACGGTCATGGTGCAAAAACCATCTTGGCAACTAACGATCCAATCATGTCGCCCTCATGGTCGCCTAATGGCAAGAAGCTCGCCTATGTCTCTTTTGAGGGAGGCCAGCCTGCCATCTATGTACAGAATGTCGAATCAGGCAGCCGCAGGAAACTGACCAGCTTCAAGGGCATCAACGGTGCACCGGCCTGGTCGCCGGATGGTTCACGTCTTGCGATGACCCTGTCGAAGGATGGTGATCCCGAGATTTATGTTATGTCTGCCGGTGGTGGCGGAGTGCAGCGTATTACCCGGTCACCTGGTATCGATACTGAACCATCGTGGTCGCCTGATGGTAATTCCCTGGTCTTTACGTCAGATCGTGGCGGATCACCGCAAATCTACCGGGTGTCTGCTGCTGGAGGGGCTCCTACAAGGCTAACCTTCGAGGGTAAATACAACTCGAATGCTTCCTTTGCCCCTGACGGCAAGAGTATTACACTGGTAACCAGAACTTCAGGGGGCTACCAGGTCGCTTTGCTTGATTTGGAAACACGCGGTATGCAGATACTCAGCGACGGCCCGCTGGATGAATCTTCCAGCATCGCTCCCAATGGCAAGATGGTTATTTACGCCAGTGGTCTGCGCGGTACCTTGCATGTTGCTGCGACTGATTATGATGTTGAGACGCGCCTGGCCGCGCAGTCCGGTGATGTCCGGAACCCGGCCTGGTCGCCATTCCTGATAAAACGGAGATAAGCATGAAAAGAAGAGAATTGCTGGGCTTTATGGGCGCTGGCGCGCTACTTGGCCTTGCGGGTTGTTCAAGCACAGGTGGGGTCGGCGAAGACGACTTCATGATCGACGGCCGTCGTGCGCTGGATATCAAGACCATCCACTTCGATTTTGATGAATACATCATCAAGCCAAAATACCGTCGTGTACTCAGTGCGCATGCGAAGAAGCTCAACGAGACTGGTGCCAGCATCAGAATCGAGGGCCATTGTGACGAACGTGGTACGCGTGAATATAACATCGGCCTTGGCGAGAGACGTGCCAACGCTGTACGCAACTACCTGATCGCAGAAGGCCTCTCCTCGTCGCAGATTTCTACCATCAGTTACGGTGAAGAGCGTCCGGTCGACTATGCACACAACGAATCTGCATGGGCTAAAAACCGTCGTGCGGAACTGCTCTACTAATGGAAAGGGCAATTCTTATATGCGGGGTTCTGCTGCTGTCACAGTTCGCTGTCGCCGGTACCTCTGACCGCCTTGAGGCGCTTGAGCGCCGCATCGGCGTTGTCACCGACCTGACACTGCGGGTTGAAGAGCTGCAGCTGTCCAATAACCAGCTGCGCGGTGAGATCGATTTGCTCAGGCATGAGCTTGAGCAACTCAAGCAGCAACAGCGCGAGATGTATCTGGATGTTGAACGTCGTCTTGGCCGGCGCTAACAGCGCACAAGACTGAACCATCGGCTGAGCTGCTTTTATGACGCAACTGCGGATTACAGAGATTTTCTGCTCGTTGCAGGGTGAGAGCCGCAGTGTCGGGTATGCGACTGTATTCGTGCGCCTGACAGGCTGTCCGCTGCGCTGTTATTACTGTGATACCAAATATGCCTACAGTGGCGGAACCCTGATCGATATTGATGCCATTGTCGAACAGGTTCAGGGGTATGCTGTTCCATACGTGACTGTGACTGGCGGTGAGCCGCTTGCACAGGAAGGCGCAAGCGAACTCATCGATAAACTGTGTGATGCAGGCCTGAAGGTTTCGCTCGAGACCAGCGGTGCACTCGATATTGGATCCGTTGATACGCGTGTTTCCAGGGTGTTGGATATCAAAACTCCGGGTTCCGGCGAGGCCTCGAAAAACCATTGGAATAATCTTTCCCTCCTGACTTCCAATGACCAGGTCAAGTTCGTTATCTGTGACAGGAACGATTTCGACTGGTCAAAACGTATCCTGGAAAAATACCAACTGACAGACACTTGCGAAGTGCTCTTCTCTCCGAGTGTGGATGAAATGGATGCCACCCAGCTGGCCGACTGGATTGTCGAGGAGCGTCTTCCTGTGCGCTTTCAGCTACAGCTGCACAAGATACTGTGGGGAGACAAACCTGGTGTCTGAGCAGAAAAAGAGGGCGGTTATTCTCCTCTCCGGCGGGCTTGATTCGGCTACAGTGCTGGCAATTGCCCAGCATGCCGGATACGACTGTTATGCACTCAGCTTCGATTATGGCCAGCGCCATAACACTGAGCTTCATGCAGCGAAGAAGATTGCTCAACAGTTTAACGTCAGGCAACACCTGGTGTTGCCAATGGCACTGGATGCAATTGGTGGATCTGCGCTGACGGATGAAGCGATTGATGTGCCGGAGACACTAGCAGAAGGCATACCGGTCACCTATGTACCTGCAAGGAATACCGTGTTTCTTTCGATAGCCCTGGGCTGGGCGGAAGTACTCGGTGCGCGCGATATCTTCATTGGTGTGAACGCTGTCGATTACTCTGGCTACCCCGACTGCCGGCCAGAATTTATCGAGGCGTTTGAACAGCTTGCAAACCTTGCGACAAAGGCAGGCGTAGAGGGTGACCATTTCAGCGTACAGGCGCCACTGATTGAAATGAGCAAGTCCGACATCATTCGCCGCGGGATCGAACTGGGCGTTGACTACAGTAAAACAGTCTCCTGCTACCAGGCTGATGAAGAGGGCCGCGCCTGTGGTGTGTGTGACTCATGCCGACTCAGAAAGGCCGGATTCGAACAGGCGGGGGCAGGGGATCCGACAAACTATCAATAACCCCGCCAGATATGGTTAAATTAGAAGTTATAACTACAGTGGCTACACCACTGAATCTGAAAAAAACAGAAATCTGCTGAGGATTCAATTATGTTAATGGACAGTTTTGCAGAGGCTCAAAGCCTCTTTCTGCTGCTTGTTTTCGCCATCGCCTTCATCATGGGTGCGGTGGTCAATAAAACCAATTTCTGCACCATGGGTGCCATCTCCGACTGGATCAACATGGGTGACAAGGGTCGTCTTGGCGCCTGGTTTTTTGCGATAGGTGTGGCCATGATCGGGGTGGTCATCTTTGAGATGTTCGGGATGGTTGATGCCGATGGCTCTTTTCCTCCCTACCGTAACGGTCAGCTGATCTGGGCTGAAAACCTGGTTGGTGGCATTATTTTCGGTATCGGCATGACCCTGGCTAGCGGCTGCGGTAACAAGGCGCTGATTCGTGTCGGTGGCGGTAACATCAAGTCGGTTATGGTGGTCGCCATTATTGCCGTAATCGCTTACTACATGATTAACCCGTTCCCGGACGGTGACAGCACGCTCTTTACCGTGCTCTTTTATGACTGGCTGCGTCCTCTCGCCATCGACCTTCCGTCCAACCAGGATCTTGGAACCCTGCTGGCCGGAGATAAAGGAGCGTTATCTGCACGCCTTGCAATCGGCCTGTCGATTGGTGCCGTGCTGGTGGTCGTCGCTTTTGTCACCAGCGAATTCCGCGGCAGTTTCGACAATATCCTCGGTGGACTGGTTGTTGGTCTCGCCGTTTTTGCTGCCTGGTATGTCTCCAGCAATGTCATGGTCAACGTTGATGATGAACCGATGCGAATGGCTGAGTATGTGCAAAACTGGGACTTCATCGCCGAAGATGCCGAGGGCCAACCTGATGACAGCCGTCCACTCAATGCCCAGTCATTTACGTTCATCAATCCAATGGGGCAAGCCTTTGGGTACGCCAAATCGGGTTTTGATGCTGCCTTCCTCACATTTGGCATCATGGCACTCGCAGGTGTGATTCTGGGCTCCCTGGTGTGGTCGCTGATATCAAAGGGCTTCCGCATCGAGTGGTTTGCATCGGTTGGAGATTTCTTCTCGCACTTCATCGGTGCCATTCTCATGGGCTTGGGCGGCGTGCTGGCGATGGGTTGCACCATCGGGCAGGCGATTACGGGCGCCTCGACGCTCGCAGTCGGCTCCTTTGTCGCCTTTGGTGGCATCGTTTTCGGCAGTGCGCTGACGATGAAAATCCAGTACTACAAGCTGGTTTATGAGGAAGAGGCGAGCTTCGGCAAGGCCTTGGTGGCGTCGCTGGCGGATATGCGCCTGCTACCCAACAGCATGCGTAAACTGGAGAAGGTATAACAGGGTAAAATTGGTTGTCCGGACTCTTGCCAAATTCGGATCATTCTGTATAATCGTGCGCTTCCGGGATTTCCCCCGGTTGCAGCACTTGCGGGCCGTTAGCTCAGTCGGTAGAGCAGCTGACTTTTAATCAGTTGGTCGAAGGTTCGAATCCTTCACGGCCCACCATATAAATCAAAGGCTTAGCTAGAAATAGCTAGGCTTTTTGTTTGTCTGAGTTACCACTGAGTTACCATGACGCGAAAAAAATATTGTATGTTTTTTTAGTCCGAGGCCGTCAACATTTTGTTCAAACTTCGCTCTTATGATATCGATAGATCAGTCGATACGTTGAATGTCTGCTTTCGGCCACAAGCGGACATTCATTTCATCTTAATGAATAGTTGAGATCTATCACAGTAATCATGAGTGTCATCTCAATCAGAATTATTATTCAATGATTGGAAGGTATTTGAGAGTGATGATTTCCTCAACTAAACTATTTACATAGGGTTATTCACAAACAAGGCGGATGATCATGCATTCATCTGATCAAAATGCCATTTTACGTGTTCAGTTCAACCGTGTGGTTTGCTCTTTCTACACGGTACTGACACACTTTTCCTGGTCCATATTTGTACCTCTCGTTGTTACTGCGGCTCTTGCGTGTCAGGTAGTGTTATCTGATGAAATCGACACGGCTGGGAGTGCACTTCTGCCTCCTCTAGAAGATCCTCCACCAATTACATTTCAGCCTGAAATATCAACTGATGGTAGCATTCGTCTTCCCGATGAAAATGACTTTCAACAAGGGGATTATTCTGTTTTCTCACGTTGGCCTTCAGAAGAATGGTGGGATGAAGCTGAAACAGAATATGTGACCCCTTTATTCTCTGTTGGATCTTTTGCTGAAGAAGCGGAACGAATGAATAGTGATGGGCCTAGAGCCGGACTGATCCGTATGATGTTATTTGATGAAACACTGATTCCCAAAATGAGATATGTTGCTGAAGAACAACCAGATAACGAGGAACCAGGAAACGAAGAACAACCTTATTACCTAGACCCAGGAAACCCGGCCGGCTGGGGAGAGGGAGAAACCGCAAATGATGGCGATATGGTGCCAGTTCCTTCGGGACCAGTTGCTACAGACCTGACTCCAGAGTTAGGCCCTCCTATTCGAACAGACAATGAATCGGCAGAAGATGCGCCACAGGGTAGTTCCGGTAACGAAGCCTCTCTTCCGATAGGCAGTACATACGATACGGAAAAACTGCAACCGCAAGTAGCTGATGGGCCTGTGAAGGATACTCCAACGGGTAGTTCCGGTAACGATGTACCTCTTCCGATGATAACTTCGCACGATTCGGTCAATCAGCATCCGATCATTCAGGATTATATGAATAAGATTACAGCAGCGGTTGAAGCAGCTAAAGATGCAATCAAGACATGTGAGGAAGAGGTTTATCGTGGAAATGTTGCAGAAGCGAAGGAGCAGACTGAGGTTCTTCCCATCATCATGTGGCGGATGACTGACGAAGAGGCCTCACTTCAGCAGCACCATCTGGAATTTGCCAAGGTTACTGCACAGTCCCTTTTGGAGTCGATCCCGGCATATCCTGAGCCCTGCGAGAGCAATGATGTATGGTATCCGGAGCTTGAGTACGTTGCTGATCAATACCGTATTGCCATGAGGCTGCGTATCTGGGCGCACTATGTCTGTAATCTCGCTGCCCAGCATAAATTTGTTGATGACTTTTCAGCGCTAGAAAGAGCGATGGATCAAATGCGGGGTGTCGCCCAGATACTTACTACCTTTAAGCTAAGAGATGCCACGGGACCTTCTCATGATGCAAATAACGATTTACATGCAAACCTGGTCTGGTGGATCGACTGGGTACACAAGCCTTATGAACAGGTAGGTGTGCATGTTTACACAAAACTGAAATATGGCCCTTCGAGCAGTCCTGACAGTTTATGCACTAGCCCTGATGCAGTATGGGGAACTGATGCACCCACCCCGGATTCCCCGGTGATGGAAGCGAGAGAACCGGTAATGTCGTCTCGAAAATGGAGAGCAACACAGTACGAAGGTAAGCGGCCTATTCCACTTCCCAAGAAAGTAAGAGAGGCTGCTCTAGATGCAGGACTCAGTATCCCTCCATATGCTGAATTGCATCAGGAATAGTGCAGTTAACGTATTATGTAGAATGACCGTTTTGGGTCGTTAGCTGCCATTCAGCCAGGCTGAGGCGGAATATCACCCAGATTGTCCGCTTTCGGCCAGAAGCAGTCATTCGTATAACATGCTTCTAGTCCCAATATTCGAAGCTTTTAACGTGTGTAAATCAACACGCAATATCTTATTCTCCAATCCACTCAATTAGATTTTCATCTGAATAGGTGCTACATTCGATACATAATTGATAATTATCTATCGTCTATTAATATTCATGCGCTGTGAATTACACAATACGTGAATCACTGAAGATGATTAGATAGGTGCGATTGAAAAGCTTCGTATGAATAATCAGCGTATTGATCGTTTACCCTACTTCCTCCTATTTGTATTAGTTGTCCTATCTACATTTGGTCTCGCTGTCCTTTGGGAGCACTGGCTTGAACCCTATATTTTGCATCTATTAGGGAAAGAGGCAGAGGAAGGTCACGAAAAGTGGCGTTATGTGATTACCACTACCTCATTTGTGATGCTTTCTTTGATCTTTCCTTTCTGGCTTGCTATGAACAAAGAAAAGTCGCGCATGACAATGTCGGAAGAACTGACTCAAAGCGAAAGGCGGTGGAGATTTGCGCTTGATGGTGCAGGCGATGGTGTATGGGACTGGAATCCCCAAACTGACGAGGCCACCTTCTCAAAAAACTGGAACGCGATACTCGGTTATGAAGAGAATGAGTTCCCCGGTACGGGCTCTGCAGTGTTCGGGGCAATACATCCTGACGATTTGGAATATGTGCAACAAGGGATTCAGGATTATATGTATAAAGGAGTGGGAACATCCTACTCTGCCGAATTCAGGATGCAAACCAAGAATGGCGACTGGAAATGGGTCTCTGCCCGTGGAAAGGTCGTTGTCCGCGATGCCGATAATAATCCGGTCCGCATGATCGGCACACATAGCGATATCAGCGACCGCAAACAGTCTGAGCAACAGATACAGATCGCTGCAACGGCTTTTGAGTCACAGCAAGGGATGATGATCACGGATGCAGAAATAAGGATTCTACAGGTCAACAGCGCATTCTGTGAGATGAGCGGATACTCAGCCGAAGAAGTTATAGGTAATACCCCACGCATGTTCCAGTCTGGACGTCATGACGCCGCTTTTTATAAGAAAATGTGGAATGACATCAACAACGATGGCTCTTGGCATGGAGAGATATGGGATAAACACAAGGACGGTGAAGTGTATCCCAAGTTGCTCACCATCTCCGCGGTTACCAATGATGAGGGTGAAATCAGTCATTTTGTTGGCGTACACACGGATATTACAGAAAGAAAGGAAGCCGAGGAGAAAATCGAGCATTTGGCTTTCTATGACCAACTAACAGGACTTCCCAACAGAACCCTGTTAATGGATCGCCTGGATCTACTGATCGCTGCGGGCAAGCGTCACAATCAATACAACGCTATCTTGATGATCGATCTTGATCACTTCAAGAACCTTAATGACACGCGTGGTCACGACATAGGCGATGAGCTCCTTGCTCAGGTTGCAAAGCGCCTGAAATCGTCCACACGAGCAGTCGACACTGTTGCACGTCTCGGTGGGGATGAGTTTGTCATCTTGCTCGCTGAACTTCCTCCAGAACAAATGAAGGCGGCCAATGTCACTGAAGTGTTAACTGAAAAAGTTCTGAACGCACTGGGTCAAAATTACACATTACATGGCTTTTCTCATCATAGTACTGCCAGTATCGGCATCAGCCTGTTTGATGGTGAAACAATCTCTGCCGAAACACTATTGAAGCAGGCTGACCTCGCGATGTATAAATCCAAGTCAGCCGGTCGTAACAGGATCAGTTTCTATGATCCTGAAATGCAGGCATCCGTACATGAACGAGTCGCTCTGGAAACAGCGTTACGCTCTGCCTTCGATAATGAAGAATATGTCTTGCATTACCAGCCACAGGTTAGTTTACTGGATGGCCGCCTCATTGGTGTAGAAGCCTTGTTACGCTGGAACCGTCCCGGACATGGTCTGGTTTCTCCGGATCAGTTCATACCGGTACTGGAAGAAACGGGGCTGATTACTGATGTCAGTTACTGGGTGTTGCAAGAAAGCTGCAAGTGTTTAAAAAGATGGCACGATTCAGGCTTTGATCATCTCAGGATGGCCATTAACATATCCCCCGTTCAATTCAAAAATAAGAATTTCCTGGCGATAATCGAGAAAATGTTGCAGGAAGTCGAAGTGTCACCATCCCATGTCGAGTTGGAGATTACCGAGGGCACTGTAATGGACGACCCGCAGTATGCGGAATCCTTACTCAACGACCTGCACAACCTGGGCTTGGAAATTGCCATCGATGATTTTGGTACGGGATATTCATCCCTCTCAAGCCTGATGGACTTGCCGTTCGACACGCTAAAAATAGACCGCGCCTTCATCAAGGGGCTTCCAGAAAATAAAGAAAGCGCCTCTTTCTGTGAGGCGATTATCGCCCTGGCCAAGGCTTTGAAACTTCAAACCGTAGCGGAGGGAGTTGAAGAGGTTTCGCAGTTGCAATTCCTGAACCGAATTGGTTGTACGATTATGCAGGGCTTTTACTTCAGCAAGCCGTTTCCGTCACAGGAAATCGAGAAGATGTTATTCGATGGAGTGCGTTTGTCAGTATCTGATAGGCGAGCCGACTTTCTTGAGCATCAAGAATAGATGTCCGCTTTGGGTCGGAAGCGGTCGTTTAACTAGGCTAACCCGGTGAAATTCGTGAAGATCTGCTTTCGGCCATAAGCAGACATTGATTGACAGTAATTAGCCGCATGCTTTTATTGCACATCTAAGCTGCTAATTCTTCTCGTCGTACGAATTGACGACAAATTGTGTGATGAAGAATAAATTGTTTTTTGTCAGCATTCATTCACTGGTATTGCTGTATTATTTAGTTGGTGATCGTTATTACTGATTTCCAAATAAAGCTGCTTTTGCAATATTTGCTTTAGCAAGCTTGGATAATGTCTTTAAGGAGTAAACAACGAATGAAATATCACACATTTATTCTCGCTGGCTGTCTGGCTCTGCTAGGTGCTTGTTCTCAGAGTGAACAAGGTTCTGCGCCTGCCACAGATACAAAGGTTGTGGAAGAGACCGCAGCAAAAGCAGCCGCTGAAGAGGCCGCAGCAAAAGCAGCCGCTGAAGAAGCCGCAGCAAAAGCAGCCGCTGAAGAAGCCGCAGCAAAAGTAGCCGCTGAAGAAGCCGCAGCAAAAGCAGCCGCTGAGGAAGCCTCAACTCCAAGCATGGAAGAGAAAACCATGATGGAAAAGGCGGAGGACGCAGTAGATGCTGTGAAATCTGGGTTATAAATAAACCAGAAGATATAAAAACGGCGCCCGTTGGCGCCGTTTTTTGTATGTTCCTACGAGTAGTCCAACTTCAAAGTGCTTCTTCGCATATAACATCTCCCTTGAGTGTGATGGGCTAACTGGGACAACTAGAGTTGAGAGAATGACCACTTTGGGTCGGAAGCGGTCGTTCAGAGTAAATACATCTTGTACAACGCGATTTAATATAACGCAGATTATGCGGATGAGAGCCGGACCTGACGAAGGAGGGCGCATAATCATGCGTTATGTTCAGTCCGTGTTGACGCTCCGCAGTTAGAATTACGCACTTCATGCTTCATGCAGGGCACGAGAGTTAAAGCAGCCCATGTTCCGCAAAGCTGTACGGCTCATCAGCGCCCACAATCAAGTGGTCAAGCACGCGGACATCAATCAATGACAGAGCGCCGATCAGCTTCTGCGTCAGCATCTTGTCTGCCTCGCTGGGATCGGAGAGGCCAGAGGGATGGTTGTGAGTGAAGATCACTGCCGCTGCATTGTGCTGCAGCGCTGCTTTCACGACTTCTCTTGGATGAACCGTCGCAGAGTCTATGGTGCCGTGGAAGAGCTCCTCGTATCTGATTAGCCTGTGACGGGTATCCAGCAGCAGTACGCCGAAGATTTCGCGTTCACGAGCTGCCAGGCGCAATTTCAGGTAGTCCTTTACCGTTTCAGGAGAGGTGAGCGAGATGTCGCCATGCGCACGAAGCTGCGTCTCGAGTAAACCCAAAGCCTCAGCAATAATATCCTCTGCAGTCACCGGGCGGTGGGTGATATAGGTAACGGAAGAGAGATGTATGTTTTTCATGGGAATATTCCTCTTGTGTAAATGACACAAGAAGGAGGCCCAAGCGATGGCGGCTAGCCGGCATCGCAAAAGAAGCGGCGCGCAGTGCAGGTTAGCCACCGCTTTCGAAGTCGAAAATGTTTTCTGCCTGTGGGTAGGGACTCCAGCCCCGGCTTCAAATGCAAAATCCGAAGTGGGGGTGCCTCCTGTAAAGGAAGGGGGGTGTACTCTGCGGTGCTTTCTTTCAAAAAATTATTTCAAAAAATACTAGAAAACCCAACAAGAACAAGGTGTTATAATTACCGCAATCGAGTCATTGACGAAGCTATCGCAGAAAAAAATTGTCTAGCGATGATTGAGAAAATTCAGCCCGCTGTTGAGTTGGCAGATGTCAATGAAGAGGAGTATACGCAAAGGAGATCTCAAGTGATCATGCTTGAGTCAGAAGTTGAATATATGGAAATCATGCGGCGAAAAGCGCCTGTTGATGTCCAGAGGGCATTTGCCGAGTCAATACTCTTATCCAGGATGATGCCTCTGGAGAACGAGATACGTTCAGGGGAAACTTTTGACACAAGGGTTCACCTGAGTGAAGAGGCGGTCAAGCGAAGGAGAAAAGAAGTATGGCAATTACACACAAGACTGAAAGAGGTGGAAAGGGAGTCCAAACTGGCTTCTGATCCATGAGTATTTCAACTCATTCATGATTCAATGGTGAAGTACGATGCATATTACAACGGTTCCATTCTGCATTATCCTCAACTTCTTTTTATGGTCAGCATCATGGGCAGACATTGAATTTGTCGGAGAGCTTACATATGGACCTAAACGATACTCATCTGCTGCCATACCGGGTGAAGTCGTCTCCGAGAGGGAGCAATCGTCTTCGGTCAGAATGCTTGATGCAGAAGTTGATATTTATATCGGTGAAAAAACAGAAAGTCCTGATGAAAAAATACCGATCAATGGCAAGGGTGCCTTCACACTGGAGAATCAAAGTGATGCAGATGCCCGCATTGTAATCGGCTTTCCTCTCGGTGACAGGGTGTACAGTCAGTATGGCCTTGAATCATTCACGGCTTCGAACGATGGCCAACCTGCTCCTGTTTATGTTGCTACAAGTGGAAATAAATTGCCTTGGCGTCTGTTTCACCTCTCCTCTGAATTAACGGGAGGCGAGATGAAAGCGGTAGATATTTCCGACTCACAATTCCCGGCTTTGAAAGATGTATTGATGTCCGGTGAGCCTGTATCGCAACTCTTGTTATGGGAAGCGTCCATTCCAGCAATGACAGCCCGGGTTGTAGAAATTAATTACACGCTGAATATTCCATGGCAGTCACCCGAAGTATTTACACGCCATGTTGAGGGAAATAAAGAAGTAAGGAGAGTGATGAAAGACAGTATTTCATCGGAATGGCTAAAGGTGTTGGATGACAAGAAAAAGTATCTGTTTTTCGACTATATTCTTGCGACTGGTGCCTCATGGAAAGGCGAAATAGGAAAAGAGGAGATTCGCATTCACCTGGATTCATCATGGCAAGGAAAAGAACCTCAATTATTCGTCGCTAACAGAGATAGTGATATAGAGAGTGTGCGTGTTGTTTCCTGAGAGCAAGAAATTGATGACGGCAAAGTTGTCGTTTTTCAGCGATCAGAATTTGAGCCAACAACGGGTGACGATCTCTTTTTTGCACTTGAGTGATGATTGATTTGAGCAGCTGGGCTAATTGACTAGTTATCTTCGGTCAGCATTCTTTTTTGTACATCACTATTGAATTCCCGAGTGAAATTTTTATCGGTATCAAGAAGAGTTTTTACATCACGCGGATTCAACTCACTAGTGCAACGGATGGGTTAATCCCGAAAAATACTTGATTGGGCGTTTTAATGCCAAGACATTTTCGGGGACGATTGTTC